>JBCNPL010000191.1:0-5086 GCA_039593375.1 Paraburkholderia sp. | reverse complement strand
CGGCGAAACCGGCCACGTCCGCGCGCTCGATCGCCTTGTCGAGGCAAGCTTCATAGTCGCCGGTGTCGTAGGTGAGCCCCACGGGTGTCGTGTATGGGAACTCGCGGACGAAATTGCGGCGCCGGATCTCGGCCGGGTCGATGCCGGTTTCGCGCGCCGCCGTCTCGACGAGCCGTTCGACGACGTAGGTCGCTTCCGGTCGGCCCGCGCCGCGGTACGCATCGACGGGAACCGTATTCGTGAAGACCGCCTGGACCTCGGCATAGATCGCGGGCGTCGCGTATTGGCCGGCGAGCAGCGTCGCATAGAGAATCGTCGGTATCGACGACGCGAACGTCGACAGATAGGCGCCCATGTTCGCGATCGTATGGACGCGCATGGCGAGGAACCGGCCGTCGCCGTCGAGCGCGAGCTCGGCTTTCGTCACATGATCGCGGCCGTGCGCGTCGGAGATGAACGACTCGGAACGCTCCGCCGTCCATTTGACGGGGCGGCCGACGCGCTTAGCGGCCCAGGTGAGCGCGACGTCCTCGCCGTAGAGGAAGATCTTCGATCCGAAGCCGCCGCCAACGTCGGGCGCGACGATCCGCAGCTTGGATTCCGGCAGCGAGAGCACGAACGCGGCCATCAGCAACCGTTCGACGTGAGGATTCTGGTTCGCGACGTACACCGTGTAGCTGTCGTCCTGTTTCGAGTAGCTCGCGTTGACGGCGCGCGGCTCGATCGCATTCGGCACGAGCCGGTTATTGACGATCTCGAGCGTCGTCACATGCGCGGCCTTCGCGAACGCGGCGTCCGCTGCGGCCTTGTCGCCGTGGCCCCACGTGTAGCAGACGTTGCCGGGCACGCCGTCGTGCACGAGCGGCTGGCCTGGCTCGGCCGCGTGGGCGGTGTCGGTCACGGCGGGCAGCACGTCGTATTCGACTTCGATGAGTTCGGCCGCGTCCTTGGCCTCCTTCACGGAGTCCGCGATGACGAGCGCGACCGGATCTCCGACATGGCGCACCTTGTCGACCGCCAGAACGGGGTGGGGCGGTTCGTGCATCGGCGTACCGTCGATGCTGTGAATGAGCCATCCGCACGGCAGGCCGCCGACGTGCTCGGCGGCGAGGTCGGCTCCTGTGAAAATGGCGATGACGCCGGGCGAGCGCTTCGCGTCCTCGATGTCGATCTTGCCGATGCGCGCGTGCGCGTGCGGCGAGCGCAGGAACACACCATAGGATTGGCGCGGAAGTACGACGTCGTCCGTGTATTGTCCGCTTCCGGTGAGGAACCGGTAGTCTTCCTTGCGCTTGACGGAAGCGCCGATCAAGCCGGGCTGTTCGGGGGCGTTCATCGTTCAGGTCTCCTTAACGGACTGCGGAAGCCTGCGTCGAGCCTGTTTGCCCGGCGCCGCTCGTCATTGCCGCTGCGCCTTCGAGCACGGCCTTCACGATGTTGTGGTACCCCGTGCAGCGACAGAGGTTGCCCTCGAGCTGATGGCGCACTTGATCGGCGGTCAGATTCGGCTGCTGCATCGCGAGCGCGGCCGCGCTCATGACCATGCCGGGCGTGCAGAAGCCGCACTGGAGGCCGTGGCAGTCGCGAAATGCGGCTTGCATCGGATGGAGCTCGCCGTCTTGCGCGAGGCCTTCGATCGTCGTGATCTCGGCGCCGTCGGCCTGCACGGCCAGAACGTTGCACGCCTTCACGGCGCGGCCGTTGAAATGCACGGTGCAGGCGCCGCATTGCGCCGTATCGCAACCGACATGCGTGCCGGTGAGGCGCAGATCGTCGCGGATGAAATGAACGAGGAGGGTATAGGGCTCGACTTCCTCGGTCACCGGCTTGCCGTTGACCGTCAGGCTGATGCTGATTGCCATGAATCGTCTCCTTTGCCGCGAAGGGAGCGCTATCACGAGGCTCCCTGAGGAAATTCCCTTGGGGATAGGATCGCGACCGGCACTTCTAGTCGAGTGCGTTCGGTGCCGCTCGCGCAGCCAACCGTCGCCTGACCGTGCCGCTGATCTTGACGATTAGCCAGCCGTGCTTCGTTATTCGAGATGCATGGGCAAGTAAAGCACAATTTGACGGCAGGCGCTGCGTTTTCCGCTTATCGTTCGTCGGCAAGGACTCACGCGAGCGCGACCCGATGAAGCGTCGAATCGAGGGCCGGACGCACCCTGTATCATTGCCGAACCGATTCGCCATCGCGCTCCGCACACGCTCGCATGAAATGCCAAGCTGACCGCTTTATCTACATTTGCGCATTGCACAACGGCCTCCGGTTTCATCCGCGGGGCCGCCGGTCTCTCCCTTCCCTCGCTACCTCATGAAATTCGACACTATCGTGCTCGGCGCCGGCATGGTCGGCGTCTGCGTCGCTACGCACCTGCAAAAGCGCGGGTATGCCGTCGCACTGATCGACCGCAAGCAGCCGGGCAACGAGACATCGTTCGGCAATGCGGGGCTGATTCAGCGCGAAGGCGTCTATCCGTACGCATTTCCGCGCGAGCTCGGCAAGCTGCTCGAATACGCGCGTAACGAGGCGCTCGACGTGCGCTATCACGCGGCGGCGATGCCGAAGCTCGCGTCGTTCCTGTTGCGCTACTGGCGCAACTCGCATCCCACACGCCATGCGGCGATCGCGCGCTCGTACGCGACCCTGATCGGGCATTGCGTCAGCGAACATCGCGTGCTGGCCGACGCGGCGGGCGCGAGCGGGCTCATGCGTCCGACAGGGTGGATCAAGGCGTTCCGCACGGCCGCGAAGCGCGACGAGGAATTCAGGACGGCGGAACGTTGGCAAAAGGAATTCGGCGTCGAATACGAAGCGCTCGACGCGGCTCGGCTTCACGAGCTGCAGCCCAATCTCGCTGCTTCGCTGGTGGGCGGTGTCTGGTTCACGCAAACGTATTCGGTCGGCAACCCCAATGCGCTCGTGACCGCTTACGCGCGCTACTTCGAGCGGCTTGGCGGCCGGTTTCTGATCGGCGACGCCGATACGCTCTCGGGACAATGGCAAGTCGACACCGACGAGGGCCCCGTCGAAGCGCGTTCGGCCGTCGTGGCATTGGGTCCCTGGTCGGAGCGCATCGCGTCGAGACTCGGCTACCGATTGTCGCTCGGGATCAAGCGCGGGTATCACATGCATTACCGGCCGCAGCCCGAGGCCCCGTTGACCTACCCGCTGCTCGATGCCGAAAGGGGCTATCTGATCACGCCGATGGATCGTGGCATTCGGCTCACGACGGGCGCCGAGCTCGCATTGCTCGATCAGCCGAAAACTCCGGACCAGCTCGAAGCCGTCGAGCCGATCGCGCACGAGCTGTTTCCGCTTGGGCCCAGGGTCGATACCGAGCCGTGGATGGGCCAACGCCCTTGCACGGGGGACATGCTGCCGATCATCGGGCCCGCGACGCATCACAGCGATCTCTGGTTCGCGTTCGGTCATGCGCATCATGGCTTCACGTTGGGACCGGTGACGGGCCGGCTCGTGGCCGAGATGATGGGGGGCATCGCGCCGTTCGTCGATCCCGCTCCGTTCCGCGTCGATCGCTTCTGAGCCGGGCGCATCGTCGGCAAGCAGGGGCCGATGGGGCAGCCGGCCCCGCGACGGTGCGCTTCCCGGGCTTCATTGCACCAATCCGATTCGCGACGCGCGCGCGACGGGCGAGCCGCATGCACCGCGAAAGAAAGATCGCACGAATGGAGGGGCGGCCGCCCTGCGCGCTTACCGATGGGGCCGTGGCACGGCTATTGCGTCGAACTCGCTGCGGCAAGGCCAACGGGGGCTTCGTCGTATGTGCGCAAAGGACGGCTGCCGCGGCATCGCCGCGGCCGAAGGGGCAACGGGGTCCCAAATCGATCTCGCGCCGATTGGGCGACCGATCGAGCGTTACCGACATGAACGAAGAAAAGGTAGCAAAAACGCAGGATGTCGTTTCCGCCCAGGTCATCGGCGAACTCATCAACGTCGCGGGGCGCCAGCGGATGCTGTCGCAGCGCATCGTCCTCCATGTCTTGCTTGCCTGTCACGGCGACGCGTCGGCGCTCGCGGTTGCGCGTGAGAGCCTAGCGACGTTTGCCGGCGCGCACGCGGGCCTGGTCGACGGGAACGCGCGGTTGCCGGGTGCCTTCTCCGACGCGTTGCGCTCGCTTTATTTCGGCAAGCTAGGGGCCGACGAGCGTATCCGCCGTTTCATCGACGATGCGGACGCTGCAATCGAGTCGATCGTGGCGGGCGCGATGCAGACAGGCGGTCAGCCGAGCGCCGGGACGGGCCGTGTTGCGATCGATGCGTTGATCGCGCAGGCCACACCGCTGCTCGAACTGCTCCAGCAGATCACGCTGGCGTACCAGAATGAGATGCGCGGCGTCGAGCAGGCCGCTTCGAAACGCAGCGCGGAATTGGCGGACAGACTCAGCCACATCTCGATGCAGGCCAACATCGTGGCGATCAACGCCCGCATTTCCGCGGGCCGTGCCGGCCCTTATGGCCGCGAGTTCGCGGTCGTCACCTCGTTGCTCGCGGAGATCGTCAAGGAGATGGACGGCATGATTCAGAGCGTGCTCGGCTCGAGAGAGGCGCGGCGGGCCGCATCGCAGTCGCGGTGAACGCCGGGGACGCGGCGCGATCGGCCGGCGTCTCGGCAGGCGGGCGGCGAACGGCGTAGAATGCGCCTCGTCGCGCGTTGCGCCGTCCCAGCTCCCCCGTGTCATGAGCGAATCCGTCGCATCATCGTCGTTTGTATCGTCTTCATCCCTCGCAATACAGCCCGCTGCCCCGAACGAAGGAGGCGTCGACGCGCTCCGCGAGTTCGCGCGCAGGCATCGACGCCTCTTCGTGTTGACGGGCGCGGGCGTCAGCACCGCGTCCGGCATTCCGGGCTACCGCGACGCGAACGGCGAATGGATGCGCGCGCAACCAATTCAGTTGCAGGCCTTTCTGGGTTCCGAACATGCTCGGCGCCGTTATTGGGCTCGCAGCATGGCGGGCTGGCCGATGCTGGCGCAGGCGCAGCCGAACGCCGCGCATCGGGCGCTCGCGCAGCTCGGTGCCGTGGGCCGCATCGCCCGGCTCGTCACGCAAAACGTCGACGGTCTG
>JBCNPL010000190.1:0-5091 GCA_039593375.1 Paraburkholderia sp. | reverse complement strand
GATCCGCGTGATGAGCACCCGCGTCTTGCCGCTGCCGGCGCCGGCCAGAATCAGCGCCGGCTCGTTCGGCAACGTAACGGCGGCGAATTGTTCGGGGTTGAGGTTGGCGAGCAGATCGGGCATTCGGTGAGCAGAAAAGCGGGGCGCGGCGCCCATTATACGGCGCGATGTCGCGCGAAGCCCTCGGCCGAACGGCCGGCTGGGCTCACGCAGGTTCCGGGCGCTTATAATTCAAGGTTTCGACGCATTTTCCACGATCTTTATACGCATCTTTCGGCGGATCTGAACCATGAGCGACACCACGCTGGCGAAGAGTTTCGAGCCTCAGACGATCGAGGCCTTTTGGGGTCCCGAATGGGAAAAACGCGGCTACGCCGCCCCGAAGTTCGAGCCGGGCCGCCCCAATTTCTCGATCCAGCTGCCGCCACCGAACGTCACGGGCACGCTGCACATGGGTCACGCGTTCAACCAGACGATCATGGACGGCCTGACGCGCTACCACCGGATGCTCGGCGACAACACGCTCTGGCTGCCCGGTACCGATCACGCGGGCATCGCGACGCAAATCGTCGTCGAACGGCAACTCGACAAGGCGGGCGTCTCGCGGCACGACCTCGGCCGCGACAAGTTCCTCGAGCGCGTCTGGGAATGGAAGCGCGAATCGGGCTCGACGATCACGGGCCAGGTCCGGCGGCTCGGCGCCTCGATCGACTGGTCGCGCGAGTACTTCACGATGGACGAGAAGATGTCGAAGGTCGTCGTCGAAGTGTTCGTGCGCCTTTTCGAGCAAGGGCTCATCTATCGCGGCAAACGGCTCGTGAATTGGGACCCGGTGCTATTGACGGCCGTCTCCGATCTCGAAGTGGTCAGCGAAGAGGAGAACGGCCATCTCTGGCATATCCGCTACCCGCTCGCCGACGGCGGCGGCTCCCTGACCGTCGCCACGACGCGGCCGGAAACGATGCTCGGCGACGTCGCCGTCATGGTCCATCCGGAAGACGAACGATATCGCCACCTGATCGGAAAGAACGTCAAGCTGCCGCTCACCGACCGCGAAATTCCGATCATCGCCGACGACTACGTCGACCGCGAGTTCGGCACGGGCGTCGTGAAGGTCACGCCGGCGCACGACTTCAACGACTATCAGGTCGGCCAGCGCCACGGCCTGCCGCAGATCGAGATCCTCACGCTCGATGCGAAGATCAACGACAACGCGCCCGCCGCCTACCGGGGCCTCGACCGGTTCGAGGCCAGAAAGCGCGTCGTCGCCGATCTCGAAGCGCAAAGCCTGCTCGAATCGGTGCAGCCGCACAAGCTGATGGTGCCGCGCGGCGACCGCACCGGTGTCGTGATTGAGCCGATGCTGACCGATCAGTGGTTCGTCGCGATGAGCAAGCCCGCGCCCGAAGGTACGTTCCATCCGGGCACGTCGATCGCCGAGCGTGCGCTCGAAGTCGTGCGCCAGGGCGAGATCAAGCTCGTGCCCGAGAACTGGACGACCACTTACTACCAGTGGCTCGAGAACATCCAGGATTGGTGCATTTCGCGCCAGCTCTGGTGGGGCCATCAGATCCCGGCCTGGTACGGCGAGAACGGCGAGGTCTTCGTCGCGCGCAGCGAGGAAGAGGCGCGCTCGCAAGCGGCCGCGCGCGGCTACCGAGGCGCGTTGAAGCGCGACGACGATGTGCTCGACACCTGGTTCTCGTCGGCGCTCGTGCCGTTCTCGTCGCTCGGCTGGCCGGACGAGACAAAGGATCTCGAGTGCTTCCTGCCGTCGTCCGTGCTCGTGACGGGCTTCGACATCATCTTCTTCTGGGTCGCGCGAATGATCATGATGACGACCCACTTCACGGATCGCGTGCCGTTCCACACGGTCTACGTGCACGGGCTCGTGCGCGATCACGAAGGCCAGAAGATGTCGAAGAGCAAGGGCAATACGCTCGACCCGATCGACATCGTCGACGGCATCGACCTCGAAGCGCTCGTCGCGAAGCGCACGACGGGTCTCATGAACCCGAAGCAGGCGAGCACGATCGAAAAGAAGACGCGCAAGGAGTTTCCGAACGGGATCCCTTCGTTCGGCACGGATGCGCTCCGCTTCACGATGGCGTCGATGGCGACGCTCGGCCGCAACATCAACTTCGACCTCGCGCGCTGCGAGGGCTACCGCAACTTCTGCAACAAGCTCTGGAACGCGACGCGCTTCGTGCTGATGAACTGCGAAGGGCACGATTGCGGCTTCAGCAAGCCAGGGCCCTGCGCGCCCGGCGATTGCGGGCCCGGCGGCTATACGGACTTTTCGCAGGCCGATCGCTGGATCGTCTCGCTGCTGCAGCGCGTGGAGGCCGAAGTCGAGAAAGGGTTCGCCGATTATCGCTTCGACAACGTCGCGAACGCGATCTACAAGTTCGTCTGGGACGAATACTGCGACTGGTATGTCGAGCTTGCCAAGGTGCAACTGACAAACGGCACGCCCGAGCAGCAGCGCGCCACGCGCCGCACGCTCTTGCGCGTGCTCGAGACCGTGCTGCGTCTCGCGCACCCGATCATTCCGTTCATTACGGAGGCGCTCTGGCAAAAGGTCGCGCCGCTCACGGACGCGTGGCCGCAAGATGCGGCCGAAGGCGCGGCGTCGATCATGGTGCAGCGTTATCCGCGCGCCGAAGCAAAGAAGATCGACGAGGCAGCCGAGCGCTGGGCCGGCGAACTCAAGGCCGCGATCGATACGTGCCGGAACCTGCGCGGCGAGATGAATCTCTCGCCGGCGACGAAAGTGCCGTTGCTCGTGCATGGCGACGCCGACGCGTGGCGCGCATTCGCGCCCTACGCGCAAGCGCTCGCGCGCCTCTCGGAAGTGCGCGTCATCGCCGACGAAGCCACGCTCGATGCCGAAGCGCACGGCGCGCCGATCGCGATCGCGGGCTCCGACAAGCTCGTGCTGAAGGTCGAAATCGACGTGGCCGCCGAGCGGGAACGGCTAGGCAAGGAAATTGCTCGCCTCGATGCCGAGATCGCCAAATGTGCGGCAAAGCTCGGAAATGAGGCATTTGTCGCAAAAGCACCGGCCGCCGTCGTGGAGCAGGAGCAGAAAAGGCTGTCACAATATCGGGATACTGTCGCCAAGCTGAGCGCGCAGCTAGCACGTTTGCCCGCATAACCGGGCACGACGAGTCGTTTATTCCGACCGAGCAATCGACAAAACCAGGGTAATGCCATGCTAAAAGTCACCAAGGCAGTCTTTCCCGTGGCCGGTCTCGGCACGCGGTTTCTTCCCGCCACCAAGGCGAGTCCCAAAGAAATGCTGCCGATCGTCGACAAGCCACTGATCCAGTACGCCGTCGAAGAGGCGATGTCGGCCGGGATCACCGAGATGATCTTCGTGACGGGTCGCAGCAAGCGGGCAATCGAGGATCACTTCGACAAGTCGTACGAGATCGAGGCCGAGCTCGAGGCGCGCGGCAAGGAGCGGCTGCTCGAGCTCGTGCGCAGCATCAAGCCGAGCCATGTCGACTGCTTTTACGTGCGCCAGCCAGAGGCGCTCGGGCTCGGCCATGCGGTGCTCTGCGCCGAGAAGCTCGTCGGCGACAATCCGTTCGCCGTGATCCTCGCCGACGACCTGCTCTATGCCGTGCCGAGCGTCATGAAGCAGATGGTCGACGTTTTCGATCACTACCACAGCTCCGTCATCGGTGTCGAAGAGATCCCGCCGCAAGACACGAAGTCGTACGGGATCGTCGACGGTAAGGAATGGGAAGACGCGATCATCAAGATGTCCGGCATCGTGGAGAAGCCGGCGCCCGAGGTGGCCCCGTCCAATCTCGGCGTGGTCGGCCGCTATGTGCTGAAACCGCGCATCTTCGAACATCTGCGCTCGATCAAGCCCGGTGCGGGCGGCGAGCTTCAGCTGACCGACGCGATCCAGTCGCTGCTCTCCGACGAGCAGGTGCTGGCTTACAAGTATCACGGCACTCGTTTCGATTGCGGCAGCAAGCTCGGCTACCTGAAAGCGACGGTCGAATTCGCGTTGCGGCACCCCGAAGTCGCGGAAGACTTCGCGAACTATCTGCGCACGCGTGCGCCGGTCATGGATAGCTGAAGTCGAATAGCGGACGTCGAAGCCCCCGGCGGCGGCCCTCGCCGGGGCGCTCGAGCCTTGCGTCGAAAGCTCGAGCGGACGACGAGCGGCACGCGCCTAGAACCGATAGGTCACGCCGACCTTTACGATCGGATAGATGTGGTAGCGCTGCACCTTGTTGCGCAAGTCCTGCTCTTCCGCGTCGACATTGGCCTGCCCCGCTTCCGCCACGATCGTGGCGGGCACGTCGAAGTCGACGTGCGGCTTGCCGTAGGCGATACCCGCATCGACGAACATCCCCCACCCTCTCGTTGCATGCGGCGAATGGCCGAAGCCGAGGCCGATGTACGGCCGCAGCGTCGGAAAGCTCGCCTTCGCATGAATCTGCTGGCCTTGCGCCGAGACGGTCTGCCCGTTGATCGTGTAGTTGCCCGACATGGCCTGCGCCGTCGCATCGACGTTGTCTCCGCCGATCAGCACGCCCGCGGTCAGCCGGAACGGCACCACGCTCGGCGCCGGGAAGAAGTCGGCATAAAGCCCGGCGTGGTAGAGATTGAGCGTCGCGTCGTAGTGCAGATTACCGGCGTTGAAGCTGTGCGAGAGCGCGAAGCCGTTGAACTCGGCACGCGCATTGAACATCGAGCCCAGCACATGACCGTAGCCGATACCCACGCCTTCGGTACCGATCTGCCCATAAATTTCCTGCGTCGCCTGCGCGTGAGCGCCGGACGCGCTTGCCAATGCCACCACCCCGGCGGCAACGGCACCCATCCATTTCTTCATTGGTCGTTTCCTTGGTCTCGAGGGATCGCGCGCCCCGGCATCGCGATGCCGGGCGCCCGTCTCGGGCGCTCGCTGCGCACCGCTCGTGGTACGACAAAAGCGGATGTTCGGAGACAGCGCCCAAAGACGGTTAACGGCGGGCGCACGGCCACGCTTGAGCTGCTATGTGCGCGGCACCAGAAGGAGATCTTCGAGAAACGACAGGTGCGTGGAAAGGCTGTCGCTTACTGTCG
>JBCNPL010000019.1:0-20533 GCA_039593375.1 Paraburkholderia sp. | reverse complement strand
TATCGGGGCCGGTTTCGTTCTGCCCGCACTGCGGCGCACCGGCACGGCTTGCGTTCGGCTCGCCAAGCGAGCAAAACGCGGCGAAGTCGCCGCCCCGTGCGCCAGGCGCGACGGCGGCGCGTGCCGGCGCATCGCTCGCCGAAATGCTGTGGCCGTCTCGCCCCACTCCACTGTTCGCATCGGCCGACAGCGATCCCTATGGCGACATGCGTGCGCCCTCTACCGAGGGAGCGAGCTCGTCGACTCGATGGAACGTCGATCGATGGGCCATCAAAAAAGGCACCGCGCTGACATTGCTCGCATTCTTCGCCCTCTACGGCGGCACCATCCTTTTGCATCGGTATGACGACACGCAAGCGACCGAGCAGCAGCGGACGTCGGTGCAAGGCAGCGTGACGACGGGCGGCACTGGTGAGGCCGCCGAATCGCCGACGGCATCGCGGCGCTCGGCGATCGCCAGCGATGGACGGACGATGCGGGATGCGGCCGCCGTTCGAGGCGCCGCTCCCATACAATCGCCCGCGACGGCACAGACTACCGCGCAGACGTCGCCGAACGCCGTGCGCGAAACGAGGCGCGAGCGCCAACCTGCTGCATCATTGGCCATGTCACAAGCGACGCCGCCTTCGGGCATCGTCGCGCAATCCGCCGAAACGCCGCCCTCCCTCTCGAAGAGGGGCGGCTCGCCGGCGAGCGGCAAGCAGTACAGCGCCAAGAATCAGAGGTTGATGTCGCTCGCACTTGCGCGAGCACAGAACGGCTTCGAAAAAAACGATCTACGGATGGCGCGCTCGGGCGTCTATTGGGCGTTGTCGCTGCAGCCCGACAATAGCGAAGCCTTGACGCTCAAGCAGCAGTTGCTCGCTCGGGAAAGGGGACACGTCGCTGCATCGAAGGGCGTCGATAGCAGCGACGAATGATCGCTGAAGCGCGCCGGCACTTCGGCGGGCTCGCGCGCGACGAACCCGGTCGCCGCGGGTAGCTCGCAAAAGCAACCGCTCGGGTTTGCCGCGCGCGCCGGCTAGGTTCCCGATGCGGCCGCGGACGAGGCTGCCTTACCCTTCTTGGACTTGTTCTTGCCCTTGGCTTTAGGTGCCGGCGAAGAAGCGGCCGAGGCGGGCGCCGTCGCGGCGGGCGCAGCGCTTTTTGCCGATGCCGTCTTGCCGCTCGGTGGATTTGCGGAACCGTTGATCGTCAGGCCAGCCGCTTCGAGTTTCAACACCGATTTCGGGCCGATGCCCTTCACGCGGTTGACGAGATCGTCCGCGTCCTTGAATGGACCGTTCTTCGTCCGCTCGTCGATGATTGCCTTTGCGTGGACAGGGCCTATCCCCTTGACCGATTCGAGCGCGGCTTCGTCGGCCGTATTGACTTCGACGGCTGACGCGAATGCCGCACCGAACAACAAAGTCAGAACCGTGCACAACATTATTAGCTTCTTCAACATGGCAAGCGCTCCGTTTGACGTTGAGCCGAGGCACTACGGTATCTGTTGCGCCTGAAGGATAGCGCAGTTCTGTGACCGGACAAATTTCGATGTAAAGTCACGTGAGCGTCGCGCGCAGGGCCACGCGGCGGCTGTATCCAATCCAGAATACGTCCTAAACTTCCAACATCGACTCATATATGACGACTTCGAACTCGCGCACCGCCGACCACGCAATCGACCGGCAGTTTCTCGATCGTTGGTCGCCCCGCGCGTTTACACCCGACCTGATCCCCGAATCGACGCTGCTGACTTTTCTCGAGGCAGCGCGATGGGCTCCTTCCTCGTATAACTCGCAACCATGGCGCTTCGTCTATGCCAGGCGCGACACCGAGCACTGGGCGCGCTTCCTGGGATTCCTCAACGAATTCAACCGCGGCTGGGCGCAACATGCGGCGGCGATCGTGATCATTCTGTCCAAGCGCACTTTCACGCCGCCGGGCGCGACCGAAGAGCGGCCCGCGCCGACGCATTCGTTCGACACCGGCGCCGCATGGGGATACTTCGCGCTGCAGGCTAGCCTCTCGGGCTGGAAAGCGCACGGGCTCGCCGGCATCGAGCGAGAGAAGATCCGCACCGAGCTCGCCGTTCCCGAGGGCTACGCGATCGAGGCCGGCGTCGCGCTAGGCCGGCCCGGCGACAAGGCGTCACTGCCCGAAGCGCTGCAGGCTCGCGAAGTACCGAGCTCGCGAAATCCGCTCGCCGCCGTCGCGAGCGAGGGTCGCTTCGTCGCATGATGCGAGCGTAAAACGCGCGGCTCGGGTGATTTCAGCGTCGGCGGCCGGCGCGGCCTTGCGCCGGCTCGTCGCGCGAGCACCTCGGCAAGCAGCCAGCCTGCATCGTAATCGCTCTCGCCGCGAAAATTGGCGATCAGCTTGCGGATTTGCGCCGAGCGAGCGGCGCTGGCCCGGTCGAGTCGCGCACGACCAGTTCGGGCTCGCCAATGGTATAAAGGCTTCGAGGAGCAGGCGAGCCGCCCTCCACCATCTCGAGCGTCAGCGCGATCGTTTGCGCCGCGATGCGTGGCGTCGGAAAGCGCACCGTGGTCAAACCCGGGCGAAACTGGTGCGCAAGCTGGATGTCGGTCAAGCCGACGACCGAGAGATCGTGTGGCACACGCTTGCCTAGATCGGCGGCCGCCTGTATCGCGCCGATCGCCATCAGGTCGTTCGTTGCAAAAAGTGAAGTCAGTACCGGCTTGGCGCGAAGCACCGCACGCGCGGCTTCGTAGCCTCCTTCTATCGAGTCGTGCGCCTGCGCGACCGTAAGCGCCTTTTGCGGATGACCGCGTGCGGCGAGGGCTTCGGCAAAGCCGCGCAACCGCAACGATTGCGGGCCTCCCGAGCCGACGCCCACGAGCGCGCCGAATTTGCGGTGTCCAAGTTCCGACAGATGTTCGGCCGCGAGCGCGCCGGCCGCGCCGAAATCCACCGTCACGCAAGGCAGCGCGCGCGATGCCCGCACGCGCTCCCACATGCAGAGCACGACCGCGGCGCCTTTATTCGCCGTCTCGGCAAGCTCTCGCTCGCCCAGGTCGGTGTTCATGACGATGACACCTGCCGCGAGCGTACCGGCGATCTGATCGAGGTAGGCACGCGTGGTGCCCGGATCGTCATCGGTATTGCAGACGAGCAGGAAGTAGCCGCGCTTGCGCGCTTCGCGCTCGGCCGCGAGCACGAACTCGGGATAGAACGGGTTCGTGACGTTCGAAAGCATCAGCGCCAGCGTCGACGTACGGCCCGAAGCGAGCGCACGCGCCGTCAAGTTGGGGCGATAGCCAAGTTCGCGGATCGCGGCCATCACGCGCTCGAGCGTCGCGGGCTTGACCTTCTGCGGGTTGTGCAGCGCGTTCGATACCGTCGCCGCGGTCACTTTGGCTCGCAGCGCCACCTCGGCCAGCGTCACCATGACGGCTTCCGCATGGCGAGTTCGGGTTCGGTCGCACGACGAACTTGCGACGTTAGAGTCACCGTGAAATGGGCGATGACCGCGTGGTTGCTCATATGCTGGGACAATGTCTCAAAAGTTGCGTGCGGAAAATCGCTGCGCTAATGTCGTGACGCAGAACGGTTCGGACGACGAAGCATCATGGTACGTCCATGAACGCGTTTGATGCCATAAAAATTTAAGCGCTTAAATCCCCGCGTCATGCCGCTTTCAGGCCAGCGCGACATATAACGCCAAGCAAAGGAGACGGAGATGAGATTCGACGCACGCAGGCTCGCGCTCACCTGTATTGCCGCAGCGACGCTTTGCGCCGCGAGCGGAGCGATTGCGGGTACGCTCACGGTCAACGTATCGGCGCGCGGCAATCAGCGCGCCACGTGGCAGAACGTATTCGATCAGTTCAAGAAGGCGAACCCCGACGTCGATCTGAAGGTCACGTACGTCGGCGAGGAAGCATACAAGGTGCAAATCTCGGGTTGGCTCGCGACGGATCCACCCGATGTGCTCAGTTGGCACAACGGTGAGCGCATGGCGTATTTCGCCAAGCGCGGGCTGCTCCAGGACCTCAGCAGCGACTGGCAGAAGAACGGCTGGAACCAGACCTACGCGTCGGTGAAGCAATCGTCGACCTGGGCCGGCAAGCAATACAGTGTGCCGCTCGGAACCGACGCCTACGGGTTCTTCTATCGCAAGGATCTGTTCCAGAAGGCCGGCATTTCCGGCGAGCCGACCACATGGGCCCAATTTCTCGACGACTGCAAGAAGCTGAAGGCATCGGGTGTGGCGCCGATCGCCGTCGCCGCACGCGATTCGTGGACGCTCGCCGCCTGGTTCGACTATCTGGACCTTCGAATCAACGGCTACGCGTTCCACCAGAAGCTGATGGCAGGCGAAGTACCGTACACCGATGCCCGCGTGCGCAAAGTGTACGAAGCATGGAAAACGCTGATCGACGACAAGTACTTCATCGACAATGCGCTTTCATACGACGTCGATTCGGTGGGGCCGCTGCTCGTCAATGGCCAGGCCGCCACCATGCTGATGGGCACGTTCTTCTCCGCGATCCTGCCTGAGTCGATCCGCGGCGAGATGGGCTACTTCCGCTTCCCCATCATCGACGCAGCGGTGCCGGTGGCCGAAGACGGGCCCGTCAATGTGCTCATCGTGCCGGCCAAAGCGAAGAACAAGGCGGATGCGCGACGCCTGCTCGCCTTCATGGGCCAACCGGAGATCAACGGCGAGCTGGCCAAAGGCTGGGGTCAACTGCCCTCGAACAACAAAGCGCCCGAGCCGCAGGATCCGATCGCGAAGGTCGGCTTTCAGACCTTGTCGGGCACGACCGGTGGCATCGCCCAGTTCTACGATCGCGACATGACGAAAGAGATGGCCGACGAAGGGATGAAGGCGATGCAGCAGTTCTTCTCCGATCCGACTCAACTCGACGCGATCCTTCAACGCCTCGAGCAGACGCGCAAACGCATCTACAAGAAGTAGGCATCGCGCGGCGGCGCGCTCGGACCGAAGCAATGCGCCGCCGCTAGCCGTTCGGTCGCTCGATCGGCCGGAATTCGCATCGCCCAAGGTTTCGAAATGACGACGACCGCAACGGAAACGCTTTCGCGACGCGCGCCTAACGCACGCGCTCACGCGAGCACGCCACTGAACCGCCGGCGCAATCGCGCGGCACTGCTCTTCTTGCTGCCGGGCTTTGCGCTCTTCGTCGTCTTCGTCGTCTATCCGATCGTGAGCAGCATCGCGCTCAGCTTCCATCATTGGGACGGGATGACGCCGAAGACGTTCGCCGGGCTCGACAACTACCGCGAGCTCATCCGATCCGACACGTTCTATGTTGCGCTGAAGAACAACGTCGTCTGGCTCGTGCTGTTCCTGCTCGCGCCGCCCGCGGGGCTCGTGCTCGCGCTCTACCTCAATCAGAGCGTATTCGGCATGCGTCTCGTGAAGTCGCTGTTCTTTGCCCCGTTCGTACTGCCGGGCGTCGTGGTCGGGCTCGTGTTTTCCTGGTTCTACGACCCCACCTTCGGATTGCTGAAACTGATCGTCGGGCACGGCATCCCGGTACTCGGCGATCCGCATTACGTGACCTACGGCATCATCTTCGCCGCGCTGTGGCCGCAGATTCCGTTCTGCATGATTCTCTATCTGACGGGGCTCACCGGCATCAACAGCGAAATCATCGAGGCGGCGCGCATGGAAGGGGCAAGCGGCTTCAAGCTGCTCTGGCACGTGATCCTCCCTCAGCTTCGCCCCGCCACCTTCATGGCCGTCGTGCTGACCGTAATCGGCGCGCTGCGTAGTTTCGACCTGATCTCCGTGATGAGCGGCGGCGGGCCGTTCGATAGTTCGACAGTGCTCGCGTACTACATGTACGACCAAGCCATCAAGTACTACCGCGAAGGCTATTCTGCCGCGATCGCCGTCGTGCTGTTCGCCATCATGCTCGTCTATATCGCATGGCAGTTGCGCCGCCTCGTCCGCGGTGAATCCGCGTGAAGCGACCATAAGGAGTGCTGAATGTATCCGATGCCCGTCGCCCGGTGGCGCCCCCTTCCGCGTTTGCTCTATCGCCTGTCTCTTCCCGTTGCGCTCGCCCTCTGGCTTTTGCCCTTGCTCGCCGTGCTCGTGACGTCGATCCGTTCGACCGACGAACTTTCGGCGGGCAACTACTGGGGTTGGCCAAAGCACTTCTCACTGCTCGAGAACTATGGAACGGCGCTTACGCAGACGCCGATGCTTCACTATTTCCTCAATAGCTGCCTGATCACGTTGCCGGCGGTGGCCGCATCGATCTTCCTCGCTTCGATGGCTGGCCACGCTCTCGCGAACTACAGGTTTCGCGGCAACCTCGTTCTGCTCGGTATCTTCGTAGCCGGCAACTTCGTGCCGATCCAGATCTTGATGATTCCGGTACGTTCGTTGATGCTCGGCCTCGATCTGTACAACACGGTCTGGGCACTCGTGCTTTTCCACACGGCGTTCCAAACCGGATTTTGCACGCTGTTTCTGCGCAACTTCATTCGCGAGCTGCCTTACGAGCTGATCGAGGCCGCACGCGTCGAAGGCGCGAGCGAGTGGGCGATCTATGCCCGCGTCGTGCTACCGCTGGTTCGCCCAGCCCTCGCCGCGCTAGCCATTCTCGTATTCACCTTCGTCTGGAACGACTACTTCTGGGCGCTATGTCTCACGCAAGGCGACGAGGCGGCTCCGATCACGGTAGGCGTCGCGGCATTGCGGGGGCAATGGACAACGTCATGGAACCTCGTATCCGCGGGGTCGGTACTTGCCGCGCTCCCTTCCGTCGTCATGTTCTTCGCGATGCAGAAGCACTTCGTCGCGGGACTCACTTTCGGTGCGACAAAAGGCTGACAGCCGAACGCGCGCGTATCGGTCCGCACCGTATTCATTTGAGGAAACCTCGATGCATCTCGGCGTCTGTTACTACCCGGAGCAATGGCCCACGGACAAGTGGGAGAGCGATGCACGCCGCATGGTCGAAATCGGCATCAGCCACGTTCGCATCGCCGAATTCGCGTGGAGCCGTATCGAGCCTGGGCCGGGGCGCTACGACTGGACGTGGCTCGACGAAGCGATCGCGACACTTGCGCGACACAGCCTCAAGATCGTCATCGGCACGCCCACCGCGTCGCCGCCGAAATGGCTCGTGGATCGACATCCGGAAATTCTGCCCATAGCCGAGGACGGGCGCATTTGGCAATTCGGCTCGCGGCGCCATTACGATCTGTCGAGCCCGGTCTATCGCGACCATTGCGCGCGAATCGTCGGCGAAATGGCTCGACGCTACGGCGGCCATCCGGCCATCGTGGCCTGGCAGACCGACAACGAGCTCGGCTGCCACAATACGTTGCCGAGCTACACGAAAGCGGCGCTGGATCGATTCCGGTGCTGGCTCGCCAGACGCTACGAAACGATTGGGACGCTGAACACAGCGTGGGGAAACGTCTTCTGGAGCATGGAGTACCGCCACTTCGATGAGATCGAGTTGCCGCGCCAAACGCCCACCGATGCGAATCCCGCTCATGTGCTCGAGTTTCAGCGGTTTCAATCTGAAGAAGTCGCGAGCTTTCATGCATTGCAGGCGCGGCTCATTCGCGAACACGCCCCCGGGCGCGACCTGCTCCACAACTTCATGGGCTTCTTCACGCAGTTCGACCATTACGCCTTTGCGCGAACGGACCTCGACGTCGCCGCGTGGGACAGCTATCCGGTGCCACGGACCGAGGTGCTACCGCTCGCCGAAGAAGACAAGCATCGCTGGGCGCGCACGGGTCACCCTGATGTTTCGGCGTTCAGTCACGACCTTTATCGCGGCGTCGGAAAAGGACGCATGTGGGTCATGGAACAGCAGGCCGGGCCGGTGAATTGGGCTCCGTTCAATCCCGTGCCCGAGCCTGGCGTCGTACGCTTGTGGACATGGGAAGCGTTCGCGCACGGCGCCGAACTCGTATCGCACTTTCGTTGGCGCCAGTGTCCGTTTGCGCAAGAGCAGATGCATTCCGGACTGAATACGCCCGACGATCGTTTGTCCCAAGGCGGACGTGAAGTCGCCGAAGTGGGCGCCGAGTTGCGCGCGTTGGCGTCGACGCATGCGCAGTGGGTAGGCATTCCAGCCGAGCGCGCGCCGGTTGCGTTGCTGTTCGATTACGAAGCCGAGTGGATCACGCGCATACAGCCGCATGGCGCCGATTTCGACTATCAGCAGCTTGCGTTCGAGTGGTATAGCACACTGCGTGAGCTTGGCGTCGACGTCGATATCGTGCCCACCAGCGGCGACGTGAGCGGTTATGCGCTCGTCGTCGCGCCATCGCTGCCGATCTTGCCCGACAGCCTTCTCGATCAAGCCGCGTCCGGCAACGCGCACTGGCTCTTCGGCCCGCGCACCGGCTCGAAAACCGCCACGTTCTCGATTCCGCCGGAACTGCCTCCGGGCAGGCTGCAGACGCTGCTGCCGATGCGGGTCGTACAAGCGGAATCACTGCGGCCTACGCTGCGGCCGACTGTTCGGTTCGGCGGCGTCGACGGCTTTGCCATGCGCTGGCGCGACCATGCTGAAACACGGGCGGACGTCGAGGTGCTCGCGCGTTTCGACGACGGCGTGCCCGCGCTGGTCCAGCGCGATCGCGTCACGATGGCGACGGCCTGGTTCGATCGTGCGATGCTGCGCGCGGTTCTTGCGCGAAGCGTGCGAGAATCGGGCGTCACCGCATATACGCTAGCCGATGGCCTCCGTCTACGCCGACGCGGCCGACTGCAGTTCGCGATCAACTACGGCAGCGAGCCGCAACCGGCACCCGCGCCGCGCGATGCCGTGTTCATGCTGGGGGAGCCGATGATCGGCGCGATAGACGTGGCGGCCTGGATAGTCGACTGAGCACGATACCGACCGGTGCATTCCCAACTGAGCCGCCTAGCGCGGATTCCGCATTTCACATCGCTCGCGATCGCCACGCTGATGCTCGGCGTGGCGATGTCTTTTACCGCGCCCTACCTCTCGCTCTTCGGTGTCGAGGAAGCGTCGATGTCGCCGGTGAAGCTGGGCATCTTCATGACGCTCATCTCCGCGAGCGGCGTATTGGCCAGCACGGCCGCGGGCCGTTGGTCCGACCGGCGCGACAGGCACCGCGCGCCGCTCATTCTTTCGCTCGCCGCAGCGGCGCTCGGGTTCCTGTCCTTTTGCTTCCTTCGCGACTACTGGCTACTGACCGCGAGCGGCGTGCTGTTGCTCGGCACCGGCGCGGCCTCGTTGTCACAAGTGTTCTCGTTCGGGCGCGCTGCCTTGCCTGTCGCCGATAACGCAGAGCGCGATTTTGCTTCCGCCGCGCTTCGCACACTGCTGTCGGCGGCATGGGTCTTCGGTCCCGCGGTCGGGGCGCTGATCCTCGCTCAGGCCGGCTTCGACGGTCTCTTCGGATTCGCCGCCGCGAGTTTCGCGGTAAGCGCGGTGCTCGTCTCGCGCATCGTCGAGGCACCGGCTGGCCGCCGCGAGAACGCTGCGGCGGCGGCTCCCGATGCGGGCACGGAAGCGGCGGCGCCAACCGCGTCTGCTTCGGATGAACATCGACAGGCAGGCCGCCACGCCGCGCTGCCGTCGTCCGACGATGTTCCTGTCGGCCTGCTCTGGAGGGCGCTCTTTGCGTTGACGTTGATCGGACTCGCCGCCAGCGCGACGATGATCGTGCTGCCGCTCTATGTCGTTCACGCGCTGCACGGCACGCGCTTCACGGTTTCGGCAACGCTCGGGCTCGGCGCGTTTCTCGAGATTCCGATGATGCTGTGGCTCGGAGCGCGTTCACTCAAGCTCAAAAAGCTGGGCTGGTTGACGACGAGCGCGGCCGTGCAGGCAGGCTATTTCGTCGCGGTCGCGGCAGTACGCGATCCGACGGCCGTCATCCCGCTGCAGGCGCTCAATGCATATGTCATCGCCGTGACGTCCTGCCTCGGCATGACGTATGTGCAAGATCTGATGCCGCGCCAGCCGGGCGCCGCGACCGCACTCTTCTTCAACGCCTGGCGCGTGGGTTCGATCCTCTCGGGTGTGCTCTCGGGAGCGATCATAGGCGCGTTCGGCTACCGGGCCGTGTTCCTCATGTGCTTCGGCATCGCGCTCGTCGCCTTCCTGCTGCTCGCCGTCGATGCTTTGCCGACGCTGCGCTCGTGGGCGATAGGCCTGCCGCTGCGGCTATTTCGGCTACGCGACCGGTTGCGTGTCAGGTCCAGGCGCTCGAATTGAATAACCGGCGTGCGCGCCGGTTCAAAGCGCGATCCGACGACAAACGGAATCCGGCCGCTTCGAGTTCGATGTCAACGCGTCGACCAAGTGCCGTAGCAATGTCGAGAGCACGTCCAGAGGCAATCTGGAAACGCGGCCACGCAGCAGGTCGTTGATGCGCGGCTGCGTGACTCCGCAGTGCGCTGCCGCCTCGACTTGCTTCCAGCCGTTTGTCTTGAGCCAAAATCGTCGGAAGCGGCGGGCGGACTCGTTGGCGTTGGACCGTTAAGCTGGCGGCGTCCATCCCCCCGCAAACCGCTCACGGTAGACTTGTGGCGTCACACTGAGTACACGCGTGAAACTGCGCCGCATAGTCTCCTCGACACCAAACCCGCACTTGGCCGCGATTCGCTTCATCGGCCACGACGTTTCCGCCAGCAGCCGCTGCGCCGCCTCGACGCGGAACTGCTCGACGGCACGCGCAGGTGTGCGGCCCGTTTCCCCGCGATAGTGGCGCATGAAGCTGCGCTCGCTCATGCCGACGCGTTCGGCCAACTCGGGAACCGATAGATCGGCCGTCAGATGCTCGGCGATCCACGCATGCAGTTCGCCGAAGCGGTCGCCCGCCGTTTGCATCGACAGTGTCGCGCTGAACTGCGCCTGCCCTCCTGGGCGCTTCAGAAAGACGACGAGTTCGCGAGCAACGTCGAGCGCCATCGAGCGCCCGAGGTCGTCTTCGACCAGCGCCAGCGCGAGATCGATCCCCGCGGTCACGCCGGCCGACGTCCATACCTCGCCCTCGCGTATGAAGATCGGATCCGACTCCACTCGAAGGCGCGGATAACGCCGCGCAAGCTCGTCACAATGGAACCAGTGCGTCACCACGCGGCGCCCGTCGAGCAATCCCGCCTCCGCCAACAGAAACGCCCCCGTGCATACGGAAGCGACGCGCCTCGATCTCGCGGCCTGCTTGCGTACCCAATCGAGAAGCTTCGGCTCCTTCGACGCCCGATGGACGCCTTTACCGCCGGCAACGATCAACGTGTCGGCATGCCTGGCGGCGGATCGAAGCGGATCGGACATCAGCGCGACGCCCGCCGAGGTCGTCACGAGGCCCCCCTCGAAGGAGACGACGCGCGGCGCGTAGGGTTTCGCGAGTCCCTGCAGCGCGGCAAGCTCGTTTGCTGAAGCGAAGACCTGCAGCGGCCCCGTCACGTCGAGCAGCTGCGCGTTCGGAAACGCGAGGACGAGGATCGATCGAGTATCGGCAAGCATACGAAGCCTGTGGCAGAAAACGTTGGCGATATGGCATTCCCGCCAGACACTACGCGCCTAGAATCGATTTGTCCATCGACGGGCAAGTGTCAGCCATCGGCGATGGCCGGTTATCGCTCGTCAGCCGTCGTTCGCGGTTGACGATCCCCTCACATTCCCCACGAGGTGCCCTATATGGCATTGCAAATCGGCTTTTTGCTATTCCCGCGCGTTCAGCAACTCGACTTGACCGGGCCGCACGAGGTATTTGCATCGTTGCCGGACGCAACCGTTCATCTGATCTGGAAAACGCGCGAGCCCGTCGTTTCGAGCAACGGCCTCGTGCTGACGCCGAATACGACCTACGCCGAGTGCCCGTTGCTCGACGTCATCTGCATCCCCGGAGGCAGCGGCGTCACGGCATTGCTCGAAGACCACGAGACGATCGGGTTCGTCAGGAAGCAGGCGGAACGTGCCCGCTATGTGACATCGGTTTGCACGGGCTCACTGCTGCTCGGCGCCGCGGGCTTGCTGCACGGGCGGCGCGCCACGACGCACTGGGTATCGCACGATTTCCTCGAGCCGCTGGGCGCGGTGCCGGTGCATGGCCGCGTAGTCCACGACGGCCATCTCATCACGGGAGGCGGCGTCACGGCCGGCATCGACTTCGCCTTGTCGGTCGCCGCGGAGCTCGCCGGCAAAGAAGAGGCTCAAGCGATTCAACTCGCGCTCGAATACGCACCGGCGCCGCCGTTCGACGCCGGGAGTCCGGACACGGCGCCGAAGCCGGTCGTGGACTTGGTGAGAGAGCGCTCGGCACCGGAATTTGCCAAGCGCGAGCGCATCGTCACTCAAATTGCCGCCTCGCGCGTCGCTCGGTAGGCGGCAACGAAGATCAGGGCGCTCGCACTGAGCGCGAGCCGCCCTTGCACCACAACGAGCCACATTTGCACCACCTCGGACCCATATTGCACTACTGCGAGCCTCCATTGCCCAACCGCAGAACATTTCGAAGTCCTAATAGATCCCATAAAAACGTTTGATTTTTAAAAATATTTCACTCGCCCCACACTGGCTGCCACGTCGTCGTAATAATTCGTAGTATCTCAACACCTCATTTTGCCGAATTCTTCGCAACGCGAAAGATTCGCATTTTCACATTTGCCCGCGCATAGCGAACAAATGAGGAGGAGCTCGCCCGCAGCAGCCATCGGTCACATTTCCGGGTTCACTATTGCTCAATTCAAATAATTTTCAATACCGTACAAGAGATACGGAGGAGACATCGATGAAAATGCGTCAAAAGCCGATTTATGCGGCATGCCGGCTATTACTTTTTGCGGCCGTGAGCACTACCGTTTGCGGAACAGCGCTGGCGCAGGCCTTGCCGGCCACGAACGAAAGCCAGGAAATTCAGTTGTTGAAGCAACAGGTGGACATGCTGAGCAAGAAGCTCGATTCGCTCATCGCCAAGCAGCAACAGCCGGCGACCGGCAATCAGAAATCGGCGGCGGCATCTCGCGGAGCGACGTCGAATCCGGGCGAAGTCCATGCGTCGAACGTACCGCCCGAACCCGAGCCCAACGTCTCGTCCTCGGGCTGGGGGGCAGGCATGCCGCCCAAGCTCAAGTCCTTGTTGTCGTTTCTCGGGGAGGTCGATTTTTACGGCAACCTCGACCTTTCCGTGGACTACGCGACCAAAGGCCTGGCGAGTTCATACACGCTGCCGGACGGTACGGTCGTCTCGCCGCGAGGTCACATGGGATGGCAGCCTGACATCTCGTCGAATCTCTCCTATATCGGCATACGTGGAAAGCGGCCATTCGGCTCGTCATCCGACCTGTCGTTCCTCTATCAATTGGAAACACAGCTCGACGTGTCGGCGACTTCCGGCACGGCCAATTCCAATTCAGCACAGGATTCAACCGTCAAAGGCGCTTTGACTTCGCGCAATAGTTATATCGGTATTGGTTCCGCGCGGTGGGGAGCAATCAAAGCGGGCAAAACGGATGCCCCATACAAAACCTCGACGGCGCGCATGAACCCGTTTAGCGGAACGCTAGGTGATTACTCGACGATAATGGGTAATACCGGCGGCGATAATCGAGTCGAATTCGGCACGCGGCTCGATCATGCGATATGGTATGAATCGCCGAATTTTCACGGCTGGTCGTTCAATGCGCTCGTCTCGCCAGGGCAAAACCGCGGCTACGAGAATTCGACGCAGGCCGCCGGCGAATCCGACTGTACGGGCGGCAACGTTCCCGGCAGCGGCGGCAATCCCGTCGCCTGTAACGACGGCAGCTACGGCTCCGCCTACAGCGCCAACCTCGCGTACGCGGGCGGCCCGTTCTACTTCACCACCGCCTATGAACTGCACCGCGACGTGAACCGCTCGAGCGACGTCACGCTGAGCCCCGCCGCGCTTGCATCGCCCGACGGCACCGACCCGAACGACATCGGCAACGAGTGGGCGTTCAAGGTCGGGGCGCAATACAAGCTGCCGACTCATACCATCTTGAGCGGCATCTACGAATGGATCCGCAGAGAGGTGCCCGCTTACCTTCAGGTCCAGAACGAGCGCAGCCGCAACGGGTTCTGGCTCGCGGTCACGCAGGAGTTCACGCCGAAGGACAGCGTGAGCGTCGGCTGGGCTCACGCGGGCCGCACGCCGGGCGACCCGGGGCAGCACAATACGCCGCCGCTGACCAACGCACTAGGCACGGCTAACCCCGACAATGCCGCCAACATGTTCACGGCGATGTATCGACATGCGGTCGACAAGCATACGACGCTCTACGCCGACTATGCGCTCGTGCTCAATCATCCGGCCGCGCACTACGCGATGGGGGCCGGCGGGCGCAGTGTGACGATCGATTGCCATGACGGCAGCTCGATCTCGCAAGGCGCACCGTTCTGCTACGCGGGCGGCAGAGAGATGGGCGTGTCTGTCGGCGTCGACTATAAGTTCTGACAAATCAGTCACGCAGCCGAAGCCCTGCCGACGCCCCCGCAAGACGCGGTTCTTGCGGGGGTTTTGGCGGTTCCGGCCCGTTCGAGCTCGACGACACGCACTGTCCGCCCTGAGCGCCGATCAAGCCGAGCTTGCGGGCGGCTGGCGACTGCCTTTGTCATCGGCTCGTCATCCTAGCGACACACTCGCCACTCAGCATGAGTTCTCCCTGCGACTCAACCCGGAGAACAGGCATGCCGGAACTCTCGTATCCGCAGTCCACCCCCTCCGCGGCGCGCCGCGGCATAGGCCTTCTCGTATTCCTGCTCGCGATCGCGCTCGGCATCGCCTATTGCGGCACCCATCTCGCCACCGATCTGCAGCCCGTGCGCTTGCCCTCGTCGCTACCGTACCTGCTGCTCGGCGTGGCCCTGTTGATCGCGCTCGGCTTCGAGTTCGTGAATGGATTTCACGACACGGCCAACGCCGTCGCTACCGTCATCTACACGCATTCGCTCGCGCCGATCCCAGCCGTCATCTGGTCGGGAACCTGGAATTTCCTCGGCGTGCTGACATCCACCGGCGCCGTGGCTTTCGGTATCCTGCAACTGCTACCGGTGGAGCTGATTTTGCAAGTGGGCAGCGGCGCGGGCTTCTCGATGGTATTCGCGCTGCTCATCGCGGCAATCATCTGGAATTTGGGCACTTGGTACCTGGGGCTGCCCTCGTCGAGTTCGCACACGCTCGTCGGCTCGATCATCGGCGTCGGGCTCATGAATCAATTGATGCATGGCGCGTCCGGCACGAGCGGCGTGGATTGGGGCCAGGCGCTCGGTGTCGGCAAGTCGCTGCTTTTTTCGCCAATCGTCGGCTTTTTGCTCTCCGCGCTGCTGCTCGCCGTCCTGAAGGCCGTCGTCCGCGTGCCACATCTTTACGCCGAGCCCACCAGCAACGAGCCGCCACCGTTCTGGATTCGCGCGCTGCTGATCCTCACCTGCACTGGCGTATCGTTCGCGCACGGCTCCAACGACGGGCAAAAAGGCATGGGACTCATCATGCTGATCCTGATCGGTACCGTGCCGACCGCTTACGCCTTGAACAAGGCGGTGACGCCCGCTCAAACGCAAACGTTCGTCGCCGTCTCGCAGCAGACGTCAGCCGTGCTTGCGAAGTACACGAACGGCATACCAGCGCCGGCCAATGCGCGGGGCGGCGTCGAGGACTACGTGCGCACGCGTCAGTTGACGCCCGCCACGCTGCCCGCGCTGCAAGCACTGGTCACGCATATCGGCGAGCAGGTCGGCGCTTCCGGGGCCGTGGCGAACGTGCCGACGGACGCCGTCCGCAACGTCCGCAACGATATGTACGTCGCTTCGGAGGCCATCCGGCTGATGGACAAGGCCAACCAACCGGCGTTTTCCGCGGACGATCGCAAGGCGGTCGACAACTTCAAGCAGCAGTTGGACGGCGCGACCAAGTTCATCCCGACCTGGGTCAAGGTCGCTGTCGCCATCGCGCTGGGACTCGGCACGATGGTCGGATGGAAGCGCATCGTCGTGACAGTCGGCGAAAAGATCGGCAAGCAGCACCTGACGTACGGGCAAGGCGCGTCCGCCGAAGTCGTCGCCATGCTGACGATCGGAGCGGCCGACGTCTATGGGCTGCCAGTGTCCACCACGCACGTGCTCTCGTCCGGCGTGGCGGGAACGATGGCGGCCAATGGCTCGGGCCTGCAATGGAGCACGGTGCGCAGCCTCGTGCTCGCCTGGGTGCTCACGTTGCCCGCTTCGATCGCGCTTTCCGCCGGGCTCTATTGGGCGTTGAGGCAAGTGGCGTAGTTGGATCGGTTCGAGGCCGGCGCCTCGGACACGATCATCGCATTGCTGCCGGCACGGACGCGGTCGAGCGCCAGTGCCGGCACCGACTCAGTAGAGTTCCGGCACGATCATCTCCGCGGGCACCGGCTGACGGATGTAGTCCTCGTTGTGCACACGCTCAGGCAGCGTAACGACCGGGTGCTCGACCTCGTGGTAGGGCACCTGGCTAAGCAGATGGTGAATGCAGTTAAGGCGCGCGCGCTTCTTGTCGACCGCCTGCACGACCCACCATGGCGCCTCGGCGATGTGCGAGCGCTGCAGCATCACCTCTTTCGCCTGCGTATAGGCTTCCCAGCGGCGCCGGCTTTCCAGATCCATCGGGCTCAGCTTCCATTGCTTGAGCGGATCGTGGATGCGCGCCTGAAAGCGGATCTCCTGCTCCTCGTCGGTAATCGAGAACCAGTATTTGAGGATCTGGATGCCGCTCCTCACGAGCATCTTTTCGAACTCGGGCACGGAGCGGAAGAATTCTTCGTACTCCTCATCGGTGCAAAAGCCCATGACGCGTTCGACACCCGCACGGTTGTACCAGCTACGGTCGAACAGCACCATCTCGCCGCCGGCGGGCAGGTGCGCGACGTACCGCTGGAAGTACCATTGCGTGCGCTCGCGATTGCTTGGCGCCGGCAGCGCGGCGACGCGGCACACGCGCGGGTTGAGACGCTGCGTGATGCGTTTGATCGCGCCGCCCTTGCCCGCCGCATCCCGACCCTCGAAGATCACGATGAGCCGATGGCCCGTGGCGACGATCCAGTCCTGCAGTTTCACGAGCTCGCCTTGCAGGCGAAACAGCTCCCGAAAATAGTGTCTGCGGTCATGGCGCGCCTCGGGCGTAAGCGCCGAGGCGCCATCGAGAAGGCGATCGTCCACCTCCATTTCGAGCTCTTCGTCGTAGGCATCGACGAGATCTTCCTCGAAACGGCGTTGCCGCTCGGCCAAAAGCTCTGCGTCGGATTTCCTGTCCTCTTTGTCCATCGTGTCCTCCAAGCAACGACTAGGCGATGACCGCCGCCACGCCGGCGGTGCGAAGCGGGCGATTATGACGAGCCGTAGTGTCAGGCGTATTACCGCCGATCGGCGAACGTCGGGCGCCCATCATACGGTCGCCTCGCCCGTCGCGGCCGTGCCGGGGGCCGCTCTCCCCGAGAGCGACGGCTAGCTAGGCGAGCGGCTTCGCAAAGCTGATTTCGTGGCCGTCCGGATCGACGAGGTGAAAATAGCGTTCGCCCCACGGCGCATCGAGCGGCGCGAACTCCGGCTCGAACCCTTCAGCGAGCGCTTTACGATAGATGCCATCCACGTCGGAGACATAGACGATCACGCGTCCCCACCAGCCCGCCGGCCCGCGTTCCTCGGCAATCAGATTCAGAAACGTACCGCCGAATTCGAACGATGTGAAAGTTTCCGACGGCCCGCCATATTTGAGCGGGAAACCGAGTGCTTCGTAAAAACGCACCGCCCGCGCCATGTCCCGAGTGGCCAGCGTCACCGCGCTCAGCGAGAGCATGCGCGGCTCACCGGGAGAGGCCGCATCGTCGTGATCGTGCTCGTCATCGTTCGTCGTCGTTCCGACACGTCGGCTTTCCGTCTTCTTCATGATGGCGAACCTCCTCGTGCTCGGGCGCCGAGCTGTCGTCAAGCGTCACTCCGGAGCACCGCATGCATCGTGCCATGCGGACTCGGCACACGAACGAGCCCTTCAACCTTTGACTGCCGCTTCGATTCCCGCTAAAAGATTACTCGTTGTCGCGCAGCTATCCTCTGTTGCATTCACGAGACCGGAGTCCATCATGAGCCGGAGAATGCGGAGCACGCCCCCCGATGCGGCGTCGAACCCATCGAGCGCCGGCGCGCGGATGCCCGGGCAGGTCGTGCTCGTCTTGCAAGGTGGTGGCGCACTTGGCGCCTATCAGGCCGGCGTCTACCAAGCGCTGCACGACGCACGAATCGAACCCGACTGGATCATCGGCACCTCGATCGGCGCGATCAACGGCGCGCTCATCGCGGGCAATCCGTTCGACGACCGGCTCGACCGGCTGCGGCAATTCTGGAACGGCGTCGCGCAACGCGGCGTCTCGACACCGGGCTGGCTACCGGGCTTCGAGAATTGGTCGCGCGATCTCGCGGTCGTCACGCAAGGCATCGCCTCGTTCTTCACGCCGCGCCTGGACGTCTGGGCCGGCCTTCATCAGCGCGTCGGCGTCGAGCGCGCCGCGTTCTACTCGACCGCGCCGTTGCGTGAAACGCTCGCCTCGCTGGTCGACTTCGCTTACCTCAACCAACAAAAGACGAGACTGACGGTGGGCGCCGTCAATGTATGCAGCGGACGCATGCATTACTTCACGAACCGTGACGCGCCCATGGATGTCGAGCACGTCATGGCATCGGCCGCGTTTCCCCCTGGATTCCCGTCGGTGCGGCTCGAGGGCGAGCCCTATTGGGACGGCGGCATTTACTCCAACACGCCGCTCGAAGCCGTTCTCGACGATAAGCCGCGGCGCAGTTCGATCATCTTCGCCGTGCAACTGTGGTCGACGGACGGCCCCGAGCCCGACTCGATCTGGCAGGTACTGAGCCGCCAGCGAGACATCCAGTATTCGAGCCGAGCAGAAAGCCACCTCGCGCGGCAAAAGCAGATCCATCGGCTTCGGCATGTGATCCGCGAGCTCGGCCGTTACATTCCCCAAGATCAGCTCGATTCGCCCGAGGTCAAGGAGCTTCTCGGCTGGGGGTGCGGTACGACGATGCAGGTGGTAGAGCTCGATGCGCCGAGATCCGACGGAGACCTCAACCGAGACATCGATTTTTCGACGGGCGGGATCGATCGGCGTTGGACCGCCGGCTACGAAGACACGAAACGGATGTTGGAACTCGCACCCTGGCAGGAAGCGCCGGATCCGATGGAGGGAATATCGGTCTACCGGGCAAGCGCGGCGGTACGCTGACGCGTTCGTTAGTACGACGAAAGACCGCGACCACACAATCACAGGTGAACGCGCTCATGACGGAACGCGTCCACTCGCCTCCGCTTACTTCACCGGCGGAAAATCGACGTCCGTATCGTTGATCCGATTGAACGTGTTCGTGAACGTGATCAACGCGATCGCGAACGAGATGTCGGCCAATTGGGTATCGCTATAGCCAGCCGTGCGAATCGCGTCGAAATCGGCTTCCGCGATCTCGCCGCGCGTGCCGACGAGCGTCCGCACGAAACGAACGAGCGCATCGCGCTTTTCGTCGCCGGTGGGCTCTCCGGCTCGAATTTGCTTGAGCACGTCGGGGCGCAGACCGGCGAACTTGCCCAGCATCGTGTGGGCGGCGACGCAGTACCCGCAACCGGTCAGTTCGCTGACAGCGAGTTTGATCGTCTCGAGGTCCTGCTTCGATAGGCTTGCGCCCATCAGCGTCGCCTCGGCGTTCAGATAAGCAGACAACGTGGCCGGGGCGACGTGGCCCAGCGTCGCGAAAAGGTTCGGCACGCTGCCGCCGGTGGCTTTTTTCACTTGCGCGAAAACGTCGGCTGTGGCGCCCGTGGCGGAATCGGTGGAGGGGACGACGATGCGGCTCATGGTGGACTCCTGCAAAGGTGTTTAGGAGCCTCCACTTTATGAGTGGAAGATGAGCTTGCCGAGACCATCTAGGCTCAATAGAATGCTCGAAAGTATCAACGCAGGAGAAACACGTGCGCCCTGGACCCGACTGGCTCAGCCGCTTGCTGGAGATCGTCACGGTCACCGGCCAGCTCGAGATTCGCTGCGCCTTCGGCGCACCGTGGCGCGTCGTCTATGAGCGATCGGCCGCGCGCGAAATCCCTTATCACGTCGTCGTGGCCGGAACCGCCGTGCTCGAGGATCCCGATACGCGAAGCGTGCAAACGCTATCGTCGGGGGACATCCTCCTGCTGCCGCACGGATCGGCTCACGTGCTGCACGACGGGAGTGGACGTCCGCCTGCACCCGTTCGCATAACACAAGGCGCCAACGTCATCCTCAATGAAAACGCGGGATCGGGCAAACGGCTCGACATGCTCTGCGGTCGATTTTTCGTCGAACCGCCGCACGATCGGCTCGTTCGCGACTATCTGCCCACGAGTTTGATCGTGCGCACGCGCACGCCGAACGACGTTCGCGAAGCAGAAACGGCCCCGGCCGCCGATCAGCTTGCCGACCTGGTGCGGATGATCAGGGTCGAAGCCGCGCAAGAGAAGCTCGGCAGCCATGCAATGCTGAACATGCTGTCGTCGGCCCTTTTTGCATTGACGCTGCGCGCGG
>JBCNPL010000189.1:0-5104 GCA_039593375.1 Paraburkholderia sp. | reverse complement strand
ATGGATTCGATCCATTAGCGATATCGATGGCGTCAATACTTTCAGGTCAAACCCTGATAAACGCGTGAGCGGAGACAGCACGCATGCGGTTCAACAAGCTCGACCTCAACCTGCTCGTGGCGCTAGATGCGCTCTTGAGCGAACAGAACATCAGCCGGGCTGCCGAAAAGATTCACCTGAGCCAGTCGGCAATGAGTAACGCGCTGGCGCGGTTACGCGAATACTTCGACGACGAACTGCTGGTGCAGGTCGGCCGCAAGATGGAGCCGACGCCGCGCGCCGAAACGCTCAGAGATCACGTGCGCGACATTCTCGTGCGCATCGATGCGACGGTGGCGGCGCAGCCCGAATTCGTGCCGGCGCAGGCGAATCGCCTATTCCGCCTGTTCGTGTCGGACTACACGATGACGACGCTGATGCCGCACCTGTTCAAGCTTGCTTATAAGCAGGCGCCCGGCATCCGTTTCGATCTGCGACCGCAGATCGCCTATCCCCACCGCGTGCTCGAGCGGGGGGAAGCGGATATCTTGATCATTCCCAAGGAGTATTGCTCGACCGAGCATCCGGCCGAGCTGCTGCTCGAAGAAACGTACTGCTGCGTCGTCTGGGACCAGAGCCCGCTCGCAAAGGGCGAGATGACGAACGAGCGCTATATGGCCGCCGGCCACGTCGTCGTGCAGGTCGGCGAAGGGCAAACGGCGCTCGAAGACTGGTTCATGCAGCGGCTCGGCGTCGTCAGGCGCGTGGAGGCGAGCACGTACAGCTTCGTGTCGCCTGCGTATCTGCTCGCCGGTACGGACCGCATCGCCACCATGCATCGACGACTCGCCGAAGAAGCCTCACACAATCTGCCGATCGTGTTGCGCGACGTGCCGATCGCGGTGCCGACGATGGAGCAGTCGATGCAATGGCACAAACATCGAACCTCGGACCCCGGGCTTACTTGGTTACGTGGACTGTTGAGAGAGGCCGTCGCGGCGATGGACGAAGCGCGCCATGACGTTCGCTAGGTCATCCGAGCCGGCTCAGTCAGCCGGTCAGGCGGAGCCGGCGACCGTTGGCGCGCCGACGATCATCGATCCGCGCTGGCTCGTATTCCTGCAAGTGTCCGCCTCGGGCAGCTTGAGCCGGGCGGCCGCGGCGCTCGACATGCCGCAATCGATGGTCAGCCGCAACATCGCCCAGCTCGAGCAGCAATGCGGTGAACGCTTGTTTCGCCGGACGGGGCGCGGTGTCGTACTGACCGAATTCGGCGAGCAGATGCTGCCGCGCGTCACGCGTCTCGCAGCCGAGGCGGATGCGCTCGCCGACGACATCCGCAGCGCGCGTGGCCAGCCCGCCGGCGAGGTGCTGCTGGGGTTGCTGCCGTCGGCGGTCAACCATTACGCTGGGCCGCTCTTTGCGGCCGTGCGCGCCGAACTGCCGGCCGTCAGGCTTCATTTGACGGAAGCCGCGAGCGCTCAACTCGAAGAGCATCTGCGCGAAGGCCGCGTGGACATGGCCATCGTCTTCAAAGAAGACGAAGCAAGCATCGGCGATTGCCGTCTGCTCGCGCGAGTGCCGCTGCATTTGGTCGGCCCTCGCGGCGATCCCGTGGTCGCGAGCAGCGACGTGTCGCTCGCGGCGCTGTCCGGCTTGCCGCTCGTGGTACCCGGCCGGCCTCATCTGCTGCGCGCACGGCTCGACCGCCTCGCTTCGCAGCATGGCTTGACGCTACAAGCCGCTGTCGAAGTCGACTCCGTACGGCTTCAATACGAGCTCGTGGCTGCGGGCGGCGGCTATGCGATCGCTTCCGTGCTGCCAGGCAGGCTCGATGCGCGGCTCGCCTCGTCGCGCATCGTCGAGCCCATCCTCGAGCGGTTCGTCGTACTCGCCGAATCGCCGCGCCGTCCGCATACGCGGGCAACGCGCGCCGTGCGGCACCTGGTTTGCGAACTGGCCGACACGCTGGAGCCCAGCCATCGATCTTCGTCATAGCTGCTTTCGACGCTAGGCACTGCCCGAAACGGGCAGTGCGTTCTATCGTGTGCCGGCCACCTACTTCCGGGCCCGCACTATGTCCGTCACCGCCGCATCCCCTTCTCACACACTGTTCCTGAGCGACGCGGATGTCGCCTCGCTCGCCGACTGGCCTTCGGCCGTCGCCGCTCTCGCCGACGCCTACGCCAAGCCCGTCTCGGCGGCAATGGTGCCGCCGCGCTCGATGGCGCGCGGCGAAGGCATGTGGTTGCGCAGCTTGACAGCGGTCTCGCCGAGTGGCGGACACATGGGCTGCAAGCTGATCGCCGCCAACACCCGCGCGCGACGAGCCAGCTACCTGATCTCGCTGTTCGAGCAACGGACGATGGAGCTGCGCGCGCTGGTCGACGGCAACCGGGTCACGGGACTGCGCACCGCGGCCACCGCCGCGCTCGCCGTCACATTGATCGCGCCGAACCGGCCGCTGCGCGTCGCGGTAATCGGTTCGGGCTTCGAGGCACGCGGCGCGCTCGATTGCTTGAACGCGGTGCGCACGCTGCAAAGCGTACGCGTTTTCAGTCCGACGCCGTCCAGCCGTGAGCGCTTTGCCGAGAGCTTCCGCCCCGCCATCGACATCACCGCCGCGGACACCGCCGAGGCTGCCGTGCAAGGCGTGGACGTCGTTATTTGCGCCGCGCGTAGCCGCGACGAATCTCCGGTACTGCGCGGCGCTTGGCTGCCGCCGGGCGTCACCGTCGTCTCGCTCGGCTCGACCTTGCCCGAGCAGCGCGAAGTCGACGAGGAGACTATGGCGCGAGCCGCATGCATCGTCGCCGACATGCCCGATGAGGTCGAGCATGACACGGGCGATGCCATCGCCGCCGCGCGCGCCGGCGTGGTCCTCGCGGACCGGCTCGTCTCGTTGAGCGCACTGGCGGCCGGACAGATCGTGCCGCGCCGTGCCGATGGCGACATCGTGCTCTACAAGTCGGTCGGCTCCGCGCTGCAAGACGTCGTGATCGCCGAGATGTTGCTCGCGCGGGCTATCGAACAGGGCATCGGTGTGCCGCTTCCAGCCAGCATTGCGCCCGTCGCGAAATAGCCCTTCGGATCGTTCACGTGCTGACTGAAAGTCGCTCGCGAATTGCTTCACTCAAGAGCCCACTCAATGACTCATTCAAGGAGATGCTCCCCTCATGGCTAGCTACAAGAAGGCCGATGCCCGCGCTTGGGCGCGCGACTACCTGACAGGCTGCTCGGCAGTCACGATTCCGAGCTATAGCGCGGACCTCGAGCGGCTCAACGAGCGCGGCATCCGTCACGACATCGAACTGACGATGGAATTCGGCTTCCGCTACACACTGCTTTGCAGCGAAGTGGCCATCACACCGGAAGAAAACGCGCAATTCACGGCATGGGCGCGCGAAACGGCTGGCGATCGGCTCGGCCTGTTCTTTCATGCCGCGTTCGGCACACTGGCTGAAAACATCGAGGCCGTGAAGCTCGCGGAAAAAGCCGGCGCGGACATCGTGCTGCTCTCCTATCCGCCACAGTTTTGGCCGACCACCGAACAGGAGATCTACGACTACACCAAGGCTTTCTGTGACGCGACCCACCTCGCGGTGATGCTGTTCCCGATTCCGCTCTGGGGCTTCGAGCGCGTGCATCCCGCCGGTATGTCGTTGGAGCTGGTGCGCCGCCTGCTCGACGATTGTCCGAACATTGCTGCGATCAAATCGGAGCAAGGCTTTCCGCTGCCGGCCGGCATCTGCGAGATGTACCACCACTTCCGCGACGAGGTCGTGATCAGCTGTCCGATCGAAGGCGATGCGATTCCGCTGATGAGCCTCATGGAGCTCCAGTTCTCCGGCACCAGCAATACCGCGTGGATGAGCGGCTATTACCCCAAGGCATTCGAACTCGCGCGCAACGGGCAATGGGAAGAAGCGATGGCGATGTACTGGAAGGTGAACCCGGCGCGCAGCGCGAACGGCGCCGCGGCGCAGACCTATGCAGGCGGGACCGGCGTGCTCAACCGCACGATGTGGAAATACCAGGATTGGCTGGCCGGCTTCAACGGCGGCCCGCTGCGCGCGCCGGCGATGCGCGTGCCCGACCGGATCATGAAGTCGCTGCGCCAAGGACTCGTGGCTTCGGCGCTGCCCGTAACCGCCGATCCGGATTCCGCCTTCATGGCGGGCCGTTTCCCCTGCTGAGCGAGTGCTTCCGATGAAACATCTGCTGAAGGACAATCAGTATCAATTGGCATCATATTGGTTCTATAATGGGCTCTCGCTCTCAGCGGGGCCAGACTCAGTTCTGGCTGCGACTACGAGAGCGTCTCGTGGGCCGCCAGGGCCTTGTTGTGATACGCGCTCACCGGTGGACGCCACTGATCATGGTAAAAGCAGAAAATCCGAGACATCAGGACGACGTTGAGTTGCATGCCTCAAGCCCAATTCGATGGGGAATCGTGGGCGCGGGCCACATAGCCGCTCGGTTCGCCGAAGGTCTTGGCTTTGTACAAAACGTGAACCTTGCCGGTGTTTGGGCGCGGCGGGAAGCGCAGGCCGAAGAGTTCGCCCGGCAACACCGGACACGCGCCTACGCGAGTTTTGACGATCTGCTGAATGACATCGACGCGCTCTATATCGCAACGCTCCAGGACAGTCATTCCCATTACGCGACGCGTGCGTTTTCCGCGGGTCGCGCGGTTCTATGCGAGAAGCCTGCGGCCGTGAGCGGACGCGAGCTTCAACATCTGCAGAATGCTGCGAAGGCCTCCAACGTTCTATTTATGGAGGCCATGAAGCCGCCGTTCTACCCGCTGTTTCTAAAACTGACGGAACACCTCGCGGAAGACCCCATAGGGGAAATCGGATTCGTGCGTGCCGGTTGCTCTATAGCCGACGCCCCAGCCGATCACCCATCGTTCAAGCTGGAGCGCGGCGGCGGTGCTTTGCTCAACATCGGAATCTACGAAGCGTTCCTGGCGGTTCGATTCCTCGGGAAAGCGATCAGTGTGCAAACGCTAGGCCGATTGGGAAGAACGGGCGTCGATAGCTTCGCAAGCCTGAACGTTCAGCACGAGAATGGGATCGCGCAAATATTCTGCGGGCTGGATTTGCACGGCAAAGGCGACGCT
>JBCNPL010000188.1:0-5109 GCA_039593375.1 Paraburkholderia sp. | reverse complement strand
GGTCAAACTGAATTGGAAGTGCGGATAGCGCGCGGCGCGCGCCTCGCCGACCTCAGCAGCGCGCTGCTCGATCGTCGCGTAGGCTTCCAGCACGTCGGGCCGGCGCAATAGCGCCTGCGAGGGCAGTGTCCGCGGCAATTGCTGTGCGGGGACGGGGATCGGTGTCGGACTGTCGAGCAACGCGTCGACGTTTTCGGGAGGGCGTCCGGCCAGAACCGCGATCAAGTGCAGTTGCTGCGCGATGCGTGCCTGCGCACGGGGGATTTGCGCCCGGATGTCTTCGAGCTCGTCGCGTGCGCGCTCGACGTCGAGCCGCGTCGAGAGCCCGTAATGGAGCCGCTCGTTGGTCAATGCGAGCTCGCGGCCCCGGCTTTTCTCTTGGTCGGACAAGATCCGCAGCTCGTTCTGTTGCCAGCGCAGATCGATATAGGCGGCGGCCGTGTCGGCGGCGAGTCCGAGACGCAACGCGTCGAGCGCTTGCCGGCTGCCGCTCACGCGAGCTCGGGCGGCAAGCACCGCGAGGCGTTGGCCGCCGAAGACATCGGGTTGCCATGACAGCGCGAGGCCAGCGCCGGCTTCCTTCACGTAGCCAAGCGGCGGTGGGGTGTTCTGCCGGACGTAGGCGGCCTGCGCCGTTGCATCGAGTTCGGGCTTGCGCGCGGCATCGACTTGTCGCTCGAGCGCCTGCGCCTGTTGCATACGCTCGACGGCTGCCTGCAGATCGAGGTTGCCGCGCAGCGTGGAGGCGACGAGACCACGCATCACGGGATCGCCGAACTGCCGCCACCATGCGTCGGCATCGATATTCTCGATCGGTGCCTGCTCGCGCCAGGCGTCGGGCGCGATATCGGCGACTTTTGTCGCGAGATCGGCATGCTGAGCGGGCGGCACCGCGCAGCCGGCGATGCCGAGCGCGGCGAGGCAGATAAGGGCGATGGCGATAGTGGACTTCATGATTGCGGGACCTGGCATTTGCCTGACTCAGTGCGCGTCGGGAGGCGGCGCAGTGTTGCCGAACGGCTTCGAGAAAACGGCCGCGGCGAGCGCGACGATGAAGCACGAGGCGAGTGCGAAAAACGTATCGGAGAACGTCAGCGTCAGCGCCTGGCGCATCAGCGTTTCGTGCAGCAGCGCAAGGCCTGCCTTCGATGCGTCGATGGTCTGCCCCGTGGCACCGAGGACAGTTGTCGCGCGCTCGATCAACTGTTCGAGAAGAGGTCTGCCGACGTTCGCATGCTCGGCAAGGCGCTCGTAATGAAAATTCAGACGGTCATTGAGCATCGTGTTCGCCACCGCGATGCCGATCGCGCCGCCGAGATTGCGCATCAGATTGAAAAGCCCGCTCGCGGAACGGAGCCGAGGAGGCGGCAATGAGCCGAGCGCCATGGTCACGATAGGCGGAATGCAGAACTGCTGACCGATCCCGCGCAACGCCTGCGGCAAGAGGAGCTGCTGCCAGCCCCAGTCGCTCGTGAGCGGAACGTAGAGGTAGCAACCCGCGCCGAAGCAAACGAGCCCAAAGACGAGGAGCACGCGCATGTCGACGGAGCGCGCGAGCAAGGAATAGACGACGAGCCCGAGTATCTGGAAGCATCCCACCGACAGCAGCGCCATTCCGATCTGCAGCGAATCGAAGCCGCGCACGCGCCCGAGAAAGACGGGCGTGAGGAATACCGCGCAAAAGATGCCGATACCCGTGATGAACGAGAGCAGGCTGCCGATACCGAAGTTGCGTAGCGCAAGCGCGCGTAAATCGACGATCGGGTCTTTGGCGGTGAGCGCGTGCACGATGAACAGGAAGCCGCATATCGCGGCAATCCAAACGCAGGCCACGATGAGGTCGTCGCCGAGCCAGTTCTTTCGCGGCCCTTCTTCGAGCACGTATTCGAGGCAGCCGAGAAAGCCCGACATCAATGCGATGCCCGAATAATCACCTCGCTTCGCGAGTGCCAGATCGGGGCGATCGAAGTCGACGAAGCGCGGCACGAAGAGCGTGACGGCGATGCCGGGCACGAGGTTCAGGTAGAAGAGCCAATGCCATGACCACTGCGACGTGATCCAGCCGCCGATCACGGGACCGATCGTCGGCGCGAGCGTGGCGAGCGCGCCGATCGTCGTCGATGCGATCAGTCGCTGGCGTGGAGGAAACAGCACGAACGCGGTCGTGAAGACGGTCGGAATCATGGCCGCGCCGAGCGCGCCTTGTAGCGCGCGGAATGCGATCATCGATTCGATGTTCCAGGCCATTCCGCAGAGGATGCTCGTCACCGTGAAGCCGAACGAGGAGAACGTGAAGACCCATCGCGTCGAAAAGACGCGCGTGAGCCATCCGGTCATCGGAATGACGATGATCTCGGCGATCAGATACGACGTCTGCACCCACGAGAGCTCGTCCTGGCTCGCGGACAATCCTCCGCCGATGTCGCGTAGCGACGAGGCGACGATCTGGATGTCGAGCGTCGCCATGAAAAACCCGACGCACATCAATGCGAACGCCAAGACCTTCGTGCGCGTGGGCAGCTCGGCGGGATTCAGCGAGACGGCGGCGGTCGGCGCAAGCGTGGCGGTGCTCATGAGAAGGCTCTTCTCCGAAACGATTCGACAAGAACTACGAAGACGCCTTGGCGTGCGAGGCGCCGATGTGGACATCGACGTTCGCCGAGAGGCCAGGGCGCAACGCCCCTTGCATCGGCGGCGATACCGTAAGCCGGATGCGCACGGGCACGCGCTGCACGATCTTAGTGAAGTTTCCCGTAGCGTTTTCGGGCGGCAACACGCTGAACGTCGCGCCTGTCGCAGGCGCCAGGCTTTCTACGACGCCGTGCAGCGTTCCGCTCGCGGCATCGAGGGTCACGTCGGCTGGGTCCCCGGCCCGCATCTTCTTGAGCTGATCTTCTTTGAAGTTGGCATCGACCCAGAGCCCGCTCGCCGGCACGACGGTCAGGAGCGCCGTGCCGGTGCCGGCGAGCATGCCGACGCGCGCCGTACGGTTGCCGATGTAACCGTCGACGGGCGAGCGGATCGTCGTATATTCGAGGTTGAGCGCGGCGACGCGGCGAGCCGCCTCGGAGGTCTCGATGCGCGACCGTGCCGCCGCGATCTGAGCGTCGAGCACCTGCATTTCGCGTTGTGCGGCAACGAGCGCCGCGTCGCTGCTCGCGACGGCGGCGCGCGCCTTGCGCTCGTCCGCATCGGCTCGCTCGGCCGCCTGGTCCGATACCGCCTCGTCCTTGACCAACTCGCGGTAGCGCGCCCGATCCTGCACGCTGCGTGTGAGCTCGGCTTGCGCCGCCTGCACGTCGGCGGCGCGCTGACTGATCGTCGCGACCTGCAGCGATTTCTTCGCCTGCCACTGCGCGAGCTCGGCTTTCGCGCTGTCGACATCGGCATCGGCTTGCGAAAGACGTGCTTCGTAGTCGCGCGCATCGAGCCGGATCAACACCTGATTGCGGTGCACGTATTGGTTGTCCTGAACGAGCACTTCGGCAACAAAGCCGCTGACTCTCGGCGCCATCACCGTCACGTCGCCGCCGACGTAGGCATCGTCCGTCGACTCGATCAAGCGGCCGACGAAGTACCAGCGCAGGGCCGCGGCGGCCAGCACGACCAGCACCGCGAGGATGGCAACCTGCATCCAGGGGATGCGGCGCACGCGAGACGGCGTCAGGCTGGCCGGGACAGTGGAGGGGGATGTCGACGACATGACGTTATATGTGTATATGCACTTATTAGGGTTGAGGAATTCGGATCGAAGATTCCAGTTGGAGGAAGAAGGGCCCCCACCGCGCGAGTCCGCATGAGCGCGCTCGGCTACGTACCGGTCAGCGCAAACAGCTCACGGCGCAGCGCCTTCGCGCGCGCACGACCGAACTTCGTCTCGAGTTCGTCCTGAGCCGCCTGCCACCCTCGCTTCGCTGCCTCGAGCGTGCGCTGCCCCGTTTTGGTCAGACTAAATGCGTGTGCACGCGTATCGTGCTCGGACGGCCCGGTTTGAATCAACCCGTCGCGCTGCAATGGCTTCAGTGCGCGCAGCAAGGTGGTCCGCTCCATCATCATCGCCTCCGCGAGCTCGAGCATCGTTTGATCGGGACGCCGCGCCAGCTTCACGAGGATCGAGAACTGCGCGGCCGTCACACCCGCCTCGCTCAGATGGCGCTCGTAGAGCTGCGTCACGTAACGCGCAGCCCGCCTGATCGCGAGCAAGTTACATTCGTCGAAAGTAGTCGGACCTGTCATGATGCGAATCGTAGCTGTGCATATGCACCGATGCAATCGGCATTCTAGCGGAACTGTTACTCGAATGCTCGCACAATCGACCGATCGATGGGCCGGGCGGCGCGAAGCCGCTCGGCCTCGCCGTGTCGCAGCACCGGACTCGGCGGCGCGTCGCGCGATGCGCCGCCCGCGAGAATCAAACGTCGTACTTCTCGGCGAACGCTTCCGCGCTGAGTGTCCGGAAGTCGCCCAGCGCGGCATCGATACGTTCCGGCGCCCAATCCCACCAGGCGATGCGCTGAAGGCGTTCGGCCGTCCTCGCGTCGACGCGCATTCTCAGCACGCGCGCGGGCACACCGACGACGATCGCGAAGGGCGGAACGTCCTTCGTCACGACGGCGCCCGAGCCTACCGCCGCGCCGTGGCCGATCGTGACGCCGGGCATGACGATCGCGGCATGGCCCAGCCAGACGTCGTGCCCGATCACAACGCGATCCTGCGCGCGCCACTCGAAGATGCTTGCGTCGTCGCCGAGCGAGAGCCCATACGAGTGCGAACGGTAAGTGAAATGGTGAAGCGTTGCACGCCAGGTCGGATGGTTGGGCGGGTTGATGCGCGCGCAAGTGGCGATGTTGACGAACTTGCCGATGCTCGCGTGCGCGATCTGATTGTCTCCCATCGCGTAGCTGTAGTCGCCGAATTCCGAGTTCGCGATCTGGCTGCGCGGGCCGAGGTATGTGTAGCGGCCGAAATCGCTGTTGCGGACCACCGCGGTCGGATGGATGTCGGGTTCCTCCGACAATACGCGGCCGAGCGTCCAGGGATCGACGCCGCCGAGCTTATCGATATGCATGGAGTGATTCTTTTTTCGATGCGCAAGTGAAACGATGGCGC
>JBCNPL010000187.1:0-5120 GCA_039593375.1 Paraburkholderia sp. | reverse complement strand
GGAGCACGCGCGAAGAGACGATGCACCGTCGGCGGATAGCCCACAGGATGTCCCCCAGCAGCGGCGGCGCATGACGGGCCAGGCTTCGCTCGCGCATCAGAAGGGCAATGACCTTGCATGTCGCCGCGAAGGCCTCCGCGATCGGCAGGCGAAGCCACGCGATCAGCGCTGCATTACGTGCAAGCATGCGCGTTCGCAGCGACGCATCGCGCGAAGGCGAAGGGCAATGCACGGTGACGACGGAATCGCAATAGACGATCGCTCGGCCCGCCTCGAGCGCGTCCAGTGCGACGAGTTCCTCTTCTCCGCCGATGAAAAGCCGGGCCTCGTACCCGCCCAGTTCGCGAAAGAGCGCGGTGCGAAACACGCACGCGCCGGCCATGTAGCCGACCAACGCGGGGCCCGGCAAACCATCGCGCTCGAGCGGACTGGCGCTCATCCGCAAGCAGGTTCGATCGATCCGCCGTTCGTTTCCGACGAGCACTTTGGCCGAGAGCACGCCCACCCGAGGTGCGGCGTCCAGTACGCGCACCGCCTGGTCGAGAGAGCCGGGCTCCCAGCTCGTGTCGTCGTCGCTGAACGCGACGTACTCCGTCGTCACGCTCGCCACGGCGCGGTTGCGCCCGGCAGCCCCGAGATTCGCGCCGCATTCGACTACGATCACCCCGGGAAAACAGCGCTCGAGCTCCGCTACGGTCTCATCCTCCGACCCGTTGTCGGCAACGATGACGGGCGGCTTTTCCGGAAGGGCCAGCAACCGCTCGACAGTCCGCGTGACCTCGCGCACACGGTTGTGCGTAAGCACGACCACCGATATGCGTCTGTTCATCGCGTTGCCTTTGGGGGCGGTCAATAACGCCCGGAACCTCAGCAAAATCCAATCCCGCGCACCGGCGCTCGCGAGCGGCCTCCCGTGCGCGATGCAGCGTAATTACATTGTCCCTGTAAGAGCGCCGCACGGACGTGCCATCGTGTAAAGAACACAGAAGCGTTGCACCGGCGTTGCAGCGGTTATGCAGGTTTGACCGGTCGTCGAATCGATGGGCACACCGCGTGCTCGGACTGGTGCGTGCGCCTCGTCGTTCCCTTTATGTGCGAGGCCCCCCGGCAGGCTTGTCGGGGCATGCAGGCCCAAAATTAAGGACACCTTATGAAAATCGCACTGGTCAGCGAACACGCGTCGCCGCTCGCTCTCGCGGGTGGCGTCGACAGTGGCGGACAGAATATCTACGTGGCGAACATCGCTCGCCAGTTGCGTCGCGCGGGGCATCGGGTCGACGTGTTCACCCGGCGCGATCGCGCGTTGCTGCCCGCCATATCCGATATGGACGGGGTACGCGTCGTTCACGTGCCCGCCGGGCCGCCGATGCAGATGCCGAAAGAAGCGCTCTTGCCCTACATGTCCGAGTTCGCCGATTTCCTCGTCGGATTTTGCCGGCGGGAGCGCCGCCGGTACGACGTCGTTCACGCCAACTTCTTCATGTCGGGACTGGCGGCGCTAAAGGCGAAGGCAGTCCTCGGCATTCCGCTGGTCATGACGTTTCATGCGCTAGGCAAGGTACGCCGCATCCATCAAGGCGCCGACGACGGCTTTCCCGACGAGCGCTTCGCGATCGAGGATCGGCTCGTCCGCGAAGCCGATGCGATCATTGCCGAGTGCCCGCAGGACGAGGTGGACCTGCGCGAGCACTACGCGCCCGATCCTGCTCGCATCCGCATCGTGCCTTGCGGCTTCGACACTTCCGAGTTCTCTCCGGCCGACCGCGCGGAATGCCGCGCCGCGCTCGGCTGGCCGCGCGACGGGTTCACGGTCCTGCAACTGGGACGTATCGTGCCGCGCAAGGGGATCGACAACGTCGTCCAAGCACTCGCTCTGCTGCGCGCACGCGAGGGCATCGACGCACATCTTTACGTTGTCGGCGGCAATGCCGACATCCCGAACGAGATCGCCACGCCCGAGATCGCGCGGCTGCGCGGCATCGCGGCCCGCTGTGGGGCCGCGGCACACGTGACGTTCGTCGGCCGGCGCGGACGCGCTCAACTGCGCAAGTTCTACGGCGCGGCCGATGTATTCGTGACGACGCCCTGGTACGAGCCGTTCGGCATCACGCCGATCGAGGCGATGGCTTGCGCGCGCCCGGTCGTCGGCGCCGACGTGGGAGGCATTCGCTATAGCGTGGTGGATGGCGAAACAGGTTTTCTCGTGCCGCCGCGCGATCCCGCGGCGCTCGCCGAGCGGCTCGCGCGGCTCGCCCGCGATCCCGAGCTCGTGGAACGCATGGGCGCGGCCGGCCTCGAACGCGCGCACGACCATTTCACCTGGAGCGGCGTCGCGGAACAGCTCGAAGCCGTTTATCGGCAAGTCGCACGCATCCCCGCGGAACAAGCGTCCGATACACGACCGGCCGAAACCGTCGGAGGCTCCGCTGCTCGCCCAGCGGCTCAACGCGCCTGAGCGCGATCGATTTCCCCCTATGCTCGAACCCGCCGTATTCCTCGATAAGGACGGTACGCTGCTCGACGACGTGCCGTACAACGTGGATCCCACGTTGATGCGCTTCGCGGCCGGCGCGCCTGAAGCGCTCTCGCTGCTTGGCGCGCACGGTTTCACGCTATTCGTCGTCAGCAATCAGAGCGGCGTCGCGCTCGGACGATTTCCTTATCGAGCCCTCGCGGAAATGGAATCGCACTTGCGCACGATGTTCGCCGCATGCGGTGCCAGGCTAACGCGCGCCTTATGGTGCCCGCACCACCCCGACGGCGTCGTCCCGCGCTATGCAGTGCGCTGCAGCTGCCGCAAGCCTGCCCCAGGGCTCGTCGTACGCGCGGCCCGCGAGTATCCGCTCGATATCCGCAAGAGCTGGTTCGTCGGCGACATTCTCGACGATGTGGAAGCGGGCTCGCGCGCCGGCTGCCGCACGATTCTGATCGACAACGGGCACGAGACCGAATGGCGCGACGGGCCGCGGCGCAGGCCGACGCTGAGCGTGCCCGACCTCTATCAGGCGGCGCTCGCGATCGTCGAAGCGGCACCGGCTACGATGCCGCGACGCGCGGCATCGACGACTTCGATGCAGGCAAGCTTTGCGGAGGGCCGCCGATGAACGGCATCCCTTTCGCCATCACGCCCCTGCTGGCTCACGCAAGCGGGCGCGAATCCGCGGCGACGCGCTGGGGCGCCGACGTGAAGCGCATCCTCTGCGTGCGCCTCGACCGCATAGGCGACGTCCTCATGACGACGCCTGCGATCCACGCGTTGCGCGCGGCCTTCCCAGGCCGCCATATCGCGCTGCTCACGTCGAAGGTAGGAGCGGCCCTCGCGCCATTTCTCGAAGACGTCGACGAAGTCATCCCCTACGACGCGCCGTGGCACGGCCTCTCGCCTGATCCCGATCCCCCGGCCGATATCGAAATGATCCGCGCCTTGCGCGAGCGTCGCTTCGATGCCGCCGTCGTTTTCACGGTTTACAGTCAGAATCCTTTACCGGCCGCGATGCTTTGCTATCTCGCGGGCATTCCACGGCGGCTTGCGCATTGCCGCGAAAATCCGTACGACCTGCTGACGGACTGGATCCGCGAGACCGAACCGAGCGAAGGCGTGCGTCACGAGGCCGAGCGGCAACTGCAACTCGTCGCGAAGGTCGGTGCCACATGCGGCGACACACGCATGCGTTTCAAAGTCGACACACGATCCCGGCGAAGGCTGACGAAGCGGCTCGTCGCTCGCGGGCTGCGCCCGCACGATCCGTGGTTCTTGATTCATCCAGGCGCGAGCGCCGCGTCGCGCCGTTACCCGCCCGAGCGATTCGGAGAAGTCGCGGCGCGCCTGGCTCGGCTGACATCGTTGCCGATTCTGCTCGCGGGCGCTGAAGCGGAGCGCGAGCTCATCCGCGAAGTCATCGAACGAGCCGGCCCATCCGCGCAGCCGCGCCTGCACGATCTCTCCGGCGAACTCGACCTCGGCGAGCTCGGTGCGCTCATCGAGCGCACCTGCGTGCTCATCGCCAACAACAGCGGCCCCGTTCACCTGGCCTCGGCGCTCGGCACAGCCGTCGTCGACCTCTACGCGTTGACGAATCCGCAGCATACGCCGTGGCAGACCGAGCAGCGCGTACTGTTTCGCGACGTCGACTGCCGCTGGTGTTATCGCAGCGTTTGCCCAAAGGGTCATCACGCATGCCTGCTCGGCGTGCCGGCTGCCGAAGTCGCGGCGGCCGCGCTCGAGCTCGCCGCGAAGCAAGGCTTCGTCTTCGATACCGTCGATGTCGTTCGAACCAGGATGGCAAGCGATGCCGCCGTGCAAGTGTCCTACTGACTAGTGAGGAGCGCCGACCATGTACACCCTCGGAATCAACGCCGTCTATCACGATAGCGCCGCCACGCTCGTGCGCGACGGCGTCGTGATCGCGGCAGCCGAAGACGAGCGGTTCACGCACGTCAAGCATGCGAAGCGGCCGGTGCCGTTCTCCACCTGGCAACTGCCGTTCGACGCGATCGATTACTGCCTCCAGGAGGCGGGTATCACACTTGCCGACGTCGATCACGTGGCCTACTCCTACGACCCCGCGCTCCTGCCGACGATGCCGCCGCCGGGCCGCGCGACGATCGCGTTGCCGCTCGAGCCCGGCTTGCACCCGTTGAGCGATCCGTCCGCATCGCCGTGGGACCCGCTCTTCGTCAGCTACATCGTCAATGCGAGAGCGCAACTGATCGACGGCGCGCCGCATCGTCTGAAGAAGCGCTTTCGCCCGAGCGGAACCGGGCATCGCTTCACCTGGCACTACGTCGAGCATCATCTGGCGCACGAGGCGAGCGCTTTTCTCGCCGCCCCGTCCGGCGATACAGCGGTACTGACCATGGATGGCCGCGGCGAAGGCGTGACGACGAGCCTCGGCCAATTCGTGGCCGGCGAGTACAAGCGGATCAAGCAGGTCGAACTGCCGCATTCGCTCGGCCTACTCTACGAAGCCGTGACGGACTGGCTCGGATTCCTGCACTCGTGCGACGAGTACAAGGTGATGGCGCTCGCGGCTTTCGGCCAACCCGTTTATGCCGACACATTCCGTGAAATCGTCCGCTATCGCGGCGACGGCAGCTACGTGGTCGAGGAGCCGCGGCTC
>JBCNPL010000186.1:0-5138 GCA_039593375.1 Paraburkholderia sp. | reverse complement strand
AAAAATAAACGGCGAATTGACATAGAGGCCTCCAACAAGGCGATACCTCGGTTCACTCATCCGCCACGCGCGCAACCGCCTTATTGCCGTCGTACTTCGCGGCATGCGAGCATCGCGACACCCATATTCACGATGACGGGTATTTGGCCGACGATTGGGAAATCGGCCATCGCCGTTTTCTTCAGTGTGGGTCTCACGCCACCGGCTCGCCATAGTCAATTTTGACTATGGACTCAGAGACTGCGCGACCTATCGTCGTTGGTGGCCGGCTAGAGCATTCGGGAGGCGACCAGCTCCTGCTCTCACGGGGGCGGCATGCAGCCGGTTGCGGACGCTCGCGGCTCCGCCGAGATCACCATTTACGCGGCGGCTCCACATTGAACAATGGACATCCGTCTTCCGCCATCGGCCGAGTGATTCCTGACGCTGCGCTCGCTTCACATCTCAAGGGCAAACCAGGATAGCTTATCGTGTCGTGCGGCCTACTCTGCACTTAAGCGTGCTTCGACCGATTTAAGGGAGTGCGGTTATGCTCATAACCGAAAGACGTCGCTTACATCCTCGCCCCCTGATGTCGCTTGCCATCGTCCTTCTGATCGCAACGCTGTCACATGTCGGCTACCCGCAAGTCGCTCGAATGGAAGTACTCCCCATCCGATCTACGACTTTGACGGACCAGGAATTTCTGCTTGGCCGCAAAGATGGCAAGCCGGTGACCTTAGCGGGGGAGCTTCGCCTCCCACGCGCTGGAACCGACCGCCTTCCGGTGGTGATTCTATTACACGGCTCAGGTGGTATCTCGAGCTACGTGACCGACTGGGAGCAGGACTTGCTGGCAATGGGCGTTGCCACTTTTGTCATTGATAGTTTCTCCGGTCGCGGAATCACCAGTGTCAACAACGACCAGTCTCAGATTGGCCGATTCGTGCAAATCGAAGACGCGTACCGGGCGCTTGAGATTTTGGAGCAACATCCCAGGGTCGACCCGGCGCGAATAGTACTCATGGGATTCTCGCGAGGCGGTAGCGCCACACTCTACGCCGCAATGAAACGATTTCAACGTCTGCACGGCCCTGCATCCGGCCATGAGTTCGCTGCTTATTTGGCGTTCTACCCAACTTGCAACGTGACCTACCGGAATGACGAGGACATCACCGCCAAACCCGTGCGCGTCTTTCACGGCGAGGCGGATGACTATGCACCCATTGCGCCGTGCCGCGCATACGTCGAACGACTCGCTGCGAACCCAGGCACCGACGTGAAGTTGACGGCATATCCAGACGCGTTGCACGTGTTCGATTGGCAGGCCGTTAAGCAGCCTATCAAGCTGCCACAAGCGCAAACGATACGAAACTGTCAACTCGCGGAAACAGATAACGGCCAAATCATGAACGTCAAAACAAAGCAACTGTTTACCTACAGCGACGCCTGTGTGGAACGGGGTCCGTGGATTGGCTACAACCAGAATGCGTCAACCGAGGCTCGAGAGGCTGTTAGGCAGTTCATCACTACTTTACTCAAAACCCAATAACCCGATTGATTTAGGCGACAAGCACGAGTCGTTATTGCCCTTTGAATCGAGGTGCCCGCTTTTCGAGCGTCGCGGCCAGCGCCTCGAGATGGTCGTCAGTGTTGTGGCACATCCCTTGAAAAACGGCACAGTGGTCGAGGAAGTCGTGCAGCTCCATGCGCTGGGCCGCTTTCATCAGGCGCTTCGTCAGCCGGAGCGCTTGCGGGGGCTTTGCTGCGAGGCTCTTGGCCAGTCGCTGAGCGGTTTCCAGTAATCGGTCCGCGCTAACGGCGTCGAGAACGATGCCAAGTTCCTTGCCTTCAACTCCGGTAAACGTACGACCTGAAAACGTGAGCTCGGCTGCCCGCTGGTAGCCCACGAGTCGTTGCAGAAACCAGGCTCCGCCGTCCCCGGGGATGATTCCCACGTTGACAAAGGTCTCGCCCATGATCGCGTCAACCGCAGCGAGTCTCAGGTCGCACATGCAGGCAAGGTCGAAGCCCGCGCCCAATGCGGCGCCATTGATGGCTGCTATGGACGGGACATCGAGACGATGCATCGCTAGCGGTATTCGCTGGATGCCTTGCCGATACTTTTGCTGGACCTCATAGACGTCTCCACCGAAACTCCCCTCCCGATGGAACATGTGCTTGATGTTTCCGCCGGAAGAAAAGGCCTTCCCTGCACCTGTCACGATAAGGACGCCGATCGACTCCTCGGCGTTAATCCACTGAACGGTGCGTTCAATGTCGTCAACGAGTCTCGTGCCGGTAAGCTCATTGCGAACGTCATCGCGGTTCAGAGTCAACGTCGCTACGCGTCCGTCCACGCTTAGTAATGCATCGATCAATTCAGGTGTGGGGCTCATCTTGGTCGCTCGGTTCTATGTCACTGGCCCGTCGCCGCGTCGGCATCCTCGAGCAGGATGCGTGCGTCGAGGATCGCCACTCCACTGGAATAGGCAAGCACGGGGTTGAGGTCCAGCTCGACGATTTCGGGAAACGCCGAGCAAAGCGTCGAGATGCCCATCATCAGCCTGACCAGCGCATCCTTGTCCGTCGGGGCGCCTCCCCGGACCCCGTTCAGAATCTCACTGGCCCGTATCTCGGCGAGCATTCGGTGAGCGTCGTCCTCTGAGAGCGGCAGCGAGCGGAACACGACATCTTTGAGCACCTCGACCAGGATACCGCCGAGGCCAAACATCATGACCGGCCCGTAAGTCGGATCACGCACTACGCCGATGATGATCTCGACGCCACCTTTCGGTGCCATCGGTGTCACGAGGACGCCGGTAATGTCGGGGGCTCGCACGTGTTTCCGGCCGTTGGCCACGATCTCTTCGAACGCGTGGCTAACCTCATCGCGGCTTCCAACGTTGAGCTTGACCCCACCGGCGTCCGACTTGTGGATGATGTCGCGCGACACGATTTTCATCGCGACCGGCACCGAACCGAGACGCTCGAACGCCGCAACTGCCTCATGCGATGACTTGGCCAGAATCGCGGGAGCCGGCATCGGGACGCCGGCATCCGCGAGCGCCTGCCGGGCCTCGTGCTCGAGCACGACCGTCCGCTGTTCGCTGCGGCACGACGACAGCACCGTCTCGAATGCCGGCGAGCGCGCCGGATGGGCTTCTGCGTCCGCAAGTGGTCGTCTTTGCGCCTCGCCAAATTCCGCGAGGCCCTGCATGCAGCGAACGGCCAACTCCAGCGAGTCATAAACCGGTACACCGGCTTCACGGATACACGTCAGAGGGGCTGGCCGAAGATCGGAATACAAGCTCCCATAGAGGCTGTGCACGATGATCGGCTTACCGTGCCCCTCCAGCATCGCGGCAATTCGCGTGGAGGTCTCCATCTCGATGGACGTCAGCGACTGGGAAAACCTCACGCCGTATCCGCCGTAGAGCCCCGTGATGAGCAATCCATCTACATTGCGGTCCTCGAGCAGAATGCGGGCACAATCGGCAAACACGGCCGGATTGGAATCCGTTCCCCCGGCAACATCTACGGGGTTCGCAACGGTGGCCGCGGGCGGCAGGATTGCCGACAGCCGCTGGCGAGTTTCGTCGCTCAGCGGAGCCAGCGTCAGACCATGTTCGCTCAAAGCGTCTGCAGCAATCGTCGCGTGCCCGCCACCATCGGCTAGCACGGCCACGCGGCGCGACGCGAGTGGCCGAAGCAGCGAAAGCGTCTCGGCGAGCGAGAGGATCTCGTCGGACTTGCGAGCGAGCACCGCACCCGCCTGACGCAGAACGCCCTCGCTCACCGCGTAGTCTCCGGCCAACGCACCGGTGTGCGACTTCGCGGAACTACGTCCGGCGCTGGTGCGACCCGACTTGTAGAGTACGACCGGCTTCTTGCGTGTGATACGACGCAGTGCATCGAGGAATACCTGCCCGTTTTTCATACCCTCGACATACGCGACAACGGCCTTGGTGTTCTCGTCTTCCGCAAAGTAGTCGAGGTACTCGTTGAACTCGATGTCCGATTCGTTGCCAATGCCTACATAGGTCGACAGCCCGATGTGTCCGTTGGCCTCTGCCTCCGTCACGAGAGAAAGCGCCATGTTTCCGGACTGGGACAGTAAACCGATACCGCCTTTCTTCAGATTGCTAAAGCCGACAATGTTGCAGGCCTTGTGGGTATTGAACACCCCAGACGTATTCGGCCCGACGATACGTACGTTATAGGCACGGGCGACTCGCACCATGTCGTCCTGGAGGCGCCGCCCGTCATCGCCGGCTTCCGCGAATCCGCCCGCCAGGACGACCGCGCCTTTTGCGCCTTTTTTGCCGCATTGCTCGATGACCTGTGGCAAGGTCTTCGCCGGCGTGCAGACCAGCGCGAGATCGATGTTGCCGGGTATGTCGCCCAGGCTCGCATAGCATTTCAGCCCGAGGATTTCCGGTTCTTTCGGGTTGACGGGGTATATCGCCCCGGCGTATCCGTCCTCGAGCAGTTTTTGAATCGAACGAAAGCCTCGCTTCGTCTGGTCTTTCGATGCGCCAACGACGGCAATCGAGTCCGGATAGAAAAGTTCGCGAATGGAGTGATGGCTCATCGCTACTCTCCCCTGAACACGGGTTCGCGCTTCTCGGCGAAGGCATCGATGCCTTCCTGCCAATCCTTCGTTGTCGAACAGAACATCATGCCTTCCAGCTCCGCGGTCAGCGCAGCGTCAAAGGTGCGCTCGCCGGCGAAGTTCAGTTGTTCCTTCGCCAGTCGCATCGAGAACGGAGCCTTGCTGGCGACCTTCTGTGCAAACGCCCGTGCGCTCTGAAGAAAGCCGTCATCGGGGTACACGCGGTTTGCGAGCCCAATGCGCGCAGCTTCTTTCCCGTCGATCCGCTCGCCGAGGAAAACGAGCTCACGGGCTTTTGCCAAGCCGACCAGCCGCGGGAGGAGATAGGTGATTCCGCCGCCGAGGAAGTTGCCGATGCATACTTCGGGCAATCCGATTTGCGCGCTCTCAGCCATCAAAACGAAGTCGGAGGCAATCGCGATTTCCGCACCGGCTCCCAGCGCGTAGCCATTTACAGCCGCGACCACGGGTTTGCCGAGCGTGAGCAATCGCTTGCATACGATCTGCTCACCCCGGAGGTATTCGCGACGCTCGAAGGCTGTGC
>JBCNPL010000185.1:0-5186 GCA_039593375.1 Paraburkholderia sp. | reverse complement strand
GACGCGCGGCGACCTTCTCTCCGGCCTTGGTCTTGAAATCCTTCAACTGCTTGATCAGATACTCCTCGTGCTGACCCGCAAGCTTCGGAAACGCGGCCGTGGCGCTATTTCCATCGGCACCGTGGCAGGCCGCGCAAACACCAGTCGCAATCGCCCGCCCCCGATTCATGTCCGGCTTCGGTGCCTCAGCCGCACTGACATCTCCTGCCCAAACCAACCAACTTGCCGCCACCAGTTCAAGGACCACCAAGGACTTGCAGAGTCGATTCATTCGCACACCGTTTTGTCTCGTCTTTTGGAATGGAATGCCGACGCATGCTTAGGGCTCGCGCATGCTCCCGGCGGGTGCAAACCGTCGTATTGTACAATACCGCGCTATCGCCCAAGACGCCAGTCGGCGACACCCTGGCCGCGCTCCGCCGCTTGCAGCAAGACCTGCCAAGGCCTTGCCGGCTCCCGGTTTCGATCTTCCACGCCGCCCTCGAGCGCGTTTCCGATTTCTCCTTATGGCCTTCTTGCTGCACCAATCGCGCTTTTTCACGACCGTCAACCACTTGCGCGACCTGCCTGCCACCGTGGCGCCCGAGATCGCGTTCGCCGGCCGCTCGAACGCCGGCAAATCGACGGCGATCAACGTGCTCTGTAATCAGAAGCGCCTCGCTTTCGCCAGCAAAACGCCCGGACGCACGCAGCATATCAACTATTTCAGCGTCGGGCCCGTGGCCGAGCCGGCCGGTTATCTCGTCGACCTGCCCGGCTACGGGTACGCCGAAGTGCCCGGCGCAGCGAAGGCGCATTGGGAAGCGCTGCTCGCGAGCTATCTGCAAAGCCGCGCGCAACTGCGCGGCATGGTGCTCATGATGGATTCGCGGCGGCCGCTGACGGAGCTCGACCGGCGCATGATCGAATGGTTTGCGCCGACGGGCAAGCCGATCCATACGCTGCTGACCAAATGCGACAAATTGACGCGGCAGGAAAGCGTCAATGCGTTGCGCGCGACGGAAAAAGGGCTCGCCGAATATCGCAATGCGGGATATGCGGGCAAATTGACCGTCCAGCTTTTCTCGGCGCTCAAACGCACGGGTCTCGATGACGCGCACGCACTGATCGAGGGCTGGCTATCGACGGGCGGCGGAGTTTCCTCGGAATCGGACCGAGCGGACTGAGTCGCACGTTGCTCATAAAAAAACCCGCCGGACCTCGGCGGGTTAAACAGCCTAATCGAAAAAACGACAGGCACCCGCTCAGGGAGGAGAAGCGGGGAGCTCGGCGCCAAGCGCGTCGCTCGATCGCTATCATATACCATTGTCAGAGCTTCAGCGCTCGCTCCCGCGTCGCGCCTGGCCGCGGTGAGAGGCACCCCGTCAACGAATCGCTCGCTTTTTCCGACGCTTATGACTTTCCATCCGCACTACCGTCCGCGCCGTATGCGCCGCGACGAATTTTCTCGTCGTCTAATGCGCGAAAACGTACTGACGACCAACGATCTCATCTATCCCGTTTTCATTACGGAAGGCTCCCATGCTCGGCAGTCGGTGCCATCGATGCCCGGTGTCGAGCGCGTCTCGGTCGATCTGCTGCTTGGTGTGGCCGAGCAATGCCTCGAGCTCGGCGTGCCCGTGCTGTCGCTGTTTCCCGCGATCGAGCCGTCGCTGAAGACGCCTGACGGCCGCGAAGCCGCGAACCCCGACGGGCTCATTCCGCGCGCGGTGCGCGAGCTCAAGGCACGCTTCCCCGAACTCGGCGTCCTGACCGACGTGGCGCTCGATCCGTACACGAGCCATGGCCAGGACGGCGTCCTCGACGAATCGGGCTATGTCATCAACGACGAAACGATCGAAATCCTCGTCGCGCAGGCGCGCACCCAGGCGGAAGCCGGTGTCGACATCGTCGCGCCGTCGGACATGATGGACGGCCGTATCGGCGCGTTGCGCAGAATGCTCGAAGGCGAAGGTCATATACACACGAAGATCATGGCCTACGCGGCCAAGTACGCGTCGGCGTTTTACGGACCGTTTCGCGATGCGGTCGGCTCGGCGTCGAACCTCGGCAAGAGCAACAAGATGACGTATCAGATTGACCCGGCGAACTCGGACGAGGCACTGCGCGAGGTGCGTCTCGACATCGACGAAGGCGCCGACATGGTGATGGTCAAGCCCGGCATGCCTTATCTCGATATCGTGCGGCGTGTGAAAGACGAGTTCCGCTTTCCGACCTTCGTCTACCAGGTGAGCGGCGAATACGCGATGCTGAAGGCCGCCGCGCAAAACGGCTGGCTCGATCACGACAAGGTGATGATGGAGTCGCTGCTCGCGTTCAAGCGAGCGGGCGCGGACGGCGTCCTGACTTACTTCGCGCTCGACGCCGCGCGGCTGCTGCGCGCGCAAAAGTAAGCGCGGAAGGCGCGCCCGGCGAAACGGGCGACATTCAGGATTGCGGTGCCGCCGATCGCGGCGCCGCCGTCAACCGATCGAGGCTGCGCAGGAACGCATCGGCCGATTGATATCCCACGACGCGCATCACCTCCTTCCCGTCACCGTCGAAAAAGACGATACCCGGCGGTCCGAACAGCGCAAAGCGCTTGAGAAGCGCCTGGTCATCGGCGTCGTTCGCCGTGACATCGGCGCGCATCAGTTGCAACCGGGCGAGCCGGGCGCGTACGCGGGGGTCGTTGAACGTGATGCGCTCCATTTCCTTGCAACTCACGCACCAGTCGGCGTAAAAGTCGAGCATCGCGGGACGCCCCGCCGCCTTCAGCGCCTGGTCGAGCAAGGTCGACGAGCGCACGGGCTCGAACGTCAGCGCGTGATCCGCGTTTGCGATCGGACCGGCGCTCGGCGCGGGCCCGAACCCGGCGCCGGCCGACTGCTCCGGTGCGCCGATCCGCCCCGCCAGGACCGCAAGCGGACGAAGCGGATCCGCGGAACCGGCGGCAAGACCGACGAGCAAGGCCGCCGCCCAGATGGCAAGCGCCGCTCCGAAACCGCGGCCCAGGCGTCGCCAAACCGAAACCGCGGCCGCGTTCGGTGCGAAAAGTCCCAGCGTCGCCGCCGCGAGCAGTAGCCAAAGCGCCGAGAGCAGCATCTGCGCAGTCGGCGCGAGCACCGGCCAGACAATCCACAAAGCGGCCGCCAGCAGCATCACGCCGAAGAAGACCTTGATGCCTTCCATCCAGGCGCCCGCCTTCGGCAATATCGTGCCGGCGCCGAGACCGACGATCATGAGCGGCACGCCGAGACCCAGCCCCATCGCAAAGAGTGCCGCGCCGCCGAGCACGGCGTCCCCGGTATGCGCGATGAACGCGAGCACGGCGAAAAGCGGCGCGGTCATGCAGGCGCCCACGACGAGCGCCGAGAGCGCCCCCATCGCGGCGACGGCGGCAAACTTGCCGCCGGAACGCCGATTCGATGCCTCCGTGACCTTGTCGTGCCAGCGTTGCGGCAACACGATGTCGGCGCCCGCGATCAACGTGAACGCGAACGCCGTCAGAAGGAGCGCAAAAGCCCCGAGCACCCAGGGGTTCTGCAGCCAGGCGCCGAGGCTTTGGCCGACGAGCGCCGCGGCGATGCCGAGCACCGTATAAACGAGCGCCATGCCGACGACATAGGCAAACGAGAGCGCGAATCCGCGTGCATGCGTCACCTTGTGCCCTTCGCCGACGATGATCGCCGAGACAATCGGGATCATTGGATACGAACAGGGCAGCAGACTGAGGACGATGCCGGCAAGAAAGTAGAGGCCGACCGTGGCGGCGAAACTGCCGCCTTGCAGCAGCGATTGGGCGTAATCGGCGCTGGTCGCGCGATCCCACCACGATCGAGGGTCTCGTGCCGCGTCGCTACTTGGCACCGTGGCGTTCGCAGCCGTCGCATCGCCACCGGTTGCGGCGGCTGACTGCTGCAACGCCGCGCCCTCGACGCGATAGGTGTGTGTGGCGGGCGGGTAGCAGATGCCGGCGTCGGCGCACCCCTGCGATGTCACGGCGAGTTCGAACGGTCCACCCGCGGCTTTGACGGGCACACGGATGTCGACCTCCTGCCGGTAGATCTCGACATTTTTTTGAAACGTCGGATCGAATTTCACGTGGCCGGCGGGGACCTGAGCCGCGCCGAGCGTGGCCGTGCCGCTCTTTACAGCGAACGCAAAACGCTCGCGATAAAGATAGTAGCCATCGGCGATCTTGAACTTGACGTCGACCTCGCCCGGCCGCTCGCTTGCACTGAAGCGAAATGCGGCCGACGGATCGAGAAAATCGTCCGCGTGCGCCACGTTCACCGATCCGGCCGCCAGGCAAACCGCAAGCAACCAAAGAACGAAGCGCATGATGCAGGTGTTGCAGCGCGGATGAGTCGCTTTATACATGAGTTGGACGATGAGTTTCGCTGGCCACCCATTGCCCATAGGCGGCCGACGCGCTGGCGGCCCACGAGAGGATTTCGGGCGTCTCGTACGGGTGATTCGCGGCGATAAACCGCTCGAGCTCGAGCGCACGCGCGGCGCTCGTCTTGAAGAGCAACTGCACTTCCTCGGCCGATTCGATTTGACCCTTCCAGCGGTAACGCGAACGGACACCGCCGAACTCGGTGACACATGCGGCCAGCCGCTCGTCGAGCACGTCATCGGCAAGCTTTTGGGCCGACGCCGAATCGGGCAGCGTCGTCAGCATCAGAACGATTTCGACCGGCACGGCTCCCTCCAACGGCAGGCGATCAAGCACGCATTATGGTATCACCGGCCGAGTTTTCGCTTGACCGAGCAGCACGGGCGAACGATTGGGCAGTGAGCGTAGCCGCACCGTCGGCACGCGTTCGGGCGATACGATGAAAAAATGGGGTCAAGCGCGACCCGCGCTTGACCCCATTTATCGAAAGCGGCTGTGACTTATTCCGCTTCTTGTGCCTCTTCCGCTTCCACCGGTTCCGGGCGGTCGAGCAGTTCGACGAGCGCCATCGGGGCGTTGTCACCCACGCGGAAGCCGAATTTGAGAATACGCAGGTAGCCGCCCGGGCGATTCGCGAAGCGCGGGCCCAGCACGTCGAAGAGCTTGGTCACCGAATCGCGATCGCGCAGGCGGTTGAACGCGAGGCGGCGATTGGCGAGCGAGGGCTTCTTGCCGAGCGTGATGAGCGGCTCGACGACTTTACGAAGTTCCTTCGCCTTCGGCAGCGTCGTCTTGATGACTTCGT
>JBCNPL010000184.1:0-5289 GCA_039593375.1 Paraburkholderia sp. | reverse complement strand
ACAGCGTTGGAGCGGCCGCACGCGAGCATCAGCTTCGAACCGTCCGGCGTGAAGCTGAAGTGCCAGCAGCGCTGGCCGATCGGCGCATCGGCGAGATGGTCGTACGTATGAGCATCGAAGACCTGCAGCGCCTTGTCGCGCGCCGCCGCGACGAAGAGCCTGTCGCCGGACGGCCCGTATGCGACGCCATACGGGCCCAGCTTCGTGTCGATCGTCTTGATCACGTGGAAGTCTTTCGCATCGAGCACCAGCAACTTGCTCAGCGACTCCAGCGTGACGACGTATTCCTTGCCGTCGGGCGAAGCCTTGATGCCGCGCGGGCGTCCGCCCGCCGGGACCTTGACGACGGCGATCGGCTTGCCGCTTCGCGCATCGTAGACGGAAACGGTGTCATCGCCTTCGTTCGTCACGAGCATCTCTTTGCCGTCGCGCGAGAATTCGACTCCTTCCGTCTCGTGCCCACTGACCACGCGATGAACCACACGCCAGTCCTTCATGTCGACGATCGCGATCTCGGCCGGGGGCTTGTTCGCGTCGTCGTCGTCCGCGCCCGGTTTGCCTTCGGGTTTGGCTTCAGGCTTCCCGCTTTCACCGGGCTCGTACGTCACATACGCATATCCGTCATGCACGCGGACGTACTCCGGGTTCTGGCCGACCTTCACGTGCTCGACGACCTTCCCCGTGCGCGTATCCACGGCGGCGAGCTCGCCCGTATTCTTGTCCGCGATGATGAGGCGCGTACCGTCCTCGTTGAGACTCAATCCGCGAGGACCGCTCGCGCCGATCGAGAATGTCTTCTCGAGTGTCATGTTGTCGAGATCGATGACACCGATGCCGGCCTTCTCGCTCGTCACATAAGCGACGGGCGCCGCGGCATGCGCCGCGCCGGCCGCAAGCATCGCACAGGCAACGAGCGCCAGCTGCCGCCGATATCGGCGCGCCGATCCATCGCGCGAGACCGAAAAGCGAGGCGAAAGCACTCGTCGGCAAGGGGTTCGAAAGGACGTCCCGACCATATCGTTAGTTCTCCTTTGTATTCGAGCGGCATCGCGGCCCATCCGGCGCCGACGCGCGCGAGCCGCTTCGAGTCAGCGCCGCCGCGCTAGTCTCCATCGATCGCTGAATGGGATCTCATCAAGCTTAGCCCATCGCGCGCGGGCGCGGCCACGGCGGCGCCGGGAGTATTTCCCGAATCGCCCGCGGCGGCGCGGCGGCGCCGCAAACCGCCGCTGTACCGCCAGGCCAGCAGCAGCAACGCCGCAAGCGCCGGCGCCCAGCGCACATCGGTCGGCACGCGCACGCGGTGAGCGAAGCGCGGGTCGCGCAGTGCCGCGGCGAACGAGTTCGCGTCGACGAGTCGGCGGTAGCCGAAGCCGATATGCGCCGCGAGCGTCGCCAGATACTGGCCGCGCAGTTCGGAGAGCTCTTCGTGGCTCTCGACGGTCGGCCTTGTGGCGTCCGCTGCGCTCGACGACGCCGAAGGCTCCGGCGCGGGCGGCACCTGGATCACCTCGGACGCGCTCCAGTAGCCAATCCGGTTGCCATTCGCATCGCTCTTTGGAATCGGCGCTGGCTGATCCCCGCCCACGCCGATAAGCCAGCCCGTCACCCCGCGCAAGCCGATTTCAGGCGACGGCGCGTTCGAGGCAACGATCGGCGGCGCTTCCTGCCCGTCGGTGATGAAGACGACATCGACGTCGCGGCCAACGGTGTGCGCGACACGCACGGCGGAGTAGACCCCGCCCTCGGCGATGCGGCTCCAGTTCGTCCAGCGCATGCGTCCGTCGATGGCGTCGAGCGAGGTGAGCAGCGCGTCATAGCTGCGGCAAACCTCCGTCGGCGGCACGAGCAACAACGTGCTCTGCCCGGTGAATATGCTCCAGCCGACTTTAGAGCCGCACGGCAGCGTCCCCAGCGCTTCGCGCATCGCGGACTTGGCGAACGCCAGTCGGCCGACGGGCGTGCCGGCGACGCTCACGTCCTCGGTGTACATGCTCTGCGTGATATCGAACGTCACGATGTAGTCGAACGTATCTCGCGGCAAATCGACGCGCGGAAACGCGAGCGCGGCGGCGAGCAGCAAGAAGGCGGCACCCACCGCCCAATTGCGGCCTCCGAGCAATGTGCGCGGCAGCCCGACCCGCTTCACGGCAGGTCCTCACTTTGCGCGCCGCGCAACCGGACGCCATGCTTCGTGACCGCATTGGATGCATCCATGTCTTCCTGCGTCTCCGGCGCGAGCCGCAGCGCGCGCTCGAGGTTGTAGCGGGCATCCCAATCGTCGGGCGCCACGCGCAATAGCGCGCGGTAACGCGCTTTCGCCTGAGCGATCAGCGGCAGCGAGCGCACCGCGTCGGCCGCCTCGCCCGCCCCCTCGCGCAGATACATATTGCCGAGATCGAAAAGCGCCGCGCGCCCGATCGCGTCGTGCGGCCCGTCCTCGACCAGCGCCTCGAAACGCCGGCCGGCGGCCGCATATTGCCCGGCCGCCGAAAGCGCCATTGCCTCGGCGAGCTGAACGGCACGCGGCTGATTGCCGTCGCGCGGCGGATCGCCCGCCTTGCCGGACGCGGAAAGCGGCCCTTTCGCCGAGACCGCGGACATCGCCGGCTTGTCGGCGAGAGCCGGCCGCGTCGAGTTCGCAATCGCGCGAATTTCGTCATCGATGCGCCGCGCCGCGCCGAGCCGAGCGGCGTCATAAGCCGCGAACGCGAAGCAGATCGCCGCGACGGCGGCAAATGCGGTGTGAACGGATATGCGTCTCAAGCCCAGCTCCGTACCTGAACGATGCGCGAGGCGAGCAGCACGAGGCAGCAGGCCAGCGCAACGGCAAAGCAGACGTCGCTGCGGTCCTGCCGCGGCAGCCGCTCGTCGAATGCGATAGGAAAGCTCTGCTGCCGGCCGATCTCGTTCATCGCCGCGGTCATCGCGCGCGGGTCGCCGGCCTGATAGAGCCGATAAGGTGTCTTCAACGTGAGAAAGTACCCATGCAGCAGGGCCTCCGGCGACGTATCGCCCGCGTTGACCGCCGCCCCGAGCTCGCGGCTATAGATACTGCTGCGCAAGTAAATGAAGTAGAGCGAGATTCGGTTGCGCGCCAACCCGTCGGCGATGAGCCGGCGTTCATCGGGCGTCAGTTGCGCGCCGCCGTCCGACACCATGACGATCGCGCGATGCCCGGTCCACGGCCGATCGTCGAACTCGTGGATCGCCGCGAGCAAACCGCGTCCGAGCTGCGTGTCCGGCATCCCTCGGCCGACTTTCGTGCCGTCGATCGCAGCGCGGATGATGGCGTGGTCGAACGTGAACGGCACCGCGAGGATTGGAGCGATGCCGAACATCATGAACGCGAAGCGGTCGTTCGGCCGTCCGTCGACGAACTCGTCGATTGCGACGCGCGCCACCTTGTTCTTGGAATCGCCCGTCGTATTGACGCCGCGGCTCGCCATCACGTCGTTCATGCTGCCGCTGCGGTCCATCAGGATCAGAATCTCGGCGCCACGCCCGGTGCGCCGCGCCTCGAGATGCGATCGGCCAGGTCCCGCCAACCCGACGACGATCGCGGCCATCGCCAGCGCCGCCGCCGCGCGCGCGATCCACCCTAGCGTACGGCCGACGCGATCGGGCGGCAGCCAGGCCGCCCATGAAAACGGCAGCGCATCGTCGCGTCGCGGCAAAAGCGGCAACAGTGCGAGCGGCAGCAGGCACAGCATCCAGGGCGAGGCGAAGTCGATCGGCGCGCTCATCGGTGTCGGCGCCTCTCGGCCAGGAACAAGGTGCGACTGAGCTCCAGGAGCGAGTCTCCGGCGCCTTCGCGCGAGTCCGCCGGCCCTCCGACGGTGAAGAAACGCGCTTCCGATTGCCGATAGAACTGCTCGATTTGCGGTCGCAACGGCAGCAGCCACGGCGCGCGCAAGAACAGCACGGCAAGCGATCCCGCATGGACGACGCGGCCGGCCGTGTCGTTCAGCGCCCGATGCAGCGCTTGCCAGGCGCCATCGGCTTCCCGCTCGCGCGGACCGAGCCGCCGCAGCTGCCGCCAGGCGAGCGCGAACGGCAACCGTGCGGCCTCGCGCCGATTGCGTGCAACCCACCAGACCGCCCATGCGACGAGGGTCGCCGCAAGCAGCGCGAGCGTCGCGGCGAGCCGGCGCTCGATCGGCGCAAGCGCCGTGGGCGGAGCCGCGCGATCGGGCTGCATGGAGCGCGACGCGACGGCATCGGTCTGAGCCTCCGGCACGAGCGGGCCGACGCTCGCCGGCCACTCGGGCACGTGCAGCACGTCGCCGCCGGCCGTCTTCAGCGCGAGGGCGGGTAACGAGATCTTCGTGACCTCGCGCGGCGAATTGGTGATCTGATAATCGACGACCATCCAACGGCGCCCGTCGGCGTCGGTCTCCACGCGTGCGGCCCGGCGCTCGAGCCAGACGTCGACGCGTCCCGCCGACGGTATCTCCACGCGGCCGAGATCGCGGCCGCCGGCGGCGAGCAGGATGCGCTGCGTCAATACGTCGCCGATGGTATGGCCGAACGCGCGCGGCTCGTCGACATGCGCCCGCAGGTCCGCGGCGGCGACGCGAGCGGGCATCGCGGCAAGCGCAAGCGCGCACGCGAGCGTAGCCGCAGCCGCGAGACGCGCCACGCGGCGCTGACGTCGGTCGCCGCGCATCATGCGCTTTGCTCCAGAAAGTAGCGCGAAAGCGCATCGGGATCGAACTCGCCGACGAGATAGAACGGCTTCATCGCTCGCTTGGCGAATATCCCGTCGAGCGCGTGGCGCCGCTCGGCGACGGCGTCCCGCCATTGATTGCGCACGCGCTTCGAGAGCCACAGCGTGCGCTTCGCGCCGGACTCGAGATCGTGGACCGCGAGCAGCGACCCGTCGTCGGGCGGCGCAAGCTCCGCTTCGTCCCAGACGACGATCGGCACGACGTACGCATGCAGCAGCATGTCGAGAATCGGCGGCAGCGCGTCGAGCGACCAGTGGAAGTCCGATACGATAAAGACGAGCCCCCCGCGGCCGGCGAGCTTGGCCACGGCGCGCGCGAGGCCGCGTGCGCCATCGCCGCGCGCCGACGCGGCGACCGCCGCGAGCGCGGCCTGCCGAACCTGCGTCCGCCGCAGCATCGCGGCCATCGCCTCGCCGGCGCCGCGGCCGTATCGGGCCGGGACGAAGAGATCGTCGCGTTCGGCCGTATCGAACGCGGCCATGCCGACACGATCGCCGCTGCGAAACGCGCTCATGCCGAGGGCCTCGACGAATTCCGCGACGACGTCGAGCTTCGGGCG
>JBCNPL010000183.1:0-5293 GCA_039593375.1 Paraburkholderia sp. | reverse complement strand
CGCGTAGCCGAAGTCACCGTCTACCCAATAGAAGACGTTTACCGGGCCGTCGCGATAGAGCTTGAACGCGGTTGTGTTCGCGCTGTGATCTCTGCGTGAAATGCATAGCGTTACGCGTCTGCCTTCCGCGTCGCGGTACATGAAGAGGGCCATCGTGCCGTGAGCATCGTGGACCAGGCGTCCGCCCGTCAGTTGATAGCCGCTGTTGGACAGCACCGGCGGATGAATATCTGTACCCAGTTTACTCGACAGCCACCGCACGAAATCCTGCTCATGCTTCCCAACGGGTTGCGTCGGCCTATCGACCGAAGCCATGTAGACGACATGGGCGATCGCCGCATTGCGCGCGAAGGCGTCCTCCGCTTCGGCGCTCACCGCGCGTGTCTCCGATCCGCCAGCGGACTGACCGGCCCCGTTGTGGCCTATCTGGACGCCGGCGCCCACGCCGATTCCGATCCCGATTGCAACGCCGACGATGAGCGAGGCGGCAAGGCCGGCGAAACGCGGCCAGTTGGCGGCAGTCCGCCGCCGCTCGATCGAGCCGGGCCGGAGCCGTTCGGGTACGGGTTCGGCCAGCGTTCGATCGTATCGTTCGTGGAGAAGCGCGTTCAACAAAAAATACTCGTTGATTCTCGCGGCGAGCGCCGGGTCGCGCGCCATCGCGCGCTCGACGCGTTCGCGCGCATCGTCGGATAGCGTTCCGTCGACGTATGCGTGGATCTCGTCGTCGCTGATGATGAGTTTGTCTGTCATCGCACCACCCGCAGCCGTTGAACGGGCTGCACGCCCGCCATCAGGTTTCTCAAGCGTTCGCGCCCACGCGAGAGCCGCGACATGACCGTACCGATCGGAATGTCGAGCGCGAGCGCAACCTCCGCATAGCTCATTTCCTCGAGGCCGACGAGCAGCACCACTTCACGCTGCTCCGCGGGCAGCCTCTGCAAGGCATAGTCGAGGTCGCGCACCTCGAGCGAGCGCATCTGCGCCGCGGGCGCGGCCAATTCCGCTTCGGCGACGCCGTCCTCCTCGAACGAGAGGTGTGGGGCACGCGCCGATGCTTTGCGCAGTTGATTGACGAAGACGTTGTGCATGATCGTGAAGAGCCAGGCGCGCAGATCGGTGCCCGCTTCGAAGTGGGCGAGGCGCCCAAGCGCGCGCTCCAGGGTGTCCTGCACGAGATCGTCGGCGAGCTCGCGGTTATGGATCAGCGCCCGTGCGTACCGACGCAAGCGCGGGATGTGGTCCATCAAGTCATCGCGGGTGTCCATTGGTCATACCGGTGGCAAGAGGGGATCCGACGGGTTCCGGGCGCCCGTTGGCGCCTTCTCCCATCACAAACACCTTTCGACGCGGTTTATTCCCGCCGGTCCGGCAGCGCGGATAGCGAGAGCGCATAGAAACAGGCATGAATGCGAGACGATTCGGTATCGGATCGCGGAAGCATCGGGTCCATACTTTGCGCTCCGTTCGACCGCGCGTCGAAGGCCTCGTGCCGCCCGAGCGGCTCAGCCATCCGGTTTTCGGCGATGGCGGGCATGCGGCGGCTGGCGCCCGTGAGATCGACATGCGCGGCAGCGGCGATATCTCGCACGAATGCGCAATGGAGGGAGTTGGGTCATGCGTTATGCAAAATTCGGTTCCACAGGGCTTTTTGTTTCCGAACTGTGCCTTGGCACGATGACGTTCGGCGGAGAAGGTGCGGTCTGGGAGCATATCGGCAAGCTGCAGCAGTCGGAGGCCGAGACGTTGATCGGCCGTGCCATCGATGGCGGCATCAATTTCATCGATACGGCCAATGTCTATTCCGGTGGGCTCTCGGAAACCATTACCGGGGCGGCGCTGAAAAACCTCAAGGTGCCTCGGGAAAACGTGGTCGTCGCCACGAAGGTGTTCGGCGAGACCGGCACGAAAGCGGTGAACTCGCGCGGCCTCTCGCGCTTTCACATCATGGAGGCCGCCAAGGCGAGCCTGCGGCGCTTGCAGCTCGACCACATCGATCTCTATCAGGTTCACGGCTTCGACCCGGCGACGCCGATCGAAGAGACGCTGCGCGCGCTCGATGCTCTCGTTCAGCAAGGCCATGTCCGCTATGTCGGCGTATCGAACTGGGCCGCATGGCAAATCATGAAGGCGCTCGGCATTTCCGAGCGACTGGGTCTTGCCCGCTTCGAATCGTTGCAGGCGTACTACACCGTTGCGGGCCGCGACCTCGAACGTGAGATCGTCCCGTTGCTGCAAAGCGAAGGCGTGGGCTTGATGGTCTGGAGCCCGCTCGCGGGCGGGCTGCTCTCGGGCAAGTACGGGCGCAACGTGAAAGCGGAGGCGGGCAGCCGGCGCACGACGTTCGATTTTCCTCCCGTGGACATCGAGCGTGGCTATGACTGTATCGACGCCATGCGCGGCATCGCCGAAGCGAAGGGCGTTTCCGTCGCGCAGATCGCCCTTGCATGGCTGCTGCATCAGAAAGTCGTGACAACAGTCATCGTCGGCGCGAAGCGTGTGGATCAGCTCGAGGACAACCTTGCGGCGACTTCGGTGCGCCTCACGGCCGATGAGCTCGCCGAGCTCGACAAGGTCAGCGCGCTGCCGCCTGAGTATCCGGGCTGGATGTTGGCACGTCAGGGCGAAGTCCGGCGCACGCAACTGCTGCAGTCGGCCAACCGCTGAGCGCCGACGCTCAGACGGTCTTGGGATCGGGACTCACCGTCGAATCGTTGGCGGCGGGACCCGGCTCGATCGGGAGCGACGCGAGCTCATAGCCCGCGTCGCGCCAGGCGTCGATGCCGCCGCGCAACGGCAGCACGTCGCTGAACCCGCTGTTCGTCAATTGCTTGGCCATCCATGCCGCGGAAACTTCGTTCGGGCACGAGCAATAGATGACGACTTTCTGATTGCGTTGGTACGCGGCAAGGATACTGTCGAGCTCGCGTTCATCGGCAAAGCGCGCACCCGGGATGATGTACGGATCGAGCTGACGCTTTTCGTCGGAGCGGATATCGAAGATGATCGGCGGTTCGCCGCCGTCTATCAGACGAGAGAGTTCGTCGACGTCGATGCGGGCTGCCGCGAGCTGGCGCAGCAGCGCGCGGCGACGCATCCAGCGCCACCCCGCGTAAAGCACCGCGAGCACGGCTACGACGACGGCGGTGAAGTGGCCGAGCCGGTTCGCTCCCTGCAGCAGCACGTCGATTTGCGGCGCGAGCAGTACGCCGATCACAAGGCCGAGCGCCGCCCAGATCGCCGCGCCCACGCCATCGTGCGCGAGGAACGTGCGATAGCGCGTACCCATTGCGCCGGCCATCGGTACGGACACGATCGAAAGACCGGGCACCAGTTTCGCCACCGTGAGCACGCGCACACCCCAACGGCCGAAGAACCGCTCCGTTTTCTTGACGCAGGTGTCGCGCGAAAGGGACAGCTTGCAAAGCTTTTTCAAGGTGGCGCCGCCGTAGACGCGACCGGCGAAGAACCATACCGAGTCGCCGATGAGCGTGGCGCAAATTGCAACGATCAGCACCGTGGCGAGCTGACTGCCGATCGCGAGCGGGTGGAGCGCGGCGAACGCGCCGAAGACGACGAGCGTTGGCAGGGCGGGCACGGGCAAGCCTAGCGACGCGGCGAGCGTGTTGGCGAATACGAGCGCGGCACCATAACGCGCAACGAGATCGTGAAGCATCGGCGGTTTCCTGGGAGGGCGTGGCGGGGGCGTAACCGCACTTGCGAATTATGCCGCTAGTCGCGCCGCTTCGCTGCGATCCTGTACGTCCGGGATGACGTACGCAACGAAAAAGCGCCTAGCCGTTCGTTCGCGGCTAGGCGAAACCGCCGGTTTTCCGGCAGCGGAGGTACCGACGCGACACAAGCCGGTCGCCGCCCGCGGCAACGACCGGCCAGCTTCGTTGAGCGTGCCGACCCTCTCATCTCCGAAGACGCTTCGATGAAGACGTCATCGGAGATCGGTGAGTGTGTTCTCCCGATCCTCTCTCGACGGCTTGGACCTTATTCGCCGAAGTAGAGCGACTTCGCGCCAAGCGTAGCCATCGAGCGACTGCCCGATGCCGAAGTCCCGTCGTTCGATGCGAGCGATTTCATGATTCCTTCCTTCGATGTCGTATTGCCGGATCGGTTGCATCGGCTTTCCGTTTGCCCGCAACGCATATATCCAGTCTATCGAGCCCCGCATTAGGGGTTAACGCCTATTCGGAGAAATCACCGTTACATAATTGGAGATAATCGTCGACGTGTTCCGGTATCTTTTTGCGAGGAGGCGTCGTCATCGCCATGCGCATCGCCCTACGAAACGCTTTCGTCGTACTCGTATCGTTTCTTGCGTGCCGGATAGTCCTGGCGCAGCCACCCGACAGCGTGCAGCTCGAAGACTTCACGTGGACGGAGCTGCGCGACGCGGTGAAAACAGGCAAGACGACAATCATCATTCCGATCGGCGGCACGGAGCAAAGCGGCCCCTATGTGGCGCTCGGCAAGCATAACGCACGCGTGAAAGTGCTCGCCACGCGGATCGCGCAAGGGCTCGGGAATGCGCTCGTCGCGCCCGTCATCGCCTACGTCCCCGAGGGGAGTGTTGCGCCGCCGACGTCGCATATGCGCTTTCCCGGCACGATCACGATCCCGGACGACGTCTTCGAGAAAACGCTCGAATCGGCGGCCAACAGCTTCAAGGTGCACGGGTTCAAGTACATCGTGTTTCTCGGCGATCACGGCGGATATCAGAACGACATCAAGCATGTCGTTGCGCAGCTGAATCGGACTTGGACCGGCACCGCGCATGCGCTAGTGCCCCCCGAGTACTACGGGACGAGCTCCGATGGCTATGCGCGGATCCTGCGGCAGCACGGCTACCACGACGACGAGATCGGCACGCACGCGGGTCTCGCCGATACCGCGCTGCTGCTGGCCGTCGCGCCTTCGATGGTGCGGCTGGACCAACTGCGCAACGCACCTAAACCAGGCCCGGCGGAAGGCGTCTATGGCGGCGATCCGCGACGCGCCAATGCCGAGATCGGCCGGCTCGGGACCGATGCGATCGTGGCGCAGACGATCGCTGCGATCAGGAAGGAAACGAGCGCCAAGTAAGGGTTGAGCGGTGCGACGCCGTTTATCATTGCTTTGCTCGTTCGCGGGTTTTTGTTTCGGGTTTTCGTTTGCGGTCTTTCGCTTCCCAATTCGACAACGGATTCCGTCATGCGCCCAATAAAACGATTTGCATTGCGCGTCGTCCCCACGTTTTTCTTTTGCGTTGCCGCGATGTCAGTCGACTGCTCGCAAGCCGTGG
>JBCNPL010000182.1:0-5295 GCA_039593375.1 Paraburkholderia sp. | reverse complement strand
TGTCAGCCAGATACGCGGGCACGGTCGAGAAGCCGCCGCCATACATCGACAGGATCACGCAGTAAGCCAGCACGAACAGCGCGATGTTGCCCGCGGACGCGAAGCTCGGCACCAGGTAGTAGAGCACCGCGCCCAGCGCGAAAAAGATGAAGTAGGTGTTCTTGCGGCCGACCCAGTCGGACGCGGACGCCCAGACGAACCGCCCACCCATGTTGAAGAGCGAGAGCAGCCCCACGAAGCCGGCGGCGGCGGCCGGCGTCACCGTGTTCTTGAAGCTCTCCTGGATCATCACCGAGGCTTGCCCGAGGATGCCGATGCCGGCCGTCACGTTGAGAAAGAGCACGAGCCAGATGAGATAGAACTGCCGCGTCTTGAGCGCCTCGTCGATATGAACGTGGTTGCGCGTGATCATCCGGTGCGACGTGTCGGGCGGCGTCCAACCAGCCGGCTTCCAATCGGGCGGCGGAACGCGGATCGCGAGCGCCCCGATCGACATCGAGATGAAGTAGGCGACGCCGAGCACGAGGAAGGTCTCCGCGACGCCGACGCTCGTCGCGCTCTTGAAATGGTTCATCAGCGCGACGGAGAGCGGCGCGGCGATCATCGCGCCGCCGCCGAAGCCCATGATCGCCATGCCGGTCGCCATGCCGCGGCGATCGGGGAACCAGCGGATCAGCGTCGAGACGGGCGAAACATAGCCGAGGCCGAGCCCGATTCCGCCGATCACGCCGTAGCCGAGATAGAGGAGGACGATTTGGTGCAGCCACACGCCGACGGCCGATACCAGGAAGCCGCCGCCGAAACAGCACGCGGCGGTAAACATCGTGCGGCGCGGACCGACGTGCTCGAGCCACTTGCCCGCGAAGGCCGCGGACAGACCGAGGAACACGATGGCCAAAGAGAAGATCCAGCCGAGCGTCGTGAGCGACCAGTCGCCCGGCGCCGATTGCGTGACGCCGATCACCTTGGTGAGCGGTCCGTTGAAGACGGAAAAGGCGTAGGCCTGCCCGATGCACAGATGCACGGCAAGCGCCGCGGGCGGCACCATCCAGCGCGAGAAGCCGGGGCGCGCGATGGTGGCTTGCTTCGAGAAAAACGAGGGGGAGCCGCCCGACGGTTCAGTGATGCTACTGCTCATGTGTGGTCTCCTGCATGTCGTCCGGAATTGGCTGTCCGTGTGGGTTTTTGTTCTCAACGGACAGACGTACTGCCTGTCAACGATAGGGGGACGGGAGGGGATGCGCAATAGGAGCCGGGATTACATAAAGGTCTGACCGAAGCGATTTCCGGCGGAGACAGGACAAAGGCCCGAGGCGGATTTCGCGCGGCTGGCAGCGGCATCGACAGCGTCCATGCGATGCCTCGACCCGTGCACGATGGGGTTTGGATCTCGAATGAAAAAAGCCCGATCGCGAGTGCTATCGGGCTTTTCGGGGAATCTGACGACGGTGAAGGACTGCTTGGTTGCGGGGGTAGGATTTGAACCTACGACCTTCGGGTTATGAGCCCGACGAGCTGCCAGACTGCTCCACCCCGCGTCCGTCGAAAAGGTGATTATAAGGGAAAACGAGTACACTGTGCAAGGTTGATTTTGCGAAGCGTCGGCTCATCCGCTCAACGGACTACTTCATGGACATCGATCACGACTTGAATGCGATCGCGACGCAGGAACAAACGCTCGTTTTTCCGCGCTTCGATGCCGCCCGCGCCTGGCAGATCGGCGCCTTTCTCCACGAGATCGCAACGGCGCGCGGCTTCGCGCTCGCCATCGACGTCTCCACGTTCGGCCAGCCGCTCTTTTTCAGCGCGCTCGAAGGTGCGACTCCCGACAATGCCGCATGGGTGCGGCGCAAGCGCAACGTCGTGGCGCATTTCAGGCGCAGCTCGTATGCGATCGGCCTGCGTCTGCAACGCACCGGCGCGACGCTCGCCGACAAGCACGGTCTGCCGGTCGAAGACTACGCCGCGCATGGCGGCGCGTTTCCGCTCACTGTCGCCGGAGTGGGCGTCATTGGGTCTGTGACGGTCTCGGGCCTGCCGCAACGCGCGGACCATGAACTCGTGGTCGAAGCGCTTTGCGCGGAGCTTGGCCACGACTACGCGCCGCTTGCATTGGCGAAAGTTTGAGCAAAGAGCGGCGCGGCGCGCTCTATTTGTCCCCCACTTCGACTCGCACGCCAGAATGCGCCACGGTGCGCCGGCTCTCGACGCCGGTGCGCTCCGAGGCGTCTTCCCATAGGCTGATGGCTTTGGAAATGTCGATTCCATCGCGTTCCGCGCGATCGAACCAGGCAGCGGCCGCTGCCATTTCGTCGACCTCCTGGTCGTCGATGAAGTACTTATGCATGGTCGGTCGTCTGACTGGGTCGGCGCGGGTCGAAGCGCCCCGCGCAAAAAAAATCGAAACAAGCTTGCAGATCGCCTACGTCTGCTACTCCGCAATCGCAGCAAGAATCGAGCGCGCATGGTCGTCACGGCTCGCCGTCGGTCGCCGCGCGTGCTACCGTTTGCATTTCCGACCTTGGCTCGACGTTTCCCATGCCCACGCCTCAATCCGGTGAAAGCGCTTGCGACGAGTTGCGAACTCGAGTAGTCAATCGGATCGGCTTTATCGAACTGAACCGTCCGCGAGCGCTCAACGCGCTTTCGTTGCCGATGATCCGCGCCATGCAGGCGGCCCTCGACTCATGGCGCGACGACGCGAGCGTGCTCGCCGTCGTCGTCTATAGTCCGCATTCGCGCGCGTTTTGCTCGGGTGGCGATTTGCGCGCGTTATATGAAGCCACGAAACGCGGCGACGCGGCGGCACGAGACAGCTTCTTCATCGAGGAGTACGCGCTCGACCACGCGATCTTCACTTTCCCCAAACCCTATATCGCGCTGATGAACGGCATCGTCATGGGCGGGGGCATGGGAATTTCGCTTGGTGCGCATCGCACAGGTGGACTGCGCGTGGTCACGGGTTCGACGCGGATGGCGATGCCGGAGACGCGGATTGGCTTCTTCCCCGATGTCGGTGCGAGCTGGTATCTCGCGCGCACGCCGGGCGCCATCGGCCGCTATCTGGCCGTGACGGGCGAGACGATCGGTGCCGCCGATGCGCTTTACGCGGGATTGGCCGATGTTTGCATCGACGAGGCGTCGTTGCCCGACTTGCTCGATCGATTGCGGCGCGAACCGTTCCGTGACGGCGCGAGCGTCGTCGACAGCATCCGGCGTGCGGCCGAATCGGCGCGCGCGGAGCCCGGTTCGCGCGCGGGCGGGTCGCTCGCCGCTTCTCGTACGTGGATCGACCGGCATTTCAGCCAACGCGACGTCGCGCATATCCTCGCGTCGCTCGAGGGCGAGCGCGAAGATCGCGCGCGCGAGTGGGCGGCCGAAACGCTCGCCGTCATGCGCGAGCGCTCGCCGCTTTCGATGGCCGTCTCGCTCGAAGTCGTGACGCGCGCGGAGGGCCCGATGGCCGAATGCTTGCGACGCGATCTCGATCTCACGCGCTCGACGTTCGAGTGTGGCGACGTCGTCGAAGGCGTGCGCGCGCGCATCATCGACAAGGACAATCAGCCGCGGTGGCGTATCGCTCGCATCGAAGAGGTGACTCGCAGCGATGTCGAGCGCATGTTCGTCAGCCCCTGGCCTGTCGACGAGCACCCGCTTCGCCGACTGAGCGGTTGACGAACTTCTCCGTTCGCGCCTCGGTGTTGGCGGCGGCTATTCGTCGGCCTCCGTTTCCGACATGAAGGCGCGCATGAATACGAGCGCGCCCCAGCCCCACGCCGCATTGGCCGCGAAACCCTCGGCAAGGGGCGGCAACATGTTGCCGCTCGGCCAGATTCCGCGGATCGGATCCACGACGAAGATGCGTGCGGCGGTCAGTGCGATACCGCCGAAAAGGCAGGCCTGGACCCACGGCGCGACGCGCTCGGGCGACACACGAAGGAGCCAGGCCATCAAGACGGCCCAAACGGCGCTCCATAGTGCGTTCGCGACGAATTCCGGGATGCCCAGCGGGGCGAACGGCGTGGTCGAGAATCCGCTCGTATCGATGAGGCCGGCGGTATGCAGCAAGCCGAGCGTGGCCTCGTGAAAGAACAGGGCGGCAAGAAAGCCCGAAACGAACGGAAGGATGACTTTTTGCATGAAGTGCGCCGGGGCGGCCGCAGCGAAGCGTGGCGGCTCGTGGCCCGCGATGGCCGGAAAACGAGCGTCATTATAGGGGCGCGCCGCGCTGGCGCGCGCTATCGAATCTGGCGTTAGCGCGCGGCGACGGAAGTGCTAGCATGAATTCACGACTGGTATGGACCGCCAGCAGCCAGGGGGCGGCCCGGCGCTGCTGACATATGAGGAGACGGCCATGTCCAAATCCTTGAGCCCGGAAGCCATCGAAGCGCTTCGGCGCCTGAATGAAGTCGGAGTCGGGCAGGCGCCGCCGCTCGTCTCGATGTCCGTAGCCGCCGAATTGCTCGGTGCGGGGCTCGCCAACGAGAACAGCGGCGGCGTCGTGGAGATCACCTGCGAAGGGCGGAAATATTTGTCGGGCGATTGCGATTGAGCCGCCGCTTGCGTCCCGCTCGCTTTGCTCGTCGACGCGCGGGATTCGCCTCACGGCGCAGCGGATGTTTCGCCTTCGCCGTCGGGCGTCGCTTCGGCCGCGTCGCGCGTTTCGGGCAGCGCCGCCCACACCAGCAGCACGGCCAGCGCGCCAGCCGCGGCGAGACAGAGGAAGCTCGCCGTATTGCCGAAGCGGTCGGCGACGAAGCCCGCGACGAGCGTCGACAAGGTGGCGCCGATACCTGCCGTGAGGCCGAAAAGCCCGATGCAAAGGTTGTAGTGCCCTTTGTTGCCGGCCACATCGGCCGCGATGAGCGGCAACATCACCCCGAACACCGCGGCGCTGATGCCGTCGAAGGCCTGGATCGGCGCGAGCAGATACGGACTCGAGATGCTCGCGAGCAACAGTGCGCGCACGGGTAACGCGGCGAACCCGAAAATCAGCAGCGGTCGTCGGCCCCAGCGTTGGGCTGAACGGCCGACCCATGGCGAGAGCGCGGCCACGACGAACTGCGGCACGATGATGCAGGCCGCGATGATGAGCTGGACGTTGTCGCTCATATGCGTCGTCACTTCGCCCGCGGCGAGGTTCAGCATCGCCGCATTGGACAAGTGAAAGAGCGCGATACAGGCCGCGAAGATCAGCACGCGTTTATCCCGGAGCAGCTCGCTCATGCTGCCTCGCTTTTCGGGGGAAGCCGGCATGCCGGCGGGCGCCTGACCGACTGGTTCGATCATCGACAG
>JBCNPL010000181.1:0-5321 GCA_039593375.1 Paraburkholderia sp. | reverse complement strand
TTGCGGATGAAGGACGATGCCGTCATCGTGCTGGACCCTGTCAATCTGCATGTGATCAAGGACGCGCTCGTCAAGGGCACGAAGAACTTCATCGGCGGCAATTGCACGGTCAGCTTGATGCTGATGGCGCTCGGCGGGCTCTTCCGCGAGAACCTGATCGACTGGATGACGGCGATGACCTATCAGGCCGCCTCGGGTGCCGGCGCGCAAAACATGCGTGAATTGCTCGCGCAGATGGGCACGCTCAACGGCGCCGTGAAGGACGAACTCAAGGATCCGTCGTCGGCGATTCTCGATATCGACCGCCGCGTGCTCGCCGCGATGAATGGCGATGCGATGCCGACCGAGCACTTCGGCGTGCCGCTCGCAGGCTCGCTGATCCCCTGGATCGACAAGGACCTCGGCAACGGCATGTCGAAGGAAGAGTGGAAGGGCGGCGCCGAGACGAACAAGATCCTCGGCAAGCCGGCCATGGGCGCGCCGGGCTCGATTCCGGTCGACGGCCTCTGCGTGCGGATCGGCGCGATGCGCTGCCACTCGCAGGCGCTCACGATCAAGCTCCGTAAAGACGTGCCGCTCGATGAGGTCAACGCGATCCTCGCGTCGGGGAACGACTGGGTGAAGGTCGTGCCGAACGAGCGCGAGGCCTCGATGCGTGAGCTGTCGCCGGCCGTCGTGACGGGCACGTTGGCGGTACCGGTCGGCCGGCTGCGCAAGCTCGCGATGGGCGGCGAGTACCTGTCGGCGTTTACGGTCGGCGATCAGCTGCTGTGGGGCGCCGCCGAACCGCTGCGCCGCATGCTGCGCATTCTTCTCGACAAGTGAGCTAAGGCATGGCTTAGCCGGCCTTCCTCACGTAAACTACGCGCTTACCGACGCGTAGGACTGCAAAGGCGTCGCATTCGCGGCGCCTTTTTTCATGCGCCGGGTTGCCCCAAGCATGCTGGCGGCCCCAAGAAGGGGCGGCGAACGTAGTCAGCATGGGGCTCTTTCCGTTGCAGCTCCGAATTTTGTTTTGTGCAAACGCCATTCAAGGCCGCGCTTCATGGCGCGGAATAACTCCATGACAGTACGTTCGACGCTTCGCCCGCCGGCCTTGCGTGTTGTTGTCGGTTCGACTGTCGCGATGTGCGCGCTCTTGGGTGCGCTCGGCTCGTCGGCCGCGCGCGCGGCCGACGCGGCGAGCGCCGCATCGGCGGCCTCCGCCGCGGCGTCGGCAGCGACGCAATACACGGTCAAGCCGGGGCAATCGCTCAACGATGTCGCCATCGCCGCGACGCAATCGCACGACAAAGCTGTCCTCGCACGCGCCGCGAAGGCGATCTTCGACGCCAATCCGTCCGCCTTCATGCGCGGCGACCCGAGTCTCATGAAGCTCGGCGCCGTGCTCAACTTGCCGCCGCTCGATGCATCGGGCGCACCCGTAGCGGGCGCCTCCTCGGCGTCGTCGGCTCCAGCCGCGAGCGCAGCAGGGACGACCACGGCTCCCGCGGCCGTCGCGCATCAAGCATCCTCGAGTGCGGCGGTCGGTGCGCCGGCCAGCGTGGCTCAGCAGGCCGCGGCATCGGCGACGCAGGCCACGGGCACCAGTTCCATGGCGGCTTCCGGTACCGCCCTCGCGACGACCGGTGCCGCGGCGAGCGGTGCCGCGGGATCGACATCGCATCCGCAAGCGAACGCTTCCGCGGCGAGTGCTGCGCAGGCGCCTGCCGGCGTAACCGGGCATGCCTGGACCGGCGCGATCCAGCAGTCCCAGACCGCTCCCGCGCCGAGCGGATCGAGCGAATCGCCTGCCGCCGCCGCGGCAGCGCCCGCAAGCGCCATCGGCAATAGCGCGGCTCCGGCACCCGGAACGGCGTCGTCCGCCGCGGGTGCGGCTGGCGCGCCGGCCTCGGCCGCTTTGGCCGCGAGCACGCCGCATCCACGTTTTTCGAGTCTGCAACAATTGCTCGCGCTGAAAAACCGCGTGCTGATGGATCTGCAGCGGCATGGGTTCGCGTCGAAGCAATCCCGTGGAGCGCCGGAGAGCGCGGAGAACGCGACGAATGGGGCAGTCGGTGCGCCGGTAGGCGGCTCGGCGCCGCAGGCGGGATCGCCGCCGCAGGCACCCGTTCATGCGCGCAGCGCCAGCGGTTCAGCGGCAGACGAGCCGTTCATCGGGATCGGCGGTTACGGCATTCACGTCCCGCACGGTTCGATTCCCGTCGTAGCGGCCGTTGCGTCGGCTGTCGTCGCGGCGGTCCTCGTGCTCGTCGTTGGATTTTCGATCGGCGGCCGCAAGCGCCGTGCGGCACGTGCGGCCGCCTCGGCCGAAGTGGCGGTGGCCGCCCGCGGCGCGGCCACGCCGCCGCAGACGAGCGATGAGGCGAAACCTCCCGTCGCCGATGGATCGAGCCAGGACCCCGTTGAAACCGAATTTCTCGCCGCTCTGGCACGCACGCCGACGAGTAAGCGCGCGCTCATGGGCCTCGCCGGTCACTACGCCGAACGGCGCAACGTGAAGGGCTTCGACGAAATCGCGCAGCGTATTTGGCACCTGTCGGGCGGGCACGGCCCAAATTGGCTGCATATCGCTTCGCTGGGGCGCCAGCTCGACCCCGACAATCCGCTTTTTGCGGTCCCGAACGAGGATGGCGAAGCAGCCGGTTCGGCCTTGCCCGAGGAGCATGACGAGGCGGCGCTGCCCGAGCATTCCGCGGCCGCTCAGCAATCGCGATTCGCCGATCGAGACGCCGAGCCGGTCGTCGCCAAGGAAGACTTGTCCGCCGCTTCCAGCGAGCATGAAAACGCGTCTGGTTCGCAAGCTTTGAACGACGAGGGGCCGACGGCTAAGCCGACCTCGGACGAGCCGCCCGCATCGGATGTAAGCGAACCCGTCGCGCGGACCGGCGAGCCAGCGGTACCTGCGGCCGAAGAAGAGGTACGGACGAGTGCTCCGACAATGGCGGAAGACGTATCCGCTCGCGCCGCTGACACCTCGGCTGAACGGACACCCGCCGGGCATGACGCGACCGCGACTGCGCACGTCGGGCATGTCGCCGAGGGAGAAGTAACGCCCGTCTCGGACGTAACCGAATCCGAATCGCCGCACGCGCCGCCGTTTCCCGCGGACGCCATCGAGGCGCTGAACGATCTCGACATGGCACTGCCGCCTCGCGCCGTGGGCCATTCGGACCACGCGAACCACGCGGACCACGATCGGACTGCCTCGCACGACCTCGTGCCGGAATCGATCGCCGCGCCTGACGACGATGTCGCCCACACCGCTCATGACGAGCCGCCGCGCGACGAGTTTTCGCTTGATTCGCTCCCGGAGGGGGAAGCGCGGGCAGACATGAACCTTGCACACGATGCGGACGACCAGCACGATGCGCACGGCGTGGCCGAAGCCGGACCCGAGGCCGAAGGCGAGCCGATGCCCCCGCCCGCGGCGGTGGCGGGCCTGGGCGCCGCGCGTTTCGGCGGCCTGAATCTCGCGTTCGACCTGGACCTGCCCGGTGCCGGGCAGAGCTCGCCGACGACAGTGGCCACGCCGGCGCAGCCGATGTTCTCGGCCGAGGAAATCGCGAGAATCGCCCGCAACAAGCTCGAGCTGGCGCATGAGTACATCGCGCTCGGCGACGTCGGCGGCGCGCGAACGCTGATCCATGAAGTGATCGAGTCGAACGATGCGGGCACGCGCGATGACGCGCACGCGCTGCTCGCGACGCTCGCCCCCCTGTCCTGACCGACATCGACGGCCGCCCGATGCGTATCGCTTTAGGCATCCAATACGACGGCACGGCGTTTTGCGGCTGGCAGTCGCAGCCGCACGGCAACACGGTGCAGGATGTGCTCGAGCGAGCCCTCGCCGATTTCGCGTGCACGCCGCTCCATACAGTCGTGGCGGGGCGCACTGACACGGGCGTGCATGGGCTCGGCCAGGTGCTGCATTTCGACACCGAGCTCGCGCGCGCCGACTTTTCGTGGGTGCGTGGAACGAACGCGTTCTTGCCGCCACAGGTCTCGGTGCAGTGGGCGAAGCCGATGCCGGAGACGTTCCATGCACGATTTTCGGCATTCGAGCGCACCTACTACTACGTCTTGCACGTGCATCCGGTCCGTTCGCCGATGCTGGCGGGCCGCGCCGGCTGGGTCCATACGCCGCTCGACGTGGAGGCGATGCGCGCGGCGGCAGCTTGTCTCGTTGGCGAGCATGACTTCTCGGCGTTTCGCTCCTCGGAATGTCAGGCCAAGACGCCCGTCAAGCATCTTTATCAGATCGACATCCGTCGTGCCGGCGACCTGATCCACTTCCGCTTCCGGGCCAACGCGTTCCTGCATCATATGGTGCGCAACCTGATGGGATGCCTCGTGGCGGTGGGCCGCGGGCGCTACCCGGTGTCCTGGCTTGCCGACGTGCTGGCGAGCCGCGACCGGGACCGCGCGGCGCCGACGTTCATGCCCGAGGGGCTCTATCTGGCGCACGTCGGCTATCCTGAACCTTTCGGCGTGCCGGCCGCGAACCTCGGCAGCGTGCCGTGGAGCGTCGTCTGGAGCGACTGACGCGCAGGCGCGACCGAGTCTGACACGGCTCTCGACCCCGGTCCGAACCGGACAAGCCCATCGAAAGCAAGCCTATCGAAAGCAAGGTAACCTGAAGCCCGCGCAGAAAAAGAGACCATGAACGCAACCGCTCCCGCCTCGACAACCGCATCGTCGCCGTTCGCCGGCGACGTGCCTCACCGCACGCGTATCAAGCTCTGCGGCCTTTCGCGCGAATCCGACGTCGAGCTGGCCGTCGAGCTCGGGGCCGATGCGATCGGCCTCGTCTTCTATCGGCAAAGCCCCCGCTTTGTCGGCGTCGCGGAGGCGATCGATCTCGTGAAGCGGCTGCCGCCGTTCGTTTCCGCGGTAGGCCTCTTCGTCAATGCGACGCCCGACTGGATGAGCGAGGTGACGAGCAACGTGCCGCTCGCGATGCTGCAGTTCCACGGCGACGAGACGCCCGCGCAATGCGAGGCGCTTGCCGAGCTTGCCGGTCTGCCCTGGCTGCGGGCGCTGCGCGTCGGCCCTGATACCAAGCGCGCCGATTTGGTAGAATCGGCGCTTAATTATTCAGCAGCCGGCGGCCTGCTCTTCGATACGCATGTCGAAGGGTACGGCGGCGGCGGGAAGATTTTCGATTGGTCACTTATTCCCGAAGAGCTCGCGCGTCGGGCCGTTTTGAGTGGTGGCTTGAACGCGCAAAACGTCGGTGACGCGATTCGTCGCGTGCGCCCGTACGCTGTCGATGTCTCGAGCGGCATCGAAGTGACGGGCGCCAAGGGCGTGAAGGATCC
>JBCNPL010000180.1:0-5327 GCA_039593375.1 Paraburkholderia sp. | reverse complement strand
GGCATGAAGGATCATCTGACGGGCGAATTCACGTGGCGCATGACGCAGCGAGTCTCGTTCACCGGCAGCGTCGAGGCCGACCGCTTCTACAGCCAGGCACGCAACTACCTCGGCAGCGGCATGCTTTCGACGGGCGAGCTCATTTATCAGATCCGCACCGACTATCCCGATTACGCCGTGCGCCTCGTCGGGATTCGCGGCGACTACTCGGCGAGCGGCTCGGCCGACGCGCTGATCTCGCGGCTGGTACCAACGGCCAATCTGCCCGCGACGGCGGGCGATTTCGTGCCGGCCACCTACGCGCAGTACGGCCTCTATTTCGGGTTCGGCACCGATCTCTTGACGCAATACACGCATCGCTGGAGACCGTTTCTCGATGTCGGCATCGTGCACGACTCCAACCAGGGATGGGGACCGGACTTCGAGATCGGGCTCGCCGGCTCGATATTCGGCGGCGATCACGCGGCGCTTTACTTGCAGCACCAGGCGGTATCGCGCCAAGGGGCGCCCGTCACGGAGATTGGCGCGCGTTACAGCTGGTTCTATTGAAGTCGAGGTTCCGGGGCATACCGCGAGATGCGGCGCCCCCAAGGGGACTTCCTCCGGGAGCCTCCATCGGGATGCTCCCTGCGGAGCGGGCAAGCAATGAACAGAGTCTATGAGGAGTGATTCATGAGCAGCATAAAGGGAAGTGGGTTCCGTTCGATTCCGTGGTTCATCGTGCTCGCCGCGTCCGTGTTGACGCTCGGCGCCTGCAGTTCGATCCGGCAAACGGCCGCCGCGCCGACGTTGGCGGCACACGACTCGGTGGCGATCGTGCCGATGGCCAACTTCACTGAAACACCGGCGGCCGGCAGCAGCGCGGCGGCGATCGCGGCCGGCGTGCTGCGCGCGGGCGGCCTCGCCGACGTGCGGATCGCGCCCGCCGGCGCGCGAGACAACGCGCTCTTCGATACGGCGGGGCGCGAGTCGAACGACGAGAAGCTCGCATGGGCGCGCGAGCATCACGTCAAGTACTTGCTTTCGGGCGCCGTCGAAGAGTGGCGATACAAGGCAGGCGTGGACGGCGAGCCGGTGGCCGGCGTAACGCTCGAACTCGTCGACGCGAACTCGGGCCAAGTCGTCTGGAGCGCGACGGGCACGCGCACGGGCTGGAGCCGCTCGAGCCTCTCGAGCGTGGCCTCGTCGCTGATCGGCGGGTTGCTCGCTCCGTTGCGTCCCCGCTCGTGACATGCGAAATGAGCGGAGTGTCGTTGCATCGCGTTGCGTTCGTTACGCCGAGCTTCGGCGTGAGGTCTTGAGGAGCCGATCGTGAATACCGTCGTCACGCCGCCCGCTTCGACGCAGTCGAAGCTGCGCCACTCGAACCCGTTCGGCAACCTCGGGCGCCTGCGCCGCCTGGTGGCGCCGGCTGCCGCTCGGCCCTATGCGGTCGTCGAAACGGTCGCCTTCACGGTGGCGGTGCTCGTGGGTTGCCGGATCTTCGCTCCGCACGATCCGCTCTTGCTCAATACCGGCTTTCCGTGGCTCTGGCTCGCGCCGCTCATCGTTGCGCTGCGCTACGGTACGCTGCTCGGCTTGCTCTCGGGCGCGCTCATCGCCGGTGCGTGGGTGCTCGAGCCGCATGCGGGGGCCGCGTGGCCGACCGTGTTCTTCGCGGGCGGAATGCTGCAGACGATCGTCGTGGGCCATTTCGGCGATACCTGGGGCCATCGCGCGTCGAGAGCCAGTGCGCTCAACGGTTATCTGAACGATCGCCTCGTCGCGCTGACGAATAGCCATTACCTGATGCGGCTCTCGCACGAGCGGCTCGAAAAAGACTTGCTGTCGAAGCCGACGACGCTGCGCGACGCGATCACCGAGCTGCGCCGGATCTCGGTGACGCATGGGCTCGCGACGCGCGATGGCGAGCAGCCGATGGCGGGCGCGCAGGCGCTGCTCGAATTCGTCGCGCAGGCCTGCCAGATCGACGTGGCGGCCCTTTATCGGGTGCGCGCCGGGCACGATGGCGAGACCGGCCGTATCGAGCGCGAGGCGCTCGCCCGCGTCGGCGATGCGTTCGATCTCGACGTGCACGACGCGCTCGTCGAACGTGCCTGCGAGACGCGTCAGCTTGCGCATCTGATGAACGCAGACGAGCCGCCGCGCGCGACGCAGCTGCTCGTCTGCGCGCCGCTCGTCGCGGCGGACGGCAGCCTGCTCGGCGTGCTCGCGGTGAAGCGGATGCCGTTCCTGTCGCTGAACTTCGACAATCTTCAACTGCTGCTCGTGCTGCTCGGCTATTACGCGGACGGCGTCGAGCACGTACGGCTCGTGCGCGACATCTTGCACGCCGTGCCGAACTGCCCGCCCGAGTTCGCGCTCGACGTGGGCCGTTTGACACGGCTAGCGCGCGAGTCGGGTGTCGCGTCGTCGCTCGTCGCGCTCGTCTTTCCGCACGACGAAGCCGGCGATTCGTTCTTCGAGCACGTGATGCGTCGGCGCCGCTCGCTCGACCTCATGTGGCCGATCAGAACGCCGACTGAGTCGGTCATCGTCAATCTGATGCCTGCGACCGACGGCACGGGCGTGGACGGCTATCTCGCGCGGATCGAGGCGAGCCTTCGGGCGCAGTTCCACCTCGACCTCGAGGGGGCGCGCATCGGCGTTCATACGCTGCATCTCGGCGATGCCGAGCCTGGCCGTGCCCTGCAGCGTTTCCTCCAGCGAAGCGGCGTCGATGTCTGAGCGAACCTTCCTCCCGCGCGCGACGCTCGCCGTCGCCGGTCTTGCAGCCGTGGTCGCGCTGCAGTTCGCGGCTGCCTGGCGCATCGTGCATGGCGGTATGCCGAGCGTCGATCCGCTCCTCCCTGTCTTCGCGCTCGCCTGCGTCGGCGGGCTCGCGCAGGCGTGGCTCTTCTATCTGCTGCTGCCGGGCGTCTATCGCGCGCCGCGTAGGTGGACGCTCGTCTGGCTGTGGCTCGCGAACACATTCGTCCCGCTCCTGGGCGGTATCGTCGTGCTGACGAGCTGCATCTGGGCCACTTGTTTTCCGGCGCGCGACACGACGACAGGCTATGGCGGCGTGGCGCCGCCGCAGTTCGTTTCGTACTTGATGTCGCGCGTTTCGCATGGCGGCGGCGCGCGATTGCAGGCGCGCCTCACGAACTTGCGCGTGGCGGCGACCGAGAGGCTCTCCGCGCTCGTCGCGATCCAAAGCATGCCGACGCGCACCACGGGCACGCTGCTGCGAGAGCTGCTCGCGGATCCGATCGAAGACGTGCGGCTCATTGCCTACGGAACGCTCGATCGCGCCGAGAACGAGATCATGCAGCAGATCTTCCGGACTTCGCAGACGCTCGACGCAACGAGTCAGCCGGCCGAACGGCATGCCGTTCATCGCCGGCTCGCCGAACTCTATTTCGAACTCGTCTATCAGAATCTCGTGCAGGGCGCGGTGTACCGGCATACGCTCGACGAGGCCGATCGTCATGCCTGCGCGGCGCTCGAAACGGACGATACCGACGCACCGCTATGGCTGATCCGCGGGCGAGTCGCGCTGGCCAACGGCCGGGCCGACGAAGCCGGACAGTATCTCGCCCGCGCCGAAGCGCTCGGCTTTCCGCGCGAGCGCCTCGTGCCGTGGCTCGCCGAATCGGCGTTCCTGCGCGGTGACTATGCGCAGGTGCGGCAACTGCTCGATTCGCTCGGCAACGCGGCAGCGCTGCCGCTGCTCAAACCCGTTGTGCGCTACTGGTCGTTGCCATGAACTCGTCGCTGAACCGCCGGTCGACCGAAGCCGACATCTGCCTGCTGCTCGAAGGAACGTTTCCCTATGTGCGCGGCGGCGTTTCGAGCTGGGTCAATGAAATGATCCATGCCTATCCGCAGCTGCGCTTCGCGATCGCCTTCATCGGCAGTCGCCCGGAAGACTACCGGGAGGCGGCCTATCCGTTGCCCGAGAACGTCGTTCATTTTGAGTCCCACTATCTCTATGAGGCGCGCATCGCCGATGAGAAGTCGGCCCGCGAGATCGAGGGCGATGCGCAGGCGTTCGCGAGCTCCGCGCGCCTGCATGCCGCGCTTCGCGGCGAGGGGGAAGAGGGAGGCGCCGATTCGTCGGCGTTGATGGCGCAGATGGTCCAGTCGCTCGGCGACGGCCGCGCGCTCGACGAGCGTCAGTTTCTATCGAGCCGTGCCGCTTGGGACTTTATCGTCGATCAGTATCGCCGTTACTGCACCGACCCTTCGTTCACCGACTATTTCTGGACCGTGCGGATCATGCACAAGCCGTTGTGGCAACTCGCGCGCATCGCGGAGGGGCTGCCGCGCGCGCGGGTCTACCACACGGTTTCGACAGGCTATGCGGGATTCCTCGGCGCACTTTCGCATTACCGCACGGGCCGCCCGCTCATCGTCTCGGAGCACGGCATCTATACGAAAGAGCGCAAGATCGATCTGCTGCAAAGCCAGTGGATCCGCGACAACCGCGGTGCGTTCGAGCGCGACGTCTCGAAGATCAGTTACTTTCGCGAGCTGTGGGTGCGATTTTTCGAGGCGCTCGGAAAGCTTGCCTACGATGCGGCCGATGAAATCGTCGCGCTCTACGAAGCGAACCGGCAGCGCCAGATCGCCGACGGCGCCAATCCCGCGCGAACGCGCAACATCCCGAACGGCGTCGACGTCGGCGCCCTGGCGCCGCTCATCGAGCGCCGCGAAGAGCGCCCGAGGCGCGTCGTCGCGCTGATCGGGCGCGTCGTGCCGATCAAGGACGTGAAGACGTTCATTCGCGGAATGTTCATGGCTTCGCGCACGATGCCCGATATCGAGGGTTGGATCGTCGGCCCCGAAGAAGAGGATCCGGACTATGCGCAAGAGTGCCGCGCGCTGGCGCAAAGCCTCGGCCTCGGTGCGCAGGTGAAGTTCTTCGGCTTTCAGCGTATCGACGAGATGCTCCCGAAAGTCGATCTCATCGTGCTGACCTCGATCAGCGAGGCCTTGCCGCTCGTCGTTCTCGAGGGCTTCGCGGCCGGCGTGCCCGCGATCACGACCGACGTCGGCTCGTGCCGCCAACTGATCGAAGGGGGCGACGAAGCCGATCGCGCACTCGGCGAAGCCGGCATGATCGTGCCGATCGCCAATCCGGCCGCATTCGCGCAGGCGGCGCTCACGATGCTCGGCGACGACGCGCGCTGGCGCGCCGCGCAGCGCACGGCCCTCGAACGCGTGCGGCGCTTCTATGCGAAGGAAACGATGATCGAGCGATATCGAGACCTGTACGAGCGGCTGTCCGCCGCGCCGGACCGAACGCCGCGCGCGGGTGGCGGCGCCGGCTCGCCGCGCGCGCG
>JBCNPL010000018.1:0-21626 GCA_039593375.1 Paraburkholderia sp. | reverse complement strand
TGGCGAAGGAGATTCGCTATGTCGGCTCGTTTCGTTTCACCGACGAGTACGCGATCGCGGCCGAAGAAATCGCGGCGGGCAGGATCGATTTGCATCCGTTGATGACGCACGCTTTCTCGCTTGCCGAGGCGAACCATGCGTTCGAGGTTGCTCAGGACCGTTCGCAATCGATGAAGGTGCACCTGCGCTTCGAGTGAACGACGCGGGGCGCGGATGCCTCGCTACGCGCTCTCGCTTTTCCGCGTTTCGCTTTTCCGTTTTCGTTCGACGCCCGTCAAGAGGCGAACTTCAGGAGACAGTTTCATGATCAGGAGCCAGCGTTGGTTCGTCGTCGCGCTGTTTTTTCTGGCGGGCATCATCAATTATCTCGACCGCGCCGCGCTTTCGATCGCCGCGCCGTTGATACAAAAGGATCTGCATTTTTCCCACGCCGAACTGGGCATCGTATTCAGCAGCTTCTTTCTCGGCTATGCGGTCTTCAACTTCGTCGGTGGCGTACTGTCGGACAAGCTCGGCGCGAAACGAGTATTCGGTGCCGCGATGGGCATCTGGTCGATTTTTTGCGGGGCGACGGCACTCGCCACGGGGATCGTGTCGCTCGTCGTTCTGCGCGTGCTGTTCGGCATGGGGGAGGGGCCCTTCAGTTCGTCTAACAGCAAGATGGTCAACAACTGGTTTCCGCGCCGTGAAGTCGCTAGCGCGATCGGTGTCATCAGCTCGGGAACGCCGCTTGGCGGCGCGCTGGCGGGGCCGGTCGTCGGCTATCTGGCCATGCGGTTCGGCTGGCGCTGGGCGTTCATCGGCATCATGCTGCTCGGCCTCGCGTGGCTCGTGCTCTGGGTCACGACGACGACCGAGCGTCCGCACGAGCATCCACGCATCACGCGTGAAGAGATCCAGCTGATCGTTGCCGATCAAGCCGACGGCGAAGTGGCGCCGACGGCGTCCGGCGGCGAGCGCCCGCTCGTCGGCCTTTTGCGGCAACCGCTCGTGCTCGCTACGGCATTCGCGTTTTTTGCTTATAACTACGTGCTGTTCTTCTTTCTGTCGTGGTTTCCGACCTATCTGACAGAAGCCCAGCATCTGAGCCTGCGCGACATGAGCTTCGCGACAGTCGTGCCATGGCTCTTCGGCAGCATCGGCCTTGCGGCGGGCGGATTCGTATCGGATGCGATACTACGCGTCACTGGCCGGCCGCTGTTCTCACGCAAGCTCGTGCTCGGCGTCTGTCTCAGCGCCGCGGCGGCATGCGTCGCGCTCGCGGGCCGCGTCGCGAGCGCGGAGGCAGCGGTCGCATCGATGTCGGTTTCGATCTTTTTTCTCTATGCGACGGGCTCCATTTATTGGGCCGTAATCCAGGACACAGTGCCGCGCGCGCATGTAGGCGGCGTGGGCGGCTTCGTCCACTTCCTGGCGAACCTTGCGGGCGTCATCGGCCCGGCTATCACCGGATTCATCGTCGAGGCGACTCACGGCGCATACGGTAGCGCGTTCGTGCTGGCCGGAGCCGTGGCCGTGCTCGGTGCGATCTGCTCGATCGTCGGCATACGTGAACCGCGGCGGGCGAACGTCAGCGTCGAACGGGCATGGTAGTATGGTGCGAGCCGGGGACTCCATCGGATGACCCGACAAGTCGACCATCAGACGTGCCCCTCACGGGGACATCGAATCGCATGAAAGCCGCTCCCGCTCCCGCTCCCGCTCCCGAACCCGATGTCGTTTCCATCGCCGCGCCGCCGCGCGCCGCCGTTCCTCGCGCCCGGCGGCGCGTAGGGCCGGCCGTCGCGGTGCGCAGCGCGCTGCCCGATCTGGCGAGCCAGGTTTCGCTCGACTCGCACGAGCCGATCAGCAGGCAGATCTTTCGCGCGCTGCGTCAGGCCATTTTCGTCGGGCAGATGACGCCGGGCACGCCGCTCTCGGAAAAGGAGGTGTCCGAGATGTTCCACGTTTCGCGGCAGCCGGTGCGCGAGGCGTTCATCAAGCTCGTGGAGGCCGGCGTGCTACAGGTGTTGCCTCAGCGCGGCACGCTCGTCAAGAAGATCTCGCCGAGGAAAGTCAGGGAAGGGCGCTTCATTCGCGAGGCCATTGAAACGGCGGTGGTGCGAAAGGCGGCCGAGTCGATCTCTCATGCCCAACTGCAGGTGCTCGCCGAAAACATCCGCGAGCAAAAGCTCGAGCCAAGCTTGAACGATACGGCGGCCTTTCTTGCCCTCGACGAGGCGTTTCATTATTCGATCGCTCAATCGATCGACTGTATCGCCGCATGGGAGACGATACAGGACATCAAGGCGCAAATGGACCGCGTCCGCTATCTGAGTCTCGCCGACGTGTCGCCGCTCGATCTCTTGATTCGGCAGCATGCGAAGATTCTTGCCGGATTGCGTGCACACGATCCGGTTGCGGCCGAGGAAGCGATGCGCCGGCACTTGCGTGAAATCCTCGTTTCGTTGGGGCCGGTCGCCGCGCGCAATCCCGATTGGTTCGAGGCGGACGAGCCTGAACGCGTGCCGCTTTCGTTGTAACCGACAACGAAGACGGCGGTATGGTGCTGCGGTGCGGCGCCGTCAAAGCGCCGCCGACACGCTGATTTCCATGCGGATGCCGGGCGCCGGGAGCCGTGCTTCGCACGTTGCGCGCGTCGAAACGGCGCCGGATGCCGCCCATGCCTCCCACGCCGCGTGCATGCCGGCGAAGTCGCGGTCGATATCGCGCAGCCAGACCTGCGCCGACAAGAGCCGCGATTTGCTCGTGCCCACGCTCACGAGATATTCGTCGATTTTTTCGAGGATCTCGCGCGTCTGAGCCTGAGCATCGCCGTCTCTGTCGCCGCGATCGCTCGCCGCCGAGCCGGCGACGTGGACGACGCCGTTTCGCAGAACAATGCGCGTGAGACGCGCTGTCGATGGTATTCGTCGGACGGGAGTCAATCAGGACTCCTTTTCAATGGGCGACTGAAACGGTTGGAGCGATCGCGCGATCCGCGAAGCGCTCTATCGCGAACGGATCGATCGGCAGCGAACTGCGTCCGGCCGAGATCAGCTCCGCGACGATCCGACCCACCACCGGTCCGAGTTCGAAGCCGTGAGCGGAGAAGCCGAACGCATGGACGAGGTTCGGCGCGGTCCGGCTTGGGCCGATCACGGGGATGCCGTCCGGCATGAAGCCTTCGATTCCGGCCCAGCTTCGATTGATGCCGACGCCACGTAGATGCGGGAATAGGTCGACCGCCGTGCGGGCGTTCGATGCCAGCTGCGCGAAGTCTACCTCGCCCGTGCGCGACGACATGTCGACGCGTCCGCGCACGCCGCCGCCGATCAACACGGTTCCGTTGTCGAACTGCTTGAACGAAAGCGGCCGGCCCGTCGCACCCACGACGGGGGAGCAGAACGACGGGACCCGATGCGTGATCGTGAGCAGCAGCGCGACTGGCTGCTCGGGAACGGGCTCGCCGATCTGGCGGGCGAACTCGCCGGCCCATGCGCCCGCCGCGTTGACAACGTACTCGGCCTCGGCCGTGAAGCGCGGATCACCTGTCGTCACTTTCCAATGCCCGTCCGTGCGCTCGATCGATGTCACGCGAGCGCCTTCGTGCACGGTGACGCCGAGCCGCTCGGCAGCACGGCGAAATGCCATGACGGCGCGAAACGGCAGAGCATGACCATCGTCGGCAGCCCAAATGCCGCCGGTGACGTGCGATGCCACGGCCGGCAGCAAGGCTCGCACGGCCTCGGCATCGACGAGTGTTTCATGCGTGAAGCCACGCCCACGGAGATCGGCCACCCGTGCGCGCAGTGTTTCGAGCTCGGCCTCCGATTCCGCGACTTTCAATTGGCCGCTCGGCACGAAGCCGGCGGTATCGTCGACGAGCTCGGGCAGTCGATGCCAGAGCGCGCGCGATTCGAGCGCAAGCGGTATCTCCGCGATATGGCGCCCGAGCGTGCGCACGCCGCCGGCATTGACGCCCGACGCGTGGCGTCCGCAATATTCGGCTTCGAGCACGGTCACGCGCGCGCCGGCTCGGGCGAGATGCAGCGCGCTCGAGAGTCCATGAAAGCCGCCGCCGATCACGACGACGTCGGCACGGGAGCCGAGCGGACGGGCGTTCGTGCCGGCGAGGCTCATGACTCGCGCGCCAGTTCGCCGAGCGTGATCGGCTTGATCGGCGGCCGGATGCGGTAATAGCCGACTTCCGCGGGGGATGCGCCGCGCGCTTCGGCGATGACCTCCGTCACCGTCAGCCCGCAGAGGCGTCCCTGACAAGGCCCCATGCCGCAGCGGCCGAACGACTTCGCCTGATTGGGCCCCGTGCACCCCAGCCTGACATGCTCACGCAGCGTTCCGGCCGTGACTTCCTCGCATCGGCAGACGAGCACGTCGTCGGCCGGCACGCGGTTTTGCTGCTTGGGACGATAGAGCGCGTCGAGGAAGGGGCGGATGCGCAGATGAGAGGCCAGTCGATGACGAACCGGCGCCGCATGACGATTGCGCTCGGCCTCGTCGATCCGCCCGGCGGCGCAGGCCGTGGCGAGGCCCGCGAGCTCGCCGAAGAGCGCCGCGGCAGCCGCGCCGCCGATGCCGGCGCCATCGCCGGCGACGTGAATGCCGGGCACGCTGAGCTCCCCCCATTCGTCGGTAAGCGGCACGAAGCAGAGCTGCGCATCGTCCCAACGATGCTTCGCGCGCAGTGCCCACGTGAATTGCGTGTTCGGCACGACACCTTGATGCAGCAATACGAGCGACGTTTCGATGCGCTGACGGCCATGCGCGTCGATGAAACGGATTGCGCGCGCCGCATCGTCGCCCTCGATCGAAAGCGATGTGGCGCCTTCATGAAACGGCACGCCCGCGCGCCGCAGCGCGCGCATCATCGCGAGTCCCTTCTTCAGATAGCGCCAGCCCGCGAGCGCACCGCCGAGATGCGCAAGCGCGCGACGCTTGTCGGACGCATCGGTCGTGTCGACGATCGCGCGCACCGGAACGCCGGCACGAACGTACTGCCAGCCGAGCAGATAGAGAAGGGGGCCGCAACCGGCAAGCACGACGGGCGTGGCCGGAATCGTATCGGCTGTCTTCAGTAAGATCTGCGCGGCTCCGACGGTCATGACGCCCGGCAATGTCCACCCTGGAACGGGGAATGGCCGCTCCATCGCTCCGGTGCAGAGAATCACGCGTTTCGCCTTGAACGAACCTACACGACCGTCTCGGACGTAGTGGACCGTTCGCTCCGCGGTGACCTGCCAGACGGCCGCGTTGCCGACGTATCGTGCCGTCGAGCGTTGGAACGCGTCGACGAGCGACCGCCCCGCGGCATAGTCGGGACCGAGGATGTCGAGGCGTTTGTCAGGCGCGTTGTCGATGCCGCGATAGATTTGCCCGCCCGGCGCGGCTTGTTCATCGAGCAGCACGACCGAGGCGCCGAGCCTCGCGGCTCGGGTGGCGGCGGCCATGCCGGCCGGGCCGCCGCCGACGACGGCGATATCGACGAGCTCAGGCGTGTCCATGCGTATCCTCCGTCGCCGCGGCGAACAGCGTGCGGGCGTGTTCCTGTGTGCGGAGCTTCATACCGTCGCGCACTTCGATGAGACAGGTCTGCCGGTTCGGCTCGCCGTCGATCTCCATCAGACATTCGAAGCAGACGCCCATCATGCAGTAAGGCGCCCGGGGCGCCCCGCTTACGGGTGTGCCGCGAAAGCGTACGAGGCCCGCCGCGAGAAGCGCAGCGGCGACGCTGCACCCGGACGGCACCGAGAGGGGGGCGCCGTCGAGCTCTACGGTGACGTGTGGCACGCTGTCGCCGTTTGGCTCGAGCCGGCTGAAAAGGCTGCTAGTGGGCATGATGACTGGTCCATTCCGGATGTAGGAAGCGGTCGCCCGCGAAGACATCGATTGGCTCGGGCGCCTCGGCGCCGGCGATCCACGGTGCGAGGCGCAACGCGTGCGCCGCGGCGAGCGTGACGCCGCTGTGGCAGGTTGCGACGAACGCGCCGCGATGAGTCGGCGACTCCTGATAGATCGGAAAACCATCGGGGCTCATCACGCGCAGCGCGCTCCAGGCACGCACGAGGCGCAGACCCTCGAGCACGGGAAAGCTGCGGATGCCGCGCTGCGCGATCGTCGCCAGGACGCTCGTCGTGGTCGTATCGTCGAAGCCGACGTCCTCCATCGAATCGCCGAGCTGAATCGTCCCCTCGTCGGTTTGGCGCACGTACGTCGTCGGGTAATCGAGGAACGGCGCCACGCGCTCGCCGACGAGAACCTGCCCGCGGTTCGGCCGCACGGGCGCGTGAAGGCCGAGCGAAGGCGCGAGTCGCGCATTGCCGAGTCCCGCCGCGAGTACGACTTTGGCCGCTTGCCAGGCGCGGCCGACGCCGCGAACGACGAACGTACCGTCCGTGGCTTCGATGTTCTCGACGTGCTGATTGCGAACCCATTCGACACCGCGCGCTTCGCAGGCGCCATAGAGCGCGCGCAAGAGCTTGAGTGGGTTTACGTGGCCGTCCATCGGCGTGTAGCTTGCCCCGTACACTTCAGGGCCGATTGCGGGAAGTCGCGATTTCAATCCTTCGTGATCGAGCATTTCGAACGGATAGGGCACGTCGAGCCGCTCGCGCAACCAGGCGAGCCGAGCCTCTCGTTCGATGGCTTCGTTCTCCGAATAGACGAAATGAAAGCCACCAGGCTGCTTCAGTTCCACGTCGACGCCCGATTCCTGCTTGAGCATTGCCGCGAGCCGTGGCCAGAGTCGAGCCGAGCTCATCGTCCATGCGGCATATTCGGGCAGGCCATACCCCTTGCCTTGCACCCAGACGAGACCGAAGTTGCCGCGAGAGGCGCGAAAGGCGTCGTCGCCTTCGTCGAGCACCGCGACGCGCGCACCGTTGCCCGCGAGGCCGTATGAAATCGCCATGCCGACGAGGCCGCCGCCTATCACGATCACATCGGGTGTCACTGTTGCCATCGAGCGCTCAACCTTTTCCGACGAGGACGCGATCGAGCCCCACGATCCGGTCGAGCACGATCATCAGCAATACCGTGCCGACGATCAGCACGGTGGAAATCGAAGTGACGAGCGGATCGATGTTCTGGGCTATATCGTTGTACATCGCGACCGGCAGCGTCGTGGTGCCCGGGGTGGCGACAAAAATCGTCATCGTCAGCTCGTCGAAACTCTGAATGAAGGACAGGATCCAGCCGCCGGCGACGCCGGGCAGCAGCATCGGCAATACGACGCGATAAAACGCCCTGAACCGACCGGCGCCGAGCGAGCGCGCCGCGCGCTCGCCGTCGCGATCGAGCCCGGTTGCCGCGGCGAGCACGAGTCGCAGCGCGTAGGGCATGACGACGATCACATGGACGAGGGCAAGCCAGAAAAACGAGCCGGTCAGGCCCGCCAACGTGAAGAAACGCAGGAACGCGACGCCGAGCACGACATACGGGATCATCAGCGGCGAGAGAAAGAAGCTCATCAATGCGCCACGTCCAACGAAGCGGTAGCGCGTGAGCGCGAGCGCCGCCGGCACGGCGAGCGCCACGGCGACGCTCGCCGAAACGGCGCCAAGGCGAATCGACAGCCAAAATGCGGAAATGAAATCGTCCGCTTGCTCGAGCGCGCGGAACCAGCGCAGCGAGAGCCCGTCCGTCGGCAGCGAAATATAGCCCTTGCCCGTGAACGAGACCGCCACCACGACGACGAGCGGCGCGAGCATGAACACGATGAAGAGCGTGTGATAAGCGAGCGAGAAGAAGCCGTTCTTGCGCATTTCGGCCGCCCCCGTCACGATTCGAACACCGCGGCGAAGCGCTTTTCGACGAGCCGGTTGCAGCCGACGATGATCGCGACGTTCGCGATCAGCAGCAGCACGGCGATCGACGCGCCGAGCGGCCAGTTCAGCGTGCTCAAGAACTCGTCGTAAGCGGCTGTCGCCACGACCTTGACGCGCCGGCCGCCGATGATGGCCGGCGTCGCGAACGCCGAGGCGGCGAGCGCGAAGACGATGATGCTGCCCGAAAGTACGCCCGGCAGTAGTTGCGGCAAGACGATGCGGCGAAACACGGTGAAGCGCGAGCCGCCGAGCGAAAGGCCCGCGTGCTCGACCTGCGCGTCGAGCTTCTGGATCGAGGTCCAGACCGAGATCACCATGAACGGGACGAGCACGTGCACGAGCGCGATCGTGACGCCGGTGAGCGTAAACAAGAACCTCAGCGGCGAATCGGTCAGATGAAGCGCGCGCAGCGCCTCATTGATCAGGCCCTCGCGCCCCATCAGAATGGCCCAGCCCAGCGTGCGCACGACGACCGAAATCAGCAGCGGGCCAAGGACGATCAGCAAAAAGACACTGCGCCAGGGCGCCCTCATGCGGGCCAGAATCAGCGTTTCCGGGACGCCGAGCGCGATCGAGAGTACGGTAACGACGAGAGCGAGTCCGGCCGTGCGCAGGAAAATGTCATGGTAGTAGGAGTCGCCCAGGACTTCCCGATAGTTTGCCCATGTGTAGGCGGGCAGAATGCCGAGCGTACCGTCGAACGCATGGAACGACAGCACGGCGATCATGATCATCGGCACGACGAGCAGGCCGACGAAGAGTAGCAGGGCAGGGGCCGCCAGCAGCCAGGGTGCGCGCGCGCCACGCGTTCGATGCGCTGGCCCTGTCATCGGCAGGCTCGACGAGAGCTCAGCCATGCTGTGCCTCCGCGCGGAGCATATGAAGATCCGAGTCGGACCACGCGATTTTGACCGCCTCGCCTTCGAGCGGTGGCGGCGTGCCGATATTGGGCTGGCTCATGCGGAACACGCCGAGCGCGCTATCGATCTCGAGCATCCAGTGGTTGCCGAGGAAGAGCCGGGTGCGCACGCGCCCCGCGAGCCCATCCTCCGCTCCAACGGCGAAGCGCAGCTTTTCCGGCCGCACGTAGACATGCACCGTATCGCCGAATTCGCGCTCGCCGTGCGGAATGTGCGCGACCTGTGAACCCAATTGCACGTCGCAGCACCGGGCATGCCGCCCGATGACCTTGCCCGCGAGCGCGTTCGTGCGGCCGAGGAACGTCGAGGCGAACGGCGACTCGGGATGCTCGTAGGCATCGAACGGCGCCGCGATCTGCACAATGCGGCCGCCATGCATGACAGCGATGCGGTCGCTCATGGTCATCGCCTCGACTTGGTCGTGCGTGACCAGAATCGTCGTGATGCCGAGTTCGCGCTGGATCGCGCGCAGCTCGATATGCATCTCCTCGCGCAGTTTCGCATCGAGATTCGACATTGGTTCGTCGAGCAGCAGCACCTGCGGTTCGATGACGAGTGCCCGCGCGATGGCGACGCGCTGGCGTTGTCCGCCCGACAGCTCGCGGGGGAAGCGCCTTTCGAGGCCGTCGAGGCGCACCATCGCGAGCGTGTCGCGAATGCGCCGAACGCGTTCGGCGCGCGGCACCTTGCGCATCTCGAGCCCGAAGCCGACGTTGTCGGCGACCGTCATATGCGCGAAAAGCGCATAGCTCTGGAACACGACGCCCATGCCGCGCTTTTCAGGCGCGAGCGAGGAGATGTCGCGGCCGCCAAGCATGATGCGCCCGCCCGTCGGTTCGACGAACCCCGCGATCATCTGCAGCGTCGTGGTCTTGCCGCAACCCGACGGCCCCAGCAGCGAAACGAATTCGCCGTGTTCGACGTCGAGCGAGAGACCGTCGACGGCCGAGAACTGGCCGTAGCGTTTCGATAGGTTGTCGAGTTGCAGGAACGTCATAGTTTGCCGCGGCTCCACAGGAAGGTACGCATAGGCTCGACGTCACGCGCTGCTCGAGCGAGCGATCGCCCGGCAACATCGCGTCGGCCGCCGTTCACCTCGCGCTCAACGTTCGACCTGCCGGTTCCATTGATTGGTCCATTGCGCTCGCTTTTCGTTGACGATGGTCCAGTCCGTCTTGACGAGCTTGCCGATCTGATCGCTGCCGTAGGGAACGGTGGCGGCCACGGCCGGGTCGAGCTTCGTTTTACTGTTGACGGGCCCCCATGCCTGCGTCTTGGCAAGCACCGTCTGAACGTCGGGAGAGAGCAGATACTGAACGAACTGCTGCGAGAGCTGCGGCTGCTTGTTCTCGACGACGGGGCAGGCCGCCGTCAACAACGCCATCGCGCCTTCCTTCGGATAGACGAAGCGGATTGGAAAGCCCGTCTGCTCGAGCGTGTAGGTACGGCCGCTGCCCCACACCGCGAGCGTCACGTCGCCATTCTGGAAGAGTTCCGTCATCTTGCCCGGCGACGGTTCCCAGGCAAGCACGTTCGGCGCCACGTTCTTGATCAGCGCGTCGAAGCCGGGCGCGATGTTCGATTCGCCGCCGCCGTGCAGCCGCGCGAACATGATCAGCGTTTGCAAACCGTAGGTGTTCGAGATCGGCGGGATCGCGATCTTCTGCTTGAATCGCTTGTCGGCAAGCACGGACCACGAATCGGGTGGCGGCAGGCCCGCCTTCTTGAACGCGTCGGCGTTATAGGCGAGACCCGTGGCAACGACGCCGAGCGCCACCGCGCGATCGCTCATGTGCGCGAGCGGATAGAGATCGTGATAGACGGGCGCATCGGCGAGCTTGTCGCAAAAGCCGAATTGGACCGCCTGGTACATCGGTCCGTCGTCGAGCAGCACGACGTTGAGTTCTTCCTTGCCCTTTTGAGCCTGCAGCTTCGCGAGCGTATCCGTGGAATTGCCCGGCACGTAGACGATTTTGACGTCATGCGTTTTCTCGAACTGCGGAATGATCGTCTTTTCGAAGGCCTGCTGCGTCGAGCCGCCGTACGAGCCGACGTAGAGCGTCGGCTGCGCGGAAGCGCCGATTGCACCTAAGGCGAGCGTGGCCGCGAGTGCCGCGGCGGCGAGGCTGGTCTTTCTCAAAGTCCGCTCCTTCTTGCCTGCACGGTTGACGAAATTCATTCTCGAGCACAAAACGCTATGGCTCTCCGACTCGGGCCGAAGCGCCGCTTCGCAGGGATGCAGCTAACGATAGGGATGCCAAAAACAGATGGAAAATCGTTTTTTTTGAGAGAACAATAACATTCCGTTATGGGGCTGCCAATCCGAGGCCGATATGAAGCTGCGCCAACTGGAGGCCTTCCGGGCCGTGATGCTTTGCCATACCGTCACTCGCGCGAGCGAGATGCTGCACATCTCGCAGCCGGCCACGACGCGACTGATCGCCGACCTCGAGCAGTCTTTAGGGTTTTCCCTGTTCGAGCGCGTGAAGGGCCGGCTGCACCCCACGGTCGAGGCGCAAGCGCTCAACGAAGAAGTGCAGCGCTCGCTTCTGGGCCTCGATCGGATTGCGCGTGCGGCTGACGAGATTCGGGCGCTGCAGCGCGGCACTCTGCAGGTCGCCGCGGCGCCCGCCATCGCGTTATCGTTTCTGCCGCATGCGATCGCCGACTATCTGAGCTCCCATGCCGAGGCGAACGTATCGCTGCTCGTGCATTCGTCGCGCACAGTCGTTGACATGGTCGTGGGCGAGCGCTGCGACCTGGGCATTGCGATTTTGTCGATGAACCATCCGAGCGCGCACGGCGAGCGGCTGATCTCGACGCGGATGCTCTGCGCGCTGCCCGCCGGCCATCGGCTCTGCTCGCGCAGTGTCGTACGGCCACAGGATCTCGCGGGCGAGCGTTTCGTCGCGCATCCGCGTACGCTCGACTCGAGGCTGCGCGTCGACGCGCTCTTTGCCGCTCACGGCATCGCGCCGAAGATACAGCTCGAGACGCAGGTGTCGCATACGATTTGCTCATTCGTCGAGGCGGGCGCCGGCGTTTCGCTCGTCGATGCGGTCACCGCCTGGGGCTACCGCGGCCCAGGTGTCGTCTTCAAGCCGTTCGAGCCTGCGCTCGTGACCGATTTCTCGATGCTGACGCCGTCGCAACGCCCGCCCGCGCTACTGTTGAAGTCGTTCGTCGAGCATGCGCGGCGATTCGCGCTCGAGCAGCTCGATCCCCGCTTCGTCGAGGCCTGAATTGCCCGCGGGACGGCCCGCGGCGGACGCTATATCGTGCAGCAACAGTTACAAGTATGAAATATCGGCAAAGCATCCATGGGGTATATTCGATTCCATCGAGCACCGGTCTCGAACCCGTCGAACGGTTTTCAATGGATAAAAGCCTGTCATGACCCAATCTGCACGCCTCGTTTCCTGTTTTGTCGGCGCACTTGCGATCGGCGCTTCCAGCGCGGCAATGGCGCGCGTGGACATCGGTGTGAATATCGGTGTGCCGGCGCCTGTGTACGTCGCGCCCGCTCCCGTCTACGCGCCCCCGCCGCCGCCCGTCGTCTATGCGCCTGCTCCTCCGGCGATCGTGATCGGCTGGCATGGCGATCGGTACTGGGATGGCGGCCGCTGGTGGGATCGCGACGATTGGTATCGCCATCACGGCGGCTGGCGCGATCATGGGCGCGATCGCGATTGGCACGATCATGGACGGCATGAGGGATGGCGTTGAGCTGAGCGCACTTCGCGCTGCGCGGCGTTAGCGTAGCGGGGTGCGCCGGATAGCCAACGCCGCGCGAGACCGCGCTCAGGCCCTTCGAGGAAAAAAATCGCCCGCCGGGATCAACCGGCGGGCGATTTTTTTAGAACGGCCGCGCATTCTCGCGGCGCTGCGGGAACGAGGTGAGAGCGGCGCTTGCGTGCGGCAGGCACTGGGCGGAGCAGGCGCTCGCCTCTATCCGTCGACTTCTTACTCGGCCACGGCCGCCATCCCTCCGACGACGGCATGAAAGCCGCTGTCCACGTGAACGATCTCCGCCGTCACCCCGCTCGCGAGCTCCGAAAGCAGGAAGGCGGCCGTATTGCCGACTTGCTCGATCGTCACGTTGCGCTTGAGTGGCGCGTTTTGCTCGACGAAGTCGAGGATCTTGCCGAAGCCCTTGATGCCGCTCGCGGCGAGCGTCTTGATCGGGCCGGCCGAGATCGCATTCACGCGAACCCCTTTCGGACCGAGCGAGCCGGCCATGTAGCGGACGCTCGCCTCGAGAGCCGCTTTCGCGACGCCCATCGTGTTGTAGTTCGGAATGACCTTTTCGGCGCCGAGATAGGACAGCGTCAACAGCGACGCGTCTTGCGAGAGCATCGGTAGCGCGGCCTTCGCCAATGCGGGAAAGCTATACGCCGAGATGTCGTGCGCGATGCGGAAGTTCTCGCGTGTCATGCCGTCGAGAAAATCGCCGGCGATCGCCTCGCGCGGGGCAAAGCCGATCGAGTGGACGAGGCCGTCCAGCGTCGGCCAGTGCTCCTTCAGCGAGGCGAAGAGGGCGTCGATCTGCGCATCCTCGCCGACGTCGCACGGAAAGACGAGCTCGCTGCCGAATTCGGCGGCGAACTCGGTGATGCGGTCCTTGAAGCGGTCGCCGACGTACGTGAATGCGAGCTCGGCGCCTTCGCGTTTGCAGGCTTGCGCGATGCCGTAAGCAATCGAGCGGTTCGACAGCAGACCGGTCAGCAAAATGCGTTTTCCAGCGAGAAAGCCCATGAATTCTCCTCTATAGACAGCGTAGGCAACGCCGGCCGGCACAACGCGCGATGGCGCGTATAGGCCCGCCCTGCGCGGGTTTGGGTAGAATTCTCTCACAACGCCCACCTCGACCGACCGAAAGGTGCCCATGACGACCAGCTCGCGAAGGATCACCGTTCTGCGTTTTCTCGTTCGTTCACTGCTCGTCCTCTTATGCGTCTGCTCGTTCGCCGTGCCTTCGCCCGCGTGGGCGGTCTATGCGATCGCACAATTTGGCAGTCCGAAATATCCGCCCGACTTCAAGCACTTCGACTACGTCAATCCCGATGCGCCGAAAGGCGGCACGCTCGTTCTTTCGAACCCCGATCGCCTGACGAGCTTCGACAAGTTCAATCCGTTCACGCTGCGCGGTAACCCGGCGCCCGGTATCGGGATGCTGTTCGAGACATTGACCACGAACAGCTGGGATGAAATGGCCACGGCATACTGCCTGCTCGCGGACGATATCCGCATCGCGCCCGATCGCCTGTCGGTCACGTTCCATATCAATCCGCGCGCGCGCTTCTCGAACGGCGATCCGGTGACGGCCGCCGACGTCAAATATTCGTTCGATACGCTGACGAGCCGGCTCGCCGCCCCGCAGTTCGCCGCGTACTTTGCCGAGATTTCGCGCGCGGTCGTCGTCGATCCCGCGACGATTCGCTTCGACTTTCGTCAGCCGAACCGAGAACTGCCGCTCATCGCGGGCGCGATGCCGGTGTTTTCGCACAAGTGGGGCATGAAGCCCGACGGCACGCGTGTGCCGTTCGATCAGCTCGCTTTCGAAAAGCCGATCGGCAGCGGACCGTACCTCATCGACAGCTATGATGGCGGCCACACGATCACGTACCGGCGTGATCCGTCGTACTGGGGGGCATCGTTGCCCGCCCGTGCCGGCACGGACAATTTCGACCACATCACCTACAAGCTCTACGCGGATAACACCGCGCGGCTCGAGGCGTTCAAGGCCGGCGAGTACGACGCGCTCGTCGAATACGTCGCGCGAAACTGGGCGCGGCGCGACGTCGGCAAGCGATTCGACGACGGCGAGCTCATCAAGCGAGAGTTCCGCCAGCACAACGGCGCAGGCATGCAGGGCTTCATCATGAATCTGAGGCGCCCGCTCTTTCGCGATCTGCGCGTGCGCAAGGCGCTCGATCTCGCGTTCGATTTCGAGTGGCTCAACAGCCGTCTTTTCTTCGGGGCTTACACGCGGCTGCAGAGCTATTTCGCCGACAGCGATCTACAGGCGACGGGGATACCGACGAAAGGCGAGCTGAAGCTCCTGAATCCTTTGCGCGCGCAACTCGATCCCGCCGTTTTCGGACCGATGCCGGTGCAGCCCGACACGGACCCGCCGAACTCGCTGCGCGCGAACCTGCTGAAGGCGCGCGCCTTGCTCTCCGAGGCTGGCTGGACCTATCGCAACGGCGCGCTGCGCAACGCGAAGGGCCAGCCGTTCGAGTTCGACGTACTCGAAGACGAGAGTTCGCGCGGGGCGATGGAGCCGATCGTCGCGGCCTATGCGCGCAATCTCGCCAAGCTTGGAATCAAGGCCAACTTCCGAGCGGCCGATTTCGCGCTGATCCAGAAGCGCTACGAGACGTTCGATTTCGACATGACCTCGCTGCGCTATCCGGGCGTTCAGGTGCCCGGCGTCGAGCAGGTGTCGCGCTTCGGCAGCAAGTCGGCCGATGAACCGGGCTCCGACAACATGATCGGGCTCAAGTCGCCTGCCGTCGACGCCATCCTGCGTTCGCTCGTCGGCGCGCAGACGAAGGAGGACCTCGTCGACGCGACGCACGCGCTCGATCGCGTGCTGATGAATGGCTACTATGTCGTGCCGCATTGGTTCAGCACCACGCATCGCATTGCCTACAAGCGCGAGCTGCGCTACCCCGATACGCTGCCGCTGTACTATTCGGCGGAGGACTGGATCGTGACGATGTGGTGGCTCGATCCGCGCTCCCGAGGATGACCGACCATGTGGGCCTATATTCTTAGACGGCTGTTGTTGATGATCCCGACGTTGATCGGTGTATTGACCGTCACGTTCATCGTCATTCAGTTCGTGCCCGGCGGTCCCGTCGAGCAGCTCGCCTACGAATTGCGCAAGGGAACCGCTCAGGAAGGGCAGGCCGCCGCGCCACCGTTCGGCCTGCGCGCGCATACAGGCGTCGACGCTCGCCAGATGGCGCAATTGAAAGCGCTCTACGGCTTCGACAAGCCGCCGCTCACCCGCTATTGGCTGATGCTCTCGCGCTTCGCGCGATTCGACCTCGGGCAGAGCTACTTTCGTCATCAAAGCGTCTGGTCGCTGGTGATCTCCAAGCTGCCCGTCTCCATCAGCATCGGTTTGTGGACGTTTCTCCTCACTTACCTGATCTCGGTGCCGCTCGGCATCGCGAAGGCGATCCGCAACGGCTCGCCGTTCGACGTGGCGACGAGTCTCGTCGTGCTCGTCGGCTACGCGATCCCCGGCTTCGTGCTCGGCGTGCTGCTGCTCGTGCTGTTCGGCGGCGGCTCGTTCCTGCAGATCTTTCCGTTGCGCGGGCTCGTCTCCGACAACTTTTCGCAGCTCTCGCTCGGCGGCAAGATCGTCGACTATCTCTGGCATATCGCGCTGCCGGTGACGGCATCGGTCGTCGGCAGTTTCGCCGTCGTGACGATGCTGACGAAAAACGCATTTCTCGACGAGATCAAGAAACAGTACGTGCTGACAGCACGCGCCAAAGGGCTCAGCGAGCGGCGCGTGCTTTGGAAGCACGTCTTTCGCAATGCGATGCTTCCGCTCGTCGTCGGCTTTCCGGCCGCGTTCATCGGCGCGTTCTTCACGGGCAGCCTGCTGATCGAAACGCTGTTTTCGCTCGACGGTCTCGGCCTGTTGTCGTACGAGTCGGTCGTGCGGCGCGACTATCCCGTCGTGCTCGGCACACTTTATCTATTCACGCTGATCGGGCTGGCGACGAAGCTCATCTCGGATCTCTGCTACGTCTGGGTCGATCCGCGCATTCAATTCGAGCAACTGGAGCGCTGATGTGAGCCGAGCCCGTCCCCGTCTCGACACCGACGCGAAGCCGCGCCGCGACATTCCAGCCGCGTTCGTCTCGCCGACGCCCGCGCGTCGCGTCTGGCGCCGCTTCAAGGCGCAACGTCTCGGCTACTGGAGCCTTATCGTCTTCGTCGCCGCGTTCGTCGTGAGCCTCGCGGGACCGATATGGTCCAACGACAAGCCGCTCGTCGTGCGCTATGACGGCAAGCTTTACTTTCCGCTCGTGAAGACCTATCCGGAGACGGCGTTCGGCGGCGATTTTCCGACACCGGCCGACTATCTCGATCCGTACGTCCGGCACCGGTTCGGGTTGCCGGGCAACTTCGCCGTCTATCCACCGAATCACTACTATTACGACACGCTCAACTACTTCTCGAAGGCTCCCAACCCGGCGCCGCCGTCTCGCGAGAACTGGCTCGGCACCGACCAGCAGGGCCGCGACGTGTTCGCACGGCTCGTCTACGGCTTTCGTGTATCGGTCGAGTTCGGGCTCGTGCTGACGTTCATCGGCAGCATCGTCGGCATCCTCGCGGGCGCCGTGCAGGGTTATTTCGGAGGCCGAACCGACATCATCGGGCAGCGCCTCATCGAGATCTGGAGCTCACTACCAGAGCTCTACTTACTGATCATCTTTGCGTCGATCTTCGAGCCGAGCCTGCTTCTTCTCGTAGTATTGCTGTCGCTGTTCGGCTGGATCGGCCTCTCCGATTACGTGCGCGCCGAGTTTCTGCGCAACCGAACGCAGGATTACGTGCGCGCCGCGCGGGCGATGGGCCTCTCCAACTGGCAAATCATCTGGCGCCATGTCCTCCCGAACAGCATGACACCCGTCATCACATTCCTGCCGTTCCGGATGAGCGGTTCGATCCTCGCGCTGACGAGCCTCGATTTTCTCGGGCTCGGCGTGCCGCCGCCTACGCCGAGCCTCGGCGAGTTGCTCTCGGAAGGCAAGGCGAATCTCGACGCGTGGTGGATTTCGTTGGCGACCTTCGGCGTACTCGTCGCCACGCTGTTGCTGCTGACGTTCATGGGCGATGCGCTGCGCAACGCGCTCGACACCCGCATTGCCGACGCGATGCGCGCCGGAGGCAACCAGTGAGCGCGACGCCCAACCGTGTGTCGCGATCGGGGCACGATGCCGAAGGCGGGCCGCTGCTTGCGCTCGAGAGTCTGCGCGTATCGTTCGGCGACACGCTCGCCGTCAGCGACGTCACCTTCGCGATCGAGCGCGGCGAACGCGTGGCGCTCGTCGGCGAATCGGGCTCAGGCAAGACGGTGACGGCGCTCGCGATCTTGCGGCTATTGCGCGACGCCGAGGTGAGCGGGGCGATTCGATTCGCGGGCCAGGATCTGATGGCGAAAAGCGAGCGCGAAATGCGGGGGCTGCGCGGCGCCGATATCGCCATGATTTTTCAGGAACCGATGACGGCGCTCAACCCGCTGTATACGATCGGCGAGCAGATTGCCGAGACGATCGTCGCGCACGACGGAGTGTCGGCCGACGAGGCGCGACGGCGCGCGATCGCGCTGATCGCGCGAACCGGCATCGGCGAACCCGAAAAGCGCGTGACGAGCTACCCGCATCAGCTTTCGGGCGGCCAGCGGCAGCGCGCGATGATCGCGATGGCGCTCGCATGCCGCCCGCGCCTTTTGCTCGCCGACGAGCCGACGACGGCGCTCGATGTGACGATTCGCGCGCAGATCGTCGATCTGCTGCTCGAGCTGCAGATCGACGAGGCCGAGAGACGAGGCATGGCCGTGCTGCTCATCACGCACGATCTGAATCTCGTGCGCCGTTTCGCGCAGCGCGTGGCCGTGATGGAGAAAGGGGTGCTCGTCGAAAGCGGTCCCGTCGAGCGGATCTTCGCCGAGCCGCAACATCCTTATACGCGCCGCCTGATCGAAAGCCGCCCGCGGCGGGCCGTTCATCCCGTCCTACCGATTGCCCCGACCGTGCTCGACGCGCGCGACGTGTCCGTGACGTTTCGCACGCGAGCGCCCGGGATCGGCGGGTGGTTTCGCGCTGGACGTTTCACCGCCGTTTCGAACGCGAGTCTTGCCGTGCGCCAAGGCGAGACGCTCGGCATCGTCGGCGAGTCGGGCTCGGGCAAGTCGACTCTCGCGATGGCGCTGCTCGGGTTGCAGCGTCCATCACAAGGCGCGATCGAATTTCAAGGGCGGCCACTCGCGAGCTACCGCGGGCGCGAGCGTACGCTGCTGCGATCGAACATGCAGGTCGTCTTTCAGGACCCGTTCAGCTCGCTCTCGCCGCGCCAGACGATCGAGCGCATCGTCGGCGAAGGGCTCGCGCTGCATCGCCCGGAACTCGGCGCGGCCGCGCGGCGTGAGAAAGTCATTGCCATGCTTCGAGAAGTGGGGATCGACCGGACGGCGCTCGCCCGTTATCCGCACGAGTTTTCCGGTGGGCAACGTCAGAGGATTGCGATCGCGCGAGCGCTCGTCCTGGAACCGCGCTTGCTCATACTCGACGAACCCACGAGCGCGCTCGACGTCTCGATTCAGCAGCAAGTGTTGGGGCTGCTTACCGCACTGCAGCACAAATACAATCTCGGCTTCGTATTCATCAGTCATGACCTGGCGGTTATCGGCGCGATGGCTCATCGCGTTCTTGTCATGAAAAACGGCCTGATTGTCGAGACGGGCGATGTCGAAAAAATATTTTCGGCTCCCGAGCATTCGTATACACAAAAGCTTGTCACGGCCAGCATGAGATCGGGGTAGGCGAACGCGCCGACCCGCGGTGCTGATCGTGTCCTTTTATCGTTTTTTTAAATTGTTTTGACATCTAGTTACATTCTGGCTAGTATCGTCCAAACTTTTCGCCAGATCGCTGATTCTTAAGCAAATTCTACCGACCGATGCAGCATCGATACTTTGCCCAGGCTCGCTCGCGCGTCGTTACTGTAATGTTAGTTGGCGCGCTGATGACAGCAGCTGCCACCACGTTCGCCGACGAAGCGAACAATTGGCCCCAAGGCACCGCAGTTTCGATCCAACCGGGATCGAGTTCGACCCCTCTCTTCACCGCTCCTTCCCCCGATTCGCAAGCCACGCCGGCGCCCACGACCAGTGGCGGCCGGGCCAAGGCGTTTTTGTCGGGGATGGCGGGCAAGGCCGGCGATGTCGTCGTCGGCGCGCTCAATATGATCGGCGTTCGCTACCGCTGGGGCGGCGATTCGCCTGATTCCGGGCTCGATTGCAGCGGCTTTGTCCGCTATGTCTTCCAGGACACGCTGGGCCTCGCGCTGCCGCGCCGCGCCGAGGAAATGAGCCGGGTTGGCGAAAAAGTGCGGATCAGTGATTTGAAGCCCGGCGATCTCGTGTTTTTCAATACGATGCGTCGTACGTTTTCTCATGTCGGCATCTATATCGGCGACAACAAGTTCGTGCATTCGCCATCGACGGGCAGCACGATCCGCGTCGACGATCTCGACGATCGTTATTGGGAGAAGCGCTTCAACGGCGCACGTCGCGTCGAGACCGATTTCCCCGTCAAAGCCGACGAATTGCGTCAGCGCGTGAGCGCGACGTTGGACTCGAACGCAGGCAATTGAGCGGGGCTCGTCCACTGTTTTCCGCAGAGGAATTGGCTTCTCCTCGATGATGGTCTGGGGCGCGCGTCCGCCCCGATATCGCCGCTAACGCTCCTTTCAGGGGCGTTTTCGTTTTCGCGCATTTGCCTGATTTGTTGGTTCGCCGCTTCGTTTCACAGGCTGACGAACCGAAGCGTGCATATATCGGCTCGGCTACTCGTAGCTCTTACAAAAATTCCAAAAGGAGCTGGTCACCCCTGATGTAAGGAAAGGGCCGGTGACAGAGCCGAATTGAGCACCCTTGCGGGGCTCCCCGACGAAGTACCCTCGGGCTTCTGCCGATCGTCCTAATCCCCGCCGGTCTCCACAGACTGCGCCCCGGTACTAGTACTGTATCCGTGGTTGCAACGCGCGCTCTTGTCAGTTTTAAACATACACTAGGCGCGTTCGTCAACCCATAGGTGATCATTGAGGCGAAGCCTGTTAACCTATAGGTATGCGGACAGTACGTGCTTGATAACCTATAGGTAGACGAAACTATGAGATCGGCAGCTATGAATCGACTCAGACTGGAGCAGACGGAAATGGCCCTTGCGCCTTATTCAAGCTTGCAGGGCAGCCCCGCCCCGCACGGTGGGTGGCTTCGCGCGGTCCGCGAATCGCTCGGGCGTTCGCTGCGCGCGCAAGCCTCATTGCTGGGGCTTAGCAGCGCGGCGCTGCATAAATCCGAATCCGCGGAAGCGGATGGCAGAATCACGCTTGGCCAACTCCGCAGGCTGGCTGCCGCGCTTGATTGCGAGTTGGTTTACGGCCTTGTGCCGCGCAAGCCATTGAGGGAAGTGGTGAAAGAGCGCGCGCGAAGCCTTGCAAAGAACGAAGTGCTCGGCGTTGCCTACACGATGGGGCTCGAAGATCAGGCGCCGTCCTCACGCCTGATCGAGCGGGCTATCGATGAGCGTGAGCAGGCGTTGCTGTCCGGGTCGTGGTCCAGGCTATGGCGTCGCTAGCCGAGTTCACCTACGTCGAGGGCCAAACGCCGCTTGACGCTGACGAGCTTGCCGGCCTGCTGCCTCGGCACATCACCACGCAGGGCGACCTAAATGACTGGGAGGCGTTGAACATCCTCCAGGCGCACCGGTGGCTCGACAAAGCTAAGCGAAACGCCAACCATAATGTGCTCGAGGAGCAGTTTTGTCGGAATCTGCATCGCAAAATGTTCGCGGATACTTGGCGCTGGGCGGGGGAGTTCCGTCGGTCCGATAAGAACATCGGCATCACACCTCTACTGGGGTTCGCCCGTTCCTGACTACGCCGTGCGTGCGTGGCTTGCCGCCAGCTTTTCCTCGATCTGCGCGAACACTTTCGAAACAGCCTCCTCCCCGGCGAGGATAGCCGCATTGCGCTGCCCGAAGTCGCTGCCGCTCATCGCGGCGAGATTCGGGCGAATGACGAAGTCGGCATATTTCTCGAGCTCGTAGGTCTTGATCGTTTGACCCATGAT
>JBCNPL010000179.1:0-5328 GCA_039593375.1 Paraburkholderia sp. | reverse complement strand
CGTAAGCCGTCCGCGGCCAGCAGAAGACCTGCACGATGCGCGCGGCCGCCGCGCTGCGCAGGATCGAGCCGCCGTTGCCGGCGTCTTGCACCCCGTCGAGCACGACGCAGGTCGCCTCGATCCGCTCGGGGAGCGGCCGTGCAAGCTTCGGTACGACGAAAAGCAAACCCACACCGTTGACCACGTTCGAGAGCTGGCCGAAGAGGGCCTCCGGCAACGTGATCACCCGCGATGGATCGACCCGGCCGACGATCGCCTGCGCCTCCGCGTGCCGCATGGCCTCGTCGGTCACGACGCAGGTCTCGGGCTCGCCCGCTACGTCGAGATAGGCGCTCGCGAGATGAAAGCCCTCGAGCAGCGCCTGGCCGCTCTTGCGCTGCTGGTGCGTCGAGCCGGCGAGCGCCTTCAAGCGCTTGTAGAGCGGATTGTCGCGCGATGTGATCGCTTTCACGGGCGGCGCTCGGCGTCGCGATCGATATCGGCCCCGTCCGCGGCGGGCGCGGCCTCGGCAGCACCGGCGGCTCGCGCGAACTCGGCGGCCTCGGCGTCGACGAGATCGAACGCTTCCTCGATCGTAGCGGGTGCGACGACTTGCACGCCCTGCGGCAGCGCCACGTGGATGCCGAGCCGCTCGTACGCCTCGCGCACGGGCGCGAACGAGCGCCGATGATGCTCGCACGGGCCGTGCGCGATCAGGGCGGCCAGATGCTGCGGCGTGCTGTAGCCGACATGCGAATCGAACCCATAGACCGGGAACCGCTCGTGCAGCTCGGCCAACATCCGATCGCGGGTGACCTTCGCGAGAATCGAGGCGGCCGAAATCGCGGGCACGAGTGCGTCGCCGCCGATGATCGCCTCGCTGCGCACCGAAAGCATGGGGCAACGATTGCCGTCGATCTTGGCAAGCGTCGGCGTGACAGCGAGCCCTTCGACCGCGCGTTTCATCGCGAGCATCGTCGCATGCAGAATGTTGAGCGTATCGATTTCCTCGACGCTCGCCGAAGCCACGCAATAGGCGATGGAACGCTCGACGATCTTCTTGTAGAGCGCTTCGCGTGTCTTCGCATTGAGCACCTTCGAATCGTCGAGCCCGCGAATGCGGCGCTTGGGATCGAGAATCACCGCGGCGGCCACGACCGGTCCCGCGAGGGGGCCGCGACCGGCTTCGTCGACGCCGCAAACAATGTCGAGCGGCGACTCGAAGTCGAGCGCGGTCTGGGCGGGCTTGGCCGCCCTCACGGTCGATGCTTTGCCGGTTTTGCGCGTCGCTTTCGTCGCGGGTTTGGCCGACGCCGTCATCTGCGCAACCTCCTTGCCTCGATCACGCGCTCGACGGCTTCGGCCGCGCTTAGCGCCGTGTTTCTCCGCAGCGTATGGTGCATTTGCGTGAACACCTCGACCAGCGTGCGCCGATTCATCTCGTCGTGCAACTGGGTCAGCATCGCGTCGGCCAGCGCCTCGGGCGTCGCGAAACGCTGCAGGATCTCGGGTACCACGAACCGCCCGGCGAGGATGTTCGGCAATCCGACATAGGGCAGATAGCCCTGCCGCCGCATGATCTCCCCCGTCAGCCAGGGCACCTTGTACGAAATCACCATCGGCTTCTTGAGCAGCGCGGCTTCGAGCGTCACCGTGCCGCTCTTGACGAGCACCGCATCGGCGGCCGTCATCGCGCGCTGCGCATCGCCATCGGTGATCGTGAGCGCCAGCCCGGGGTGGGCATCGACGAGCGGTTGCAGCAGTGCGCGCAACCCCGGCGTGGCAGCCGGCATCACGAAGCGAACACCGGGCTCGCGCTGCTGGATCAGCGCCATCGCGTCGAAGAACGTCGGCCCGATCAGCGCGATCTCGGAGCGCCGACTACCGGGCAGCACGGCGATGACGGCGCCGCTTTGGGGCAGACCGAGCCCGCGGCGCGCACCGGCCATATCGGGTTCGAGCGGAATTTCATCGGCGAGCGGATGGCCGACGTAGGTGGCCGCCACGCCTGCCTTCTCGAGCAGTTCGGTTTCGAACGGGAAGACGCAGAGCATGTGATCGACGGCCTTGACGATCTTCTTGATGCGGCCGCCACGCCAAGCCCAGATCGACGGGCAGACGAAATGGATCGTCGGAATGCCCGCCGCGCGCAACGTCTCTTCGACGCCGAAATTGAAATCGGGGGCATCGATCCCGACGAACGCATTCGGCCGCTCGGCGAGCAATTGGCGCTTGAGCTCGCCGCGAATGCCGAGGATCTCGGGAATGTGCCGAAGCGCCTCGACATAGCCGCGCACCGTCAGCTTCTCCATGGGCCAATGCGCCTCGAAGCCGTGAGCGATCATGCGCGGGCCGCCGATGCCGTAGTAGCGCGTCTCGCCGGGCAAACGCCGCGCCAAGCCGCCCAGCAGCGCGTCCCCAAGCAGGTCGCCCGACGGCTCGCCCGCCACCAGGGCGATGCGTAGCGGAGTCGTCTCCAACGGCATTTAGCGAATGATGCCGCGCTGCGACGTCTCGATGAACGCAATCAGCTTGCGCACGTGCTCGTCGCCGTCGCCACCGGCCGACGCGAGCTCGGCCAGCTGAGCCTTCGCGTCTTCGAGCGAGAGGCCGTTCTTGTAGAGCAAACGATAGGCCGTGCGCAGCGCCGAGATCGCGTCGGCCGAAAAGCCGCGGCGACGCAGGCCTTCGACGTTGATGCCATGCGGCTCAGCCTTGTTGCCGGCCGCCATGACGAACGGCGGCACGTCCTGCACGACGGCCGACGCGCCCCCGAGCATCGCGTGGTCGCCGATCTTGACGAACTGATGGACGCCCGACATCGCCCCGACGATCGCCCAGTCGCCGACGATCACATGCCCCGCCATCTGCGCGTTGTTCGACAGAATCACATGGCTGCCGACACGGCAGTCGTGCGCGATGTGGACGTACGCCATGATCCAGTTGTCGTCGCCGACCGTCGTCACGCCGCCATCCTGAACCGTGCCCGTGTGGATCGTCGTGAATTCGCGGATCGTGTTGCGATCGCCGATGACGAGACGCGTCGGCTCGCCCTGATACTTCATGTCCTGCGGCCGGCCGCCGACCGACGCGTAGTGGCCGATCCGGTTGGCGGCGCCGATCGTCGTATGCCCTTCGATCACGCTGTGCGAACCGACGGACGTGCCTGCTCCGATGACGACATGTGCGCCGACGATCGCGTAGGGTCCGATTTCGACGTCGTCGGCAAGCTCGGCGCCCGGCTCGACGATTGCGGTGGGATGAATCTTGCTCATGCGGCTTGGCCCTTCTTCATTGATCGCCTGTTTGCTTCACCGTGCACATCAGGTCCGCTTCGGCGGCCGTCACGCCTTCGACTTCCGCGCGCGCCTTGAACTTCCAGATGCCGCGCATGTAACGCTCGAACGACACATTGAGGATCAACTGGTCGCCCGGCTCCACGACGCGCTTGAAGCGCGCGCCGTCGATGCCGACGAAGTAGTAGACCGTCTTGGCGGGATCGTGCGGTTCCTCGGCGAACGTCAAAAGCGCCGCCGTCTGCGCGAGCGCCTCGAGGATCAGCACGCCCGGCATCACGGGCCGTTGCGGGAAATGCCCCATGAAATAGGGCTCGTTGATCGACACGTTCTTGAGCGCCTTGATGCTCTTGTGCGGCTCGAGCTCGAGTACCCGATCGACGAGCAAGATCGGGTAGCGATGCGGCAGCAGAGTAAGAATCTTGTGGATGTCGAGATTGATTTTTTCGGTGCTCATGATATGTCTGCTCCACGCCTGGCTGCGCGGATGATAACTACTGCGGATACTTCAGGCGAAGTGCTCCCGCCGCGGATCGCGGTGCTACGCGCCGCCGTCGCGCTTTACGACCGCCGCCTCCAATGTCTTGATACGCTCGCGCAGCTTGTCGAGATTGCGCATCAGTGCGGCACTCTTGTTCCATTCCGCGTGGTCGACGGCCGGAAATGCGCTCGTGTAAATGCCGGCCTTCGGCAACGATTTGGATACACCCGACTTCGCCGTGACGATCACGTAATCGCCGAGCGTCACGTGCCCCGCGATGCCGACGGCGCCGCCGATCATGCAGTGCTTGCCGATCGTCGTGCTGCCCGCGATGCCCGCACAGCCCGCGATAACGGTGTAGGCGCCGATGCGGCAGTTATGACCGATCTGCACGAGGTTGTCGATCTTGACGCACTCCTCGATGACGGTATCGGCCATCGCGCCGCGATCGATCGTCGTATTCGCGCCGATCTCGACGTCGGCCTCGATCGTCACGCCGCCGACCTGCGGAATCTTCACCCAGGTTCCCGTACGCGCATCGCCCGCGCCTTCGAAGTCGGGGGCGAAACCGAATCCGTCGGAGCCGATCACGGCGCCTGCGTGAACGATCGCGCGCGGCCCGATCTTGCAGCCGTGGTAGACGGTCACGTTCGGGTAGAGGTGCGAGCCTTCGCCGATCCGCGTGCCGCGCCCGACGAAGACATTCGCGTCGAGACGCACGCCCTCGCCGACGATCGCGCCCGCCTCGATCACGACATGCGGACCGACCACGGCCGTGCTCGCCACTTGCGCGGACGCATCGACGACGGCGCTCGGATGCACGCCCCGCGGCAATGCCGGCGCCGCGAGATCGATGAACATCTGCGCGACCCGAGCGAAATAAGCGTACGGATTCGGTGTGACGATGAAGTTACGTCCCTCGCGCGACGCGAGCCTTTCGAGGTCCGCCGGCGCGATCAGGACCGCGCCCGCGCGCGTCGTTCCCACTTGCGCGAGGTACTTCGGGTTGGCGAGAAACGCGAGCTGATGCGATTGCGCCTGATCGAGCGGCGCGAGCCCGCCGACGCGCACGGTGGCGTCGCCTATGATCTCACCGCCGAAACGCTGAGCGATTTCTTCCAGCGTCAGTGCCATTGCCCTGCGACTCCCGCGGTTCAGTTCGTTGCGGCCGGCTGCGAAGCGGCGAGCGCCTTCAGCACCTGGTCGGTGATGTCGATGCGCGGGCTCACGTAGACGGCTTCCTGCACGATCAGATCGTAATGCTGCTGTTCGGCGATTTGCTTGATGACCTTGTTGGCCTTGTCGAGCACCGCGGCGAGCTCTTCGTTGCGACGCTGGTTCAGATCCTCGTTGAACTCACGGCGCTTGCGCTGAAAATCGCTATCGAGATTGGAGAGATCCCGCTGCTTGTCGGCCCGCTCGGCCGGCGACAGCGACGCACCGTTCTTGTCGAGCGCATCCGACATCGCCTTCAGTCGCTGCGCCATATCCCGCAGATCCTTATCCCGCTTCGCGAACTCGGCCTCGAGCTTCTTTTGCGCGGCTTGCGCCGCGGCCGATTCGCGCAGGATG
>JBCNPL010000178.1:0-5345 GCA_039593375.1 Paraburkholderia sp. | reverse complement strand
CTGGAATTCGTCGTTCGCGCGGTAGAGCGCTTCGCCGCGCTTCACGAGACGCGTCGCGGTCACGATCGAGTCGAAGCGCCTCAGCTCTTCGGAAGTGAGGCTATTCGGCATGCAGGCCGAGAGCATTGAGCAGTTCGTGCAGCCGGCGCTCGCCGATGGCGGCTTCGGCGCGGTCTTCGGCGAACGCGCGGGTACGGTCGAAGGCGAAGAAGGGCGTTCCGTGCGCGTGTCCTCCTCCAGTTCCAATTCGAGCAACATATCTTCGGCCTCCGCCTTTTGGGTGCGCACCCGCCCTGGGTGCGTCGAATCAATTTCCATGTGAAGTATCGGTGGTAGCGCGCGCCAAGCCTATCAGCGGCGTATGAAACTTCGGTAAGCGTTGGAGAAGCGCTGTAAGAGTTGTCCTACGGCGGGTACGGAAGATGCGCGGCGGTGCGCAGCCGATCCGCGGTTCGGCCCTTCGCGCGGGCTGGGGATATCCGTCGAGAGACGTTGAACCCGGCCGTTCACAGGCTGGCGGGGCGTGTAGTTTAATCGCTTTGCGAATAGTAATGGACTGACGAATCCGCTTGCCGATGGCGACGCTTCGTTTCAGCGCCCTGACGGCCGGCGCCGCATGCGTCCAAGAGAAGGCGCCGGGGATGGCCCACGATGAGTATCCGTGTTCGGAACTTCAGCTGATCGCGGCGGGCTGCGGCTCGTGCGTCTCACGCCAGAACGCGGCCAGAGCCGGATGGATAGCCTCGCGCCAGCGCGGGCCCGTGAAGAGATCGTAGTGGTCGCAATCGGCAATCGTCAGCCGTTTGCGCGGCGCGCCGGGCATGGCGCCACAGACGGCGTGCGCCGCGTGGGTCTGGCCGGCGCCCGTGATGTCGTCGCGATCGCCCTCGACCGTGCAAAGCGCGATGGATCCGAGCACACTGCCGCGCACGCGCCGGCCGTCGACCGCCCACGCTCCGCGCGCGAGCCGCTGCTCCTTGAAAATGAGGCGCAGCGTATCGAGAAAGTAGTCCTCGGTCATGTCGAGCACGGCCGCATACTCGTCCAACGCACGCCGGCTCGCCGCTATCGTGGCGGCGTCGCCCGCGAGCCGGCTCGCCCAATACCGCGTTTCGAGCGCCAGTTGCCGGTGCGGATGCGCCGCGACGATTGCGGCGTGCTGCAGATATCCGGGGTAAATGCGCCGTCCGGCGCCGCGATATCCGGCGGGCACGGTATCGATGACCGTGGCGCGAAACCAGTCGAGGCTGTGCGTGGCCGCCAGCCGGTCGACGGCGGTCGGGTTGAGCCGCGTATCGATCGGTCCTCCCATCAGCGTGACCGAGATCGGCGCCGGCTCGCCGCGCGCCGCGACGAGCGCCGCCGCGGCGATGGCCGGCACCGTCCCCTGGCAGACCGCAAGCACATGCAGTCCATCGCGGCAGAGCCGACGCATGAACCGCTCGACGGTCAGCACGTAGTCGTCGAGACCGAAGCGGCCCTCGGCGAGCGGCACATCGCGCGCGTTGGCCCAATCGGTCACGTAGACGTCGGCGTCCTCGAGCAGCGTTTCGACCGTCTCGCGCAGCATCACCGCGTGGTGTCCCGCGAGCGGCGTACAAAGCAGGATCGGCGCGCCGTGGTCGAGCCCGATCGCCGCTCCGGCTTGTCGCGCGAAACGGCGCAATACGCAGAACGCCGTGCCGTCGACGACGGATTCCTCGACGGCGATGCGTCGGCCGCCGACCGTCGCCGAGGCGATCGCGAACGGCGGCGGCTCGAGCCTCGCCTGGAAAACGCGGCGCAGCCATTCGCAGCCGGGCACCGCGAACGACTCCGGACGTTGCGCGGGGAGTCCGCACGCCCGGGCGATGGACGTTGCCCATGCGTCCATCGAGCGCATCAGCGCGCGCTGCGTCTCCAGCCAGTCGTAGAGCATGAGGGCCTCCCGTCGGCGCGGCGCGCCGGGAGCCGGCCGGCAACGGCCGATTCCTCGGGCCTGCCGCGCGAGAGCCTGCGAGCTATTGTGGGACCGGTGGGACGGGCTGACAACTCACGGTTTACGCCAGGATCGGCTGCTGTTGTACTATTGGACGTTTTTGTCCAACCTAACCCCTCACGCATGCTTGATTTCTTTCGCAACCACAAGCGCCTGATGATGCTCATGCTCGTCCTCGTCATCGTGCCGGGGCTAGGCTTCGTCGGTATTCAGGGCTTCCGCGGATTTTTCGACGAAAGCGCCAATGTGGCGAGCGTCAACGGGCACAAGATCGCACGTGCCGACTTCGACAACGCGGTGCGTCAGCAGCTCGATCAGGCGCGCCAGATTCTCGGCTCACGGTTCGACTCGAAGCTCTTCGATACGCCCGAGCGCAGGCAGCAACTGCTCGACAGCATGATTCAGCAGCGCGCGCTGGCCGACGAGGCGCAACGCGAGCATCTGACGGCGTCGGACGAGGCCGTGCGCCGAGCGCTTCTGGCCGACCCCGTCATCTCGTCGCTGCGCAAGCCCGACGGCTCCATCGATCTCGACCGCTACAAGGAGCTCCTGGCGATGCAGGGAATGACGCCGGAGCAATACGACGAACGCGTGCGCTACGGCCTCGCGATCGACCAGATTCCCGACAGCATCCAGGCGAGCGCCTTTACGCCGAAGAGCATGGCCGAGCAGCTCGCGAAGCTCGCGGAGCAGCAGCGCGCCGTTCAATCGCTCGTGCTGCATCCGGCCGACTATGCGTCGAAGATCCAGCCTACCGACGCGCAGCTGACGGCCTACTACGATGCGCATCGCGCCGACTTCGCCACCCCGCAGACGGCGACGATCCAATACGTCGTGTTCTCGCCCGCGACGCTCGCGGCATCGATCGCGCCGAGCGACGCCGACGCGAAGAAGTATTACGACGAGAACATCGCGCACTACACGACGCCGCGCGAAATTCGCGTGAGCCAGATTCTCATTGCGTCACCGGCGACGGCCAGCGCGGCCGACGACGCGAAGGCCAAGGCAAAGGCCGAAAGCGTGCTGGCCGAGGTGAAGGCGCATCCGGACCAGTTCGCCGAAATCGCGAAGAAGGACTCGCAGGATCCGGGCTCGGCCTCGAAAGGAGGCGATCTCGGCTGGTCGACGGGCGGCGTGCTGACGGGCGACAAGGCGTTCGATGCGGCCGCGCTGGCCCTGAAGGGCAAGAACGCGATCAGCGACGTCGTCCGCTCGTCGTTCGGCTATCACGTGATCATGCTGACCGATGAGAAGCCTTCCGTCGTGAAGCCGTTCACTGACGTGAAGGGCGACATCATCAAGGAACTGAAAGCGCAAGAAGCCACGAAGGCGTTCGGCGACGACTCGGATGGCTTCACGTCGACGGTCTACGAGCAGGCGAAGACCCTTCAGCCCGCCGCGGACAAATACAAGCTGAAGATCGAGACGGCGACGGTCACCGACAAGCCGAACCGTGCGCTGCCGCCCGATAGCCCGCTCAACAATCCGAAGTTCCTGGCCGCGGTCTTTGCGAACGATGCCGTGAAGGACCACAACAACACGCAGGCTATCGACGTCGGCAACAACACGCTGATTTCGGCGCGCGTGACCGACTACAAGCCGGCAACCACGCCCCCGCTCGCGTCGATCAAAGACACGGTGCGCAACAAGTACGTGACCGAGCAGGAGCTCGAACTGGCGCGCAAGGACGGAACGGCCAAGCTCGCCGATCTGCAGAAGTCGAAGTCGACGGCGGGGTTCGGGCCTGAGACGAAGGTCTCCCGTACCGATGCGCAGGGCGTGCCTCCGGCCGCACTCGCCGCGGTGTTCAAGGCCGATGCGAGCAAGTTGCCCGCGTACGTCGGCGTCGACCTCGGCGACGCCGGCTACGGCATCTACCGTATCAACGCCGTACTGCCGGGTGCGCCGATCGATCCCGCGCGACTCGCGGCTGCGCAGCAGCAGCTCGCTCAGATCAGTGCGCAGCAGGATATCGAGGCGTATCTCGCGGCGCTGCGTGCTCGCTCGAAGGTCAAGATCTACGGTTCGCTCGAGGGCAAGCAAGGCGACGGAGGCTGACTCTTGCCGGCGGTGCTCCGAGACAGCGGCGCACCGCCGGACGCTTCACCGATGCAGCAGCGGCGCGAGCGCCGGCCATACGTTATCGAGCAGCACGGTCTGCGCCTGCCGGTTCGGATGCATTTGATCGGCCTGAAACATTTCGGGCTTGTTTTCGATTCCGGCGAGCAGGAACGGTACGAGCCGCACGTTGAATTCCTTGGCAAGCGTGCCGTAGATCGCGTGGAAGCGTTGCGTGTAAGCCGGCCCGTAATTGGACGGCACGTACATGCCGACGAGCACCACCTTCGCGCGAGCCTGCTGCGCTTCTTCGACGATCGTGCGCAGGTTGTCTTCCGTCGTCGAGAGCGGCACGCCACGCAGGGCGTCGTTGGCCCCGAGCTCGACGATGACGATCGCTGGCTTCAGTCGCGCGATCAACTCGGGCATGCGAGCCCGACCGCCGCTCGTCGTGTCGCCGCTTATGCTTGCGTTGGCAACGCTATAATCGATCCGCTCGTTGGCGAGCCGCTGGCGCAGCAGGGCGACCCAGCCCGTGTCGCGCGGCAGGCCGTATTCGGCCGAGATGCTGTCGCCGAGCACGACGATGACGGGCTTCGACGATTCGGCCGCGACGGCAGCCTCCGCGGGCGGCGGCCATGCCAACGTGGCGGCGGCGAGTACGGCTAGCGAGGCAACGGCGCCCAGGACGCCTCGCGTAGCGCCGGCAGCCGTCCGCGGCAGAGCCCGCGCGGCAAGCCCGACGAGCCGCGTGGCGCCATGCGAATGCGCGCCGGTCCTACCGACGGTATTCACTCTCGAGCGATGCTTCTTCATGCAGGAAAATATCGAGCCCATCATCGAAGTGCGGAAGTTGTCCAAGAGGGTCAAGGATGCGGCAGGCGAGCTGACGATACTCGACGACATCGATCTCGACGTCATGCCAGGCAGCAGTATGGCGATCGTGGGGGCGTCGGGGTCGGGCAAGTCGACTTTGCTCAGCTTGCTCGCGGGATTGGACAACGCGAGTTCGGGGTCGGTTCGGCTCTTCGGACGCGAACTTACGGCACTCTCTGAAGACGAGCGCGCGAACCTGCGCAACGGCTCCGTCGGCTTCGTCTTTCAGTCGTTTCAGTTGATGCCGCATTTGACCGCGCTCGAGAACGTGCGTCTGCCGCTCGAACTGCAAGGCGGCATACTCGCACACGATGCGTCGCGCCGCGCGCGTGCGCTATTGGAGCAGGTCGGGCTTGGCGCGCGCACGGGGCATTATCCGAAGCTGCTCTCGGGTGGAGAGCAGCAGCGCGTCGCGCTGGCGCGCGCTTTCGTC
>JBCNPL010000177.1:0-5350 GCA_039593375.1 Paraburkholderia sp. | reverse complement strand
GACGGCGCGATAGTGCGCGCCGTCGATCGCGACGTTCCTGACGCCTTTCGCTGCCGAGAACGGGCGGCCCGTGTTGGGGTCCGTGACGGCCGCGAGCGCGGCGTCGACCAAGGCCCGATCAATGCTCATTGAGACGACTCCGGAAAGAAAACGGCTTGCGGCGAACGAGAAATCGGCAGCGCGCTTGCATCGCGGCCGCCGGCGCCCCGCTCACCGTGAAGCGGAAAATTGAAAAAAAATGTTGCGTGCCATTGCCAAAAACCGGCCTGACGGGCACCTTCGCGTCGGCACACCGTGGGGCCGCATCAGGCCGCATAAGCGCTATTGTAGTGGTTCGCGCCGTCGACGTCGGCTGACGCCCGCGCGGCACCGTTACGCCGTTCCGACACGTTTTGATGAGAGGACCGAAAAGATGCAAACGAAAACAATGACCCGCCTGGCCGTGTTGACAGTGGCCGGCGCGCTCGTCGCGGGTTGCGCGACGCAGGAGCAGACGAACGCCGCCTACGGCACCGGCGCCGGCGCGGGCGTGGGCGCCGTCATCGGCGCGTTGGCGGGCGGCGGCAAGGGGGCCGCGATCGGCGCCGGCGCCGGTGCGCTGCTCGGCGGCATCACCGGCTACAAGTGGGATGCCATCCGCAATCGTCTCTCGGGGGCGTCGAGGGGCACAGGCACGCAGGTCAGCGAGCAGCCGGACGGCTCGCTCAAGTTGAACATTCCGAGCAACGTGACTTTCGCCACGAACAGCTATCAGATCAACCCGGCGCTCTACCCGACGCTGAACGAGCTGTCGACGCAGATGCAACAGCATCCGGAGCTCGTCGCCGAGGTTCGCGGATACACGGACAGCACGGGTAGCCCTCAGTACAACCAGACGTTGTCGGTCAATCGCGCCCAGAGCGTGGCCACCTATCTGACCCAGCACGGCATTTCGCCCAACCGCCTGGCCGCGCAGGGCTACGGTCAAAGCAACCCCGTCGCCGACAACAACACGGACGCCGGGCGTGCGCAAAATCGCCGTGTCGAAATCTATTTGCGCGCGACGGCTCAGCCTGGCCAACAACCGCGTTATCAGTAAGGATTAACGAGCCGACACCGCGGGGCTCCCCGGGAATCGGCCGGAAGCCTTGTCGGACGGGCGCGGAAGCCGCCCGGAATCTTCCGGTAAACGAATCGAAAAAAATTTCGAACTCGCCGGGCGATTCGCTGTCACTAGAATTGGTACGTGGTTGGCGCAAGCCAGCCGCGTCACCATTCTCCTCTTGTCGTTGTTGCTCCGGGGCGATTGCCCCGGTTTTTTTTGCCCATCTCCGCCCGAATCGGCGGCCGCGAGCAGCCGGGACGATGAACCGTGCCCCGCCTGTTAAAATCGCTGCTTCCCCTTGCACCAGCAGTCCCTCCCGAAACGCAGATGACATCGCACGCTCAATTCGCCGCCAGCACCGACCAGCCGCGCCGCCGGATCCTCGTCACGTCCGCCTTGCCTTACGCGAACGGGCAGATCCACCTCGGCCACATGGTCGAGCACGTCCAGACCGACATCTGGGTGCGCGCGCTGCGAATGCATGGGCACGAGGTCTACTACGTCTGCGCCGACGACGCCCACGGCACGCCGATCATGCTGTCCGCCGAAAAGGAGGGCATCACGCCCGCCGCGCTGATCGAGCGCGTCGCGCGCGAGCACCAGCGTGATTTCGCGAACTTTTATATCTCGTATGACAACTACTACTCGACGGAGTCCGACGAGAACCGCGAGCTGTCCGAGTCGATCTACCTCGCCCTCAGGGAAGCCGGATTCATCGACGCCCGCGAGATCGAGCAGGCGTACGACCCCGTCAAGGAAATGTTCCTGCCGGACCGCTTCATCAAGGGCGAATGCCCGAAATGCGGCGCCAAGGACCAGTACGGCGATAGTTGCGAGGTTTGCGGCTCGACCTACCAGCCGACGGATCTGATCAACCCGTACTCGGTCGTCTCGGGCGCGACACCGGTCCGCCGGACGTCGACGCACTACTTCTTCCGGCTTTCGGATCCGCGCTGCGAAGCTTTCCTGCGCGGCTGGGTGAGCGGCCTCGCGCAGCCGGAAGCGACGAACAAGATGCGGGAATGGCTCGGCGAGGCGGGCGAGGCCAAGCTCGCCGACTGGGACATTTCGCGCGACGCGCCCTACTTCGGCTTCGAGATTCCCGGGGCGCCCGGCAAGTACTTCTACGTCTGGCTCGACGCACCGGTCGGTTACTACGCGAGCTTCAAGAATCTCGCCGCGCGCAAGGGCCTCGACTTCGAAGACTGGATCCGCAAGGGCTCGGATGCCGAGCAGTACCACTTCATCGGCAAGGACATCCTTTATTTCCACACGCTCTTCTGGCCCGCGATGCTCGAGTTCTCGGGCCACCGCACGCCGACCAACGTGTTCGCGCACGGTTTCCTGACCGTCGACGGCGCGAAGATGTCGAAATCTCGCGGCACCTTCATCACGGCGTCGAGCTACGTCGAGACGGGGCTCAACCCCGAATGGCTGCGCTACTACCTCGCCGCCAAGCTCAACTCGACGATGGAAGACATCGATCTCAACCTCGAAGACTTCCAGGCGCGCGTCAATAGCGACATCGTCGGCAAGTACGTCAACATCGCGAGCCGCGCCGCCGGCTTTTTGACGAAGCGATTCGACGGACGCGTGCAGGACAGCGCGATGCACCATCCGCTGCTCGACACGTTGCGCGAGGCGATTCCGCAAATCGCCGCGCATTACGAAGCGCGCGAGTACGGCCGCGCCATCCGCCAGACGATGGAGCTCGCCGACGCCGTCAACACCTACGTAGACGGCGCCAAGCCCTGGGATCAGGCCAAGGACCCGGCCAACGCCGTCGCGCTGCACGAGACGGTGAGCGTCAGCATCGAAGCGTTCCGGCTGCTCTCGATTGCGCTGAAGCCCGTGCTGCCGGTGCTCGCCGAGAATGTCGAAGCATTCCTCGGCGTTGCGCCGCTCGTCTGGGCCGACGCGAGCCGGCCGCTGTCATCCGAGCGGCCGATCAACGCCTACAAGCACCTGATGACGCGTGTCGATCCGAAGCAGATCGAGGCCCTCGTCGCCGCCAATCGCCAAAGCCTGCAGCCCGCGAACGCCGCGCCCGATCAGCAAGGCTCGGGGAACGCCGGGGCGAGCAAGGGCAAAGGCCAGCAGGCCGACGGGACAAGCGCGAAAAACACGAAAGGCGCGAAGGCGGAGACGACCGTCGACAACGCGAACGGCGTCATCAGCATCGACGATTTCGCCAAGATCGATCTGCGCGTGGCGCTCATCGTCGATTGCAAGGCCGTGGAAGGCTCCGACAAGCTGCTGCAGCTGACGCTCGACGTGGGCGAGCAAAAGACGCGCAACGTGTTTTCCGGCATCAAGTCCGCCTATCGGCCCGAAGATCTCGTCGGCAAGCTGACGGTGATGGTCGCCAACCTCGCCCCGCGCAAGATGAAGTTCGGCGTCTCGGAGGGCATGGTGCTCGCCGCCTCCGCAGCCGACGAAAAAGCCGAGCCGGGTCTTTATATCCTCGAGCCGCACACCGGCGCGCGGCCGGGCATGCGCGTGCGCTGACGGGCCGCGCCCGTCGTTTACGGGTCCTAGCGCGACCAGAAGCCGTCGAAACGGCGCGAGAAGCTGATATCGATGCCCTGGAACGTCCCGCCGTAAGCGGAGACGGACCAGAAGCGAGACAGGTTCACCGTCGCCTTGAACGCGTTGCTTGCCGACTGCAGCCCCTGCTCGTAGCCGAGCACGAGCCGCTCGGTGATCGCCTTCGAGAGCATCACGACCTGAGGATCCGTCAGGCCGACCTCGCTGCGCCCCACCGAGACCTCGTCGAGACCGACCGTTTGCGCAACGCGCTTGCCCGTCGCGCTGCCGAGCAGCGCGAGCGCCGTCGTCATCGTGCTTTGCTGGCCGAGGTTGTTGCCCTGATCGGTCCCATGGCCGAAGAGCAGCCATGAGAGCTTTTCGTCGTCAGGCACGTTCGGCTCGGAAACGAGCTTGACGACGGGCGCGCCCACCGTGCCGGTCACCTGCACCCCCGCCTCGACGTCCTGATTGCGCCGCATCGCCAGGATGTTGATGCCGGGGTTCGCCACCGGTCCGTTGAACGTGAAGAATCCGTTTTCGATCGCGAGCTTGCGGCCGAACGTCGAATAGGTCGAGCCTTCGGTCACGCGCACGTTGCCGATCGCCCGCAGCGGCTTCAAAGGCGCCGACAGCAGCGTCACCATGCCGCGCAGACCGAGATCGGCGCCCTGGCCGCGGAAGCGGAAATCGGAGCCGAGATCGATATCGATGTCGGCGCGCGGCGCGAAACGGCCGACGGGCTTGTTCATCGACTGCGTCGCATCGGACGACGCTTGCGCCGCCCCCCCGTTTCCTCCATTGCCGCCGTTGCGCACGATCACGACGTCGTCCGAGAGCTTCGGCGCAGGCCGCTCGGGCATGTCGAAGAGCGCACGGTCTATCTTGAACTTGCCGTCGATGTTCATGCCGCCCTCGGGCCCGCCGTTGGCGACCGTCGCACTGCCCGACAGCGAGAGCTGCCGGTCGGGCGCCGCGAAGAGCTCGAGCTTGTCCGCGACGATCCGCGCCGCGAGATCGGGCTCGACGCCGTCGAGGCCGATGCGCCCCGTTGCGCGCAACGTTCCTTTGCCGCCGTGGAATTCCACTTGCTGAAATTCGACGAGGTTGTTCGTCAGGGCCACGCGCACCACGCCATCCTTCAGCTGAACGCCCTGGTCGACCCAAGTCGCCGACAGCCCGTCGCCCGTCAGCGAGCCCGAAAGAGCCGGCTTCGCCGCGGTGCCGGCGAGCGTCAACCTCAACGCGAGACGGCCGTCGAGCAGGTAGCTGGGGCCGATAAGGCCACCCGTCGTTTTCAGAGACGGTACATCGGCCGCCACCGTACCGGCGAGCGGCGCATCGGCGGCGACGCTGAGCATGCCGCCATGCGCGGCATCAGGGGCGAGCCGCACGGACGCGCTGGCGTCGGCCTTGCCGATCCGGCTCGCCGCGGCGTGCAGCGTCGCCGTGAGCCGCGTGCCGCCGCTCGCCTCCATCCGCGCGCCGAGCGTCGTGATGCCGAGCGGCACGAGGCCGCCGCGACCGGTATCGACCGATAGATCGCCGCTCACGCGATCGATGCGCGCGTACCCGCTCGCGGTGCGGCCGAGCGAGAAGTCCCAGTCGCCCGCGAGCACGAGATCGCTTCTCACGCGCGATGGCGTACCGGTCAATTCCTCATGGACCGCGAGCAGGCGGCCGATCGACAGGTTCGTCGCCGAACCGGCGGAGCTCAGCGCGCCGCGATCGTACCTGAAC
>JBCNPL010000176.1:0-5365 GCA_039593375.1 Paraburkholderia sp. | reverse complement strand
CTGGAACGCGAGCGCGGGCGTCGCGCGGTATTGCGCGCCGGCCCAGTAGTCGTCCGCGGTGTGCGCGAGCCCGGCAGCGGTATCGGGTGCGCTCAAGTGCGTATAGGCGGCCTGCAGCGTCAGCGCGTTCAAATAGAGGTTACCGCCCGCGAAAAGCTCGCGTGAGGCCGTGAACACGTTGCTGAATTGTCCGTTCGTATCGCGCAGCTCGTCGTACATGGCGCGCAGCATGAAGAGCGGAGTCTTGTACGTGAGCTGAATGCCGTCGCTGCGCCCTACTTCGCCGCTCGCGCCGCGATTGAACGCGCCCGCCTGGTTGCCGAGCGTGTATTGCGCATGCAGGCTGAAGCCGCCCCACGACGGCGACTGATACTCGATGTTGTTGCTCGTGATCGGCACGTTGCGGCTGCGGACGAGCGCCGTCGACGAATAGGCTTCCTGCAATAGCGGATCGAAGTCCCACTGGTCGTTCGCGATGAAGAGGTTGCGGCCCATCGTCAGCTTGCCGAAACTGTCGTTCTGCACGCCGACGAGCGCCTTGCGGCTGAAGAGCCGGCCATTGCTTTCGCCGGCCGTACCCGACATCAGGTTCGTCCCCGATTCGAGTTGAAAGACGACGTTATAGCCGCCGCCGATGTCTTCACGGCCGAGCAAGCCGAACCGGCTCGCGCCCCAGTCGCTGCTTTGCGCACGCCAGCGGGACGCGGTCGTTCCAGTGCCGGTTTGCACGCCGCTCAGATAATCGAAGCCTGCGTCGGCTATGCCGTAGAGCGTGACCGAACTCTGCGCAAAGGCGGTCGTGCATATGCCCATGAGAACGCTCGCGCTGACCAGTCCTCCAAGCATCGGTTTTTTCATTTCGTCGTCTCCGTCCTATGTCGTCGTTGGATTAAAAAAAAACGCCCCGCCGCGGCCGAGGCGGAGGCCGTGGTTCGCTGTCGTTGCGCGGGGGGAGGCATCGTTGGATGCCCGTTCAATCTACGGAGGTCGAAAATGGCTTGCACGAGAAACTTTGCCGAAAAATCGGCAAGGTCGATTTCCGCTTCTTTCGGGACACAGAGCGATGTCGAGCCGAGTTAAAGCGGGCGACGAACGAGGTCGCGTCGCAATCTCATCAAAGCATCCGCATCGGAGATAAAAGTAGCGGCACGAGGAATATCCTCGTGCCGTCGGGTCCATTCGAACGCCGAAAAAACACCAGCTTCCGCCGGTGAAGACTCTGGCCTCGGCCGCCCCCGCCCTCGCGCTATTTCATGCGCGAAGACGTCGAACCGGAACGGCGTCGGGTCGATCGCTCGACCCGTTGCCACCGCAGCGCTGACGATCGAGTGCTCGTGACTGACGAGAAGCGTCACCTCGACATTAAGGAAAGCCAGTATTGCGGACAACAACAAGCTTGACGAAATATCATCACCGTCGAAACGGCCCGGTCGGCCGAATCGCATGGCGCTGATCGGGGTTTGCCTGCACGCGCGATATTCATGGAGAGGCTTCGATATGAGCGACCCTGGCTCGCAACGACGCAAGCGTACGCCGCGATTCATCGAGATTGCCGAGGCTGCGGGCGTCAGTCCCGCGACGGTCGATCGCGTGCTGAACGAGCGAGGCAGCGTAGCCGCGGCCACGCGCGAGCGCGTCGTCGCGGCCGCGCGGCGCCTCGCGATTCCGCGCGTCTTGCCGGAGACACGGCACGGCCTGATACACATCGACGTATTGCTGCCGCAGAACAGCACGCCGTTTTTTCTGCGCTTGAATCACGCGTTGCAGCGCTCGATGCAAATGCTCGACAGGCGGATCGTCCTGCATCGGAAGATTCTCCCCGAAGCCGACGACGACGTCATTACGCGAGCGATACTGCAGCCGCAATACAAGCGGTCGGGGTTGATCGTCACCACTCACGACACCCCGAGAGTGCGCGATGCGCTCGGCGCGGTGATCGCACAAGGTGAACCGGTCGTTACGATGGTGACGGACGTCGCCGATGTGAGCCGGCTCCACTATGCCGGCATCGATAACACACGCGCGGGTCGAACCGCCGGTTACTTCTTGGGTCGGCTCGCAGCGCGGCCAGGACGCGTGCTGCTGCTCAGCAACCGCAACGACTATCGCGCGCACGTCGAGCGGATCAGCGGCTGCCGCACTCAATTGACCGAACGCTTTCCGCAGCTCGTGTGCGACGAGGAGGCAACGGAAACGCTCGACGATGTCGATCGTTGTCACGCGGCCGTAGTCAACGCGCTAAGGCAAGGCGACGTAGTCGCCATCTATAACAGCGGATACGGTTCCGCGGGCATCGAAGCCGCGTTGCGAAAGTCGGGGGCCGCGGGGAAAGTCGTCTGGGTGAGCCATGAGATGCTCGACACACATCGGCAGTACATCGAGGACGGAATGATGGACGTCGCGATCGATCAGGACCCCGACGGACAGGTCATCTCCGCGTTACAGCATATGCTGCATGCGTGCGGCGTGGTCGAGACCGCGCCGCCGCCTGGGCCGGTCGAGTTCAGGATCTTCTGCCCCGCGAACGTGCGGCGTGATCCTTATCTGCTCGGGATGGAATAGCGCGGCGCGGCCCGGGCGAAAACCACGTTGCCGCCGGAGCTATCGTCCGGTGCTTTCTCGCTGCGTGCGCGGGCTCGCCTCGGCGATGGCTGCGTCTCCGGTCCGTGGCATACGCCCGGCAGGCAACGGCGCCGGCTTCGCATCGACCGCCGCGCCGGGCACGGACGAACCCGCGTCAAGCGAAACGTAAAGGTACGAGTTGATGCCCGCATCGAGCATGCGGGAGATGTACCAGCCTGCCCCCGCAGTCAATGCGATCGAGACGGCCATATAAAAAAGCAGCCGGGGGTTCATTGTCGTGGCGATTCTCGGTCCCGGTGCCGCTCGGTTCGACGGCATCCTGACACGATGCTACGCAAGGCTTTGTGAAATTTTCGTCAAAACGCGGTCACGCTCGCGCCGGGGCGCTTGCCGTCCGGACTTTCGAAACGGTCTTCGCCGTTCGCCTTCAAGTGCAGCGAAAGGCGAGTGCCTCGCCCGCTTTGGCTCTCGATCGTCACTTCCCAACCGTACCTTTCGCAAATCTTACGGACAATCGCCAATCCCAGGCCGAAGCCGCGCGCATCGGATGCGGGCTCTCCTCCTCTATAGAACCGCTCGAACACATGAGGCAAGGCATGCTCGGCGATGCCGCAGCCCGTATCTTCGACAATCAGTCGCCCGTTTTCCCAGGCGATGCGGATTTGTCCGTTGTTCGTGTAACGGACGGCGTTGTCGATCAGGTTGGACAGCACGATCGCGAGTGCCGCCGCGTTGACGTCCACGCTTGTCGCCGCGTCGATCTCGACGACGGTCGCGAGATTCTTGGCTCGCAGCGCCTCTTCGAACGGCTGCAAAGCGTCCGCGACGATGCGCGCGAGCGTCACCGGTCCCGAGTGCGTGGCCGACTCCTCACGCGCGAGCAACAGCAACGCATTGACGAGCTCGCGCATACCGTCGGCCGCTCGATCGATCTGAGCGAGTCGGGCCCGCGATTTGCCGACGATCGACGGATCCTCTTCGAGCAGTTCGCAACTCGTCTTGATCGCAGTGAGCGGTGTGCGCAGCTCGTGACTCACGTGGCTCGTGAAGTCCTTTTCTCGTTCGATCGCGTCCGCCATGCGCCGGTGGTAGTCGTTGAACGCGTCGACGAGATCCACGAGTTCCTCTTCGTCGTACTTGCCGGTGTTGATCAGTGCCGAACCTTCGTGGCGCAGCGATTTGACCTGGCGGGCGAGGCCGGCGACCTGGCGCACGAGCAGCGCCGAAAGTCCGAACGAGAGCCAGATCGTCAGCAGCGCGAATATGCCGGTACCCGCCATCAGCGCGTTGACGACGTCCTTGAAGTGCATTTCGTAGGCGCTGAAGTCGTAGACGCGATAGAGCCGCGCCGACCTGAGCGGGGCGATCGCCACGTGAATTTCGCGTCCGCCGAGGATGATCTCGTGGACACCATTGGGCAGGTGACTGACGGACGACGGAAGAGCAACGGTGACCGGTTGCCGGTACGCGGCCGATACGTAGCCGCCGAGGGCCGAGTCGAACGGTGGCAAGAGCGCCTCGTCGGCTTGATAACGCCGCAGCACGCCGACCATGTCGTCGTGTATCAGCGACCCGATGAGCCTTTCCGCCTGCGCTTCCGCCAGGACTCTGACGCCGAATGCCTGAGCGACGAGCAGGACGATCGTCAGCATCGAAAAAACGAGGGCGACTTTGAAGCGCAGGCTACGCCGCATTTTTACCACCCGCCGCCAGCCGATAGCCGAGCCCGTGAACCGTCTCGATGAGGTCGGCCTCGCCGGGCTGCGTCAAGGCCTTGCGCAGCGTATAGATGTGCGAGCGCAGGGTATCGCTGCCAGGCAGCGTTTCGCCCCAGACCTCCGCTTCGAGTTCCGCATGCCCGAATACCCGGTTGGGCGAGCGCATCATGATCCGCAGCAACTGCAGACACTTCGGCTGCAGCTTGATCGCGCGGCCCGCCCGCTCGACCGCAAGCGTCGCCAGGTCGAGGCGGACATCCGCGAAACGCAGCTCGCGCGCCGCGACTTTGCCGCGATAGCGTTTGATCAGCGCGCCTAGCCTCGCGCCGACTTCCTTCAGCGAAAACGGCTTGATCAAATAGTCGTCGGCGCCGTGTTCGAACCCGGCCAGCTTGTCGTCGAGGCGATCCCTCGCCGTCAGCATCAGCACCGGCGTATCGCGTAGCGCCTCCTCGCGCAGCTTGCGGCACAACGTCAGCCCGTCGACTCCCGGTAACGAGAGGTCGAGCAGAATCGCGTCCCAATGCTCCGCGAGCGCGAAGTGCAAGCCCGCGTTGCCGCTCGCGGCAACATCGATTTCGTAGCCGATGCTTTCGAGGTAGTCACAGAGGTTGGCGGCGATCGCCGCGTCGTCCTCGACGATGAGCACTTTCATTGCTTCGCGAACGTCCGTGGAAACGGCACGTTAGCAGAAAACGCTGCACGTGTATCTGCCGAGGGCTCCGCTACCGCCGGCGTACGTGACGCGAAGCGCTCAGCGCGGCCGCTGCGCAGCCGGACGCACATGCGATCCACAACGCGGCCCCGATGGGCCAGCCCGCAATGGGCGCGCCGGACGCCGCCGCGCCCGCGGGCGCCAGGTTCGCCAGCACCACGGCGACGAGCGCGGCGCCGATCGATTGTCCGAGCGTACGAGCCGTCGCGAGCACGCCCGAGGCGATGCCCGTGCGCGCCTTGTCGACGACGCTGAGCATCTCGCGATTGTTCGGTGTTTGAAACAGTCCGAAGCCCGCACCCGCAATCGCCGCTCGCCAGACGATCTCCACATGGGTCGCATGCGCGCC
>JBCNPL010000175.1:0-5377 GCA_039593375.1 Paraburkholderia sp. | reverse complement strand
AATGCTCCGGCGGCTCAACAGGGGTGGTATGGCTGCTATCGTGGCAGCCAACAATTAAGCCAAACTTAAGAGGATCGACCGCCGCGTTACAGATAAATAAAAAAGGCTCCGCGCATTGGCGGAGCCTTTCGTCGAGACGAACGCCGCCTTGCGGCGGCCCGTTCATTCGATCAGCTGTTGGATTTCGGCGCGACGTCGAAGTCGAAGTACTTGCTCTCGAGCTTCTTGTAGGTGCCGTCCTTCATCATGCCGTCGATGGCCTTGTCGACCTCGGCCTTCAGGTCCTTGTCTTCCTTGCGCATGCCCATGGCCGCGGCGCCGCTCGGGATCGGCTCGCCGGCTTCCTGGAAGCCGGCACCGCGCGATTGCTTCAGGAAACCGAGATCGGCTTGCACCTTGTCTTGCAAGGCGGCGTCGAGACGACCCGACAACAGGTCTTGATAGACCTGGTCCTGGTTCTGATAGGGGACGACCTTCACGCCGGCCGGCTCCCAGTTCTTCTTCGCGTACGCTTCCTGCGTCGTGCCTTGCTCGACACCGACCGACTTGCCCTTCAGCGAGGCGGCCGTCGGCAGCAGGCCCGAGCCCTTCTTCGCAACGAGCGCCGTCGGCGTATCGAACAGAGGCTTCGAGAATGCGATCTGCTGCTCACGCTCCGGCGTGATCGTCATCGACGAGAGGACGCCGTCGAACTTGCGCGCCTTGAGCCCCGGGATCAGGCCGTCGAAGTCGTTCTCGACCCAGACGCACTTCGCGTGCACACGCTTGCAGATTTCGTTGCCGAGATCGATGTCGAATCCGACGAGCTTGCCGTCCGGCGCCTTCGACTCGAACGGGGCATAGCTCGCGTCGACGCCGATGCGAATCTCCTTCCATTCTTTCGCTTGCGCAGCGCCGGCACAAGCGAATGCTGCAATGGCTACCGCGGCAAATAGTTTTTTCACGTTGACTCCTCGAAGCAGTTCATCGAACCCCCGCGCGATTGTGCCGCTTGGGGGCGGTGGTTATTTGAGCCGCCAGCGCCAGCGTCGGCCGGCGGCGCGGCGCACATCATACCAAGTCAAAATGATGACGGCGCTGGTGCCGGGAGCGTTGCCGCGTCTGTTACAAAAAATTTCTAAAGATCCGCCTCGGCTCGCCGATATTCGGCATGTGTATGGCCCGAAACCATCGGCAACGCTACCCGAGCGAAGAGACGGGAGCCTCAGCCGAATTTCGGAGCGACGTGCTCATGATGATTAAAAATTTCAAGTTCCGGGGCTGAACATGCTGCAAGCATTCGGGGTTATGGGGCAATCGATGACGAGAGGCGTCGATCACATTCGTTTTCTTGGCAACGACGTAAGAGAGGCAATTACAAGGTTGCCGCTTCGCCGGTTTTCAGGCGCTCTAGTCGCGAGTCGACAGGGCTAGCCGGATTCGCGCCGGTTTCCCGACAAGCCATGCTCGAACGCCGCATTGGCGGCAGCGATATCGCGGCTTCACTCGCGCCTTCTTTCGATTGTCCGCTCCACGCGGACTCGCTTCGCGTGCGTTCTTGAAGCCTATTTGTGCTTCTTTCTAGGCGCGATCGAGCAAACGTTTGGCTTTGAAGCCACTGCGGCACTGCGGTCGGGAATCCGTTTGTCGAGCAATCGGAAGGCGATGTGATGCGGGCGTCAATACGCTCGCGAGTCGCGTTGGCCGCTACTGTTTTAGTCGAGCAATGTCGATTGCATTCACACGGGGTTGCGCCGGCAGTCGACATACAAGAACAACACACCGAGAAAGAATGAAAAAACGAGGTAGCGAGCCTGCAATCGACAGGTTGCCAAGCGGGCCGAGAACAACAAAACGCGCTGTCAAGTGGGCACACTTGCGCGCGATACTGCGGCTCTGTGGCGCGCTCGCGGCGATGAGCGGGTCATGCGTGTCGCACGCACAGGCAACGAGTACGCTGGACGAACAAGAGCAGCGGCGGCGTGCGCAGCAGCAGGCGATCGAACGCGAGCGTGCATTGAACGCACCGAAAGTCGAGCTCGAGCCGCGGCAGGGTGCAGAACCGATCGACAACGGACGCGTGCCGCAAGAGTCGCCTTGCTTCACGATCGAGGACCTCACGCTGAGAATCCCGGCCGGGCTCAGCGAAACCGTCCGTTCCGCGGGTGCCCGCGCGCTCTCGCCCGATCCGCTCTTTCCCGGCGCACTCACTTTCGCGTCGGCGTATTTGCAGCGTTACCGCGGCCAATGCGTCGGCCGCGAGGGTCTCAATCTGATCGTCCATCGCCTTTCCGCGTTGATCCTCGAGAAAGGCTATACGACGACTCGCGTGCTGATCCCCGAGCAGGACCTCTCGAGCGGCAAGCTAACGCTCGATCTGATCCCGGGCGTCATCGGCGAGATTCGCTTCGCGGACCCAAAGACCTACGGGACTTGGCGAAACGCATTCCCGACCCATGCCGGCCGGCTGCTCAATCTGCGCGATCTCGAGCAAGGGCTCGAGCAGATGAAGCGCGCGCCGAATCAGGACGTCGACATGCAGATCGTCCCGGGCAAATCGACGGGTGAGAGCGATATCGTCATCACGGTCAAGCGCACGAAGCCGTGGACCTTGACGACGAGCCTCGACGACAGCGGGCTCAAGTCGACCGGACAACTGCAGGCCACGGTTCACCTCGGATTGAGCAACCTGCTCGGGCTGTCGGACATCCTCGACCTCAGCTACAACCACGACGCGAACGGCCATACCGATCGCTACGGCACCCACGGCGCCGGTGCCTATTACTCGATTCCGTGGGGCAACTGGACGTTCACTGCGACCGCGAGCCAGTATCACTACCACCAGCAGATTGCGGGGGCGTTCGCCACGTTGGTATCGAGCGGCCTCGCGAAGACTTTCGACGTCAAGGCCGAGTATCTCTTCCAACGCGATCAGGTCCAGAAGAACACGCTCGAATTCCGCACGGGGAAGTACTACAGCGAAGCATTCATCGACGGCTCAGAACTCGACGTGCAGCATCGCGACAACAGCTACGCCGAGATTGGCTGGGAGCACAAGCACTACTTCGGTCCCGCTCAACTCGACAGCACGCTGGCCTACCGATGGGGCGTGCCCTGGTATGGCGCCCAAAGCGATCTGCCCGGCGTCGATGCCGGTGCTCCGACGTACTACTACCACATCGAATCGCTCGACGCGACGTTGAGCGTGCCGTTCTCAGTCGGGCGCGTCCCGTTGCGCTACCTGACGACCGTGCATGCACAGAACTCGCCCAACGTTCTCTATCCGACCGAGGACATCTCGATCGGCAGCCGCTATACGGTCCGCGGTTTCGACGGCAACACGATGCTCGAAGCCGAAAAGGGCTTCTACGTTCGCAACGATCTCGAGGTGCCGATCTTTCGCACCGGGCAGAGCTTTTACCTCGGGATCGACGGCGGCGAGGTGTTCGGCCCATCGGCCCAGAACCTCCTCGGCCGCAAGCTCGCCGGCGCCGTCATCGGCCTGCGCGGCAGCCCATTCAAGAACCTCTACTACGACGTGTTTCTCGGCGGCCCGCTGTATCAGCCCGCCAATTTCCCCAACCGGTGGCCCGTTGCGGGTTTCAGCGTGAGCTTTCAGCTATGAACAGATTCCTCTATCGCATCGTCTTCAATGCGGCCCGCGGACTGTGGATGGCCGTCCAGGAAAACGCAAGCAGCGTCGGCAAGGGGCGCACACAGGGCAAGGGTGGAAAGCGGGGAACAGCCGCGTTCGTACGCAACGCATGGCAGGCCATCGACATGCTCGCGATGCGGCATGTCGCATTCGCCGCGCTCTGCGTCATGGGCATGCAGCCGTTGTTGGTCCAGGCGCAAGTTGCCGCTTTGCCGACGGCGCCGGCGGCCAGCAAGCCCGCCGTTGGCGTGACGGCCAACGGACTACCGGTCGTGCAGATCACGACGCCGAACGGCGCGGGGGTTTCCAACAACCTCTACTCGCAATTCAACGTCGGCAAGCCAGGGCTGATTCTCAACAACTCCCAGGGCAACGTGCTCACGCAGCAGGGCGGATACGTAGCGGGGAATCCTTATCTTTCGTCGGGAAGCGCTCGCGTCATCGTGAATCAGGTGGTGGGCGGCAGCACGAGCCAGTTGCTCGGCTATACGGAGGTGGCGGGGCCGCAGGCGCAGGTCGTCATCGCGAACCCGGCGGGCATTTATTGCAATGGCTGCGGGTTCATCAACACGAGCCGCGGTGTGCTGACAACGGGGACGCCCGTCTTTGGGGGTAGCGGCAGTCTTGATTCGTTCCATGTGACGGGCGGGCAGATTCAGATCGGCTCGGAGGGCTTGAACGGCAGCAATGTCGATCAGGTCGACTTTATCGCGCGCAGCGTTGAGATCAACGGAAAACTTTGGGCCAACAAGTCGCTCAACGTCGTTGCCGGCGCGAATGACGTGCAGTATGGCGATCTGAGCGCACAGGCGCTTACGCCAGACGGCAACAAGCCCGGCGTCGCCATCGACGTCGGGCAACTTGGCGGGATGTACGCCGGCAAGATCATGCTCGTCGGCACGGAGGCCGGTGTCGGCGTCAATAGCGCGGGAACGATCGAAGCTCGAGCCGGCGACGTCACGCTGAGTAGCCAGGGCAAGGTCACGCTGGCCGGTACGACGAGCGCCAGCGGCAACATCGACATTCGCGCGGCGGGCGACGTGTCGAATAGCGGCAGCACGTACGCCGCACAAAATGCTAGCGTTGCCAGCCAAGCTCAACTGAGCAATAGCGGCACGCTCGCGGCGTTGGGCAACACCACGGTAAGCGGCGCGACGATTGCTTCGAGCGGCGCGCTCGGCGCTGGCATCGACTCGAACGGGCATGTTACGGGCTCGGGAAGCCTTACGCTGACGGCACCGGGCGCGATCAGCGCCACCGGACAAAACCTGGCGGGCGGCAACCTCTCGATCGCGGGCAGCAGCCTCGATATGGCCGGCGCGCAAACGCTGGCAAACGGCAATGCCTCGCTGGCGGCGAGCGGAGCGGCCGGCGATAGCGGCAACATCGTCCATACGGGCGCCACCCTCAGTGCGGGCGGTGGGCTTGCGTTGACGGCCGCGGGCGCGATCGTCGACGACCAGGGGGCGATGAGCGCCTCGCAAATCGGACTGACTGCTGCGTCGGTATCCAACCGCGCGGGCAGGCTCGAGCAAACAGGCGAGGGCGCTACTGCGCTTTCGGTGGCGGGCAGCTTCGACAACACGAACGGTGTCGTTTCAACCAACGCACAGACCACGACGCTTCAATCCGGCAGCCTGATAAATGAGGGTGGGCAGATCGCGGACGCCGGCACGGGCCTGATGACGTTCCATACCGGCGCCATGGACAACACCGGCGGAACCATCGGCGGAAACGGCGGTG
>JBCNPL010000174.1:0-5399 GCA_039593375.1 Paraburkholderia sp. | reverse complement strand
TCGGCGTCGTGCTTGTGCGGCGGGTAGCTCGACGAGTGGCCCCCCGGTGTGCGCACCTCGACGACGAGCAGCGACTCGGCCGGCTCGGTCTGAGGCAGGATGTCGCAGACGTAGCGCGTATTGAGGGCCTTGCCGCGCACCGAGCGCTTCATTTGCGACGGCTCGATGAGGCGCATACCGTAACGCCCCTCCGCGGGCGCGCTCGCCATGCCGAGTTCGGCATCGCGCTCGGCGCGCACCGTGGCCCGTACGTTCGGAGGCAGATAGAGCGCGCAGGGCGCCGAATCCTCGAACACGCTGTCGCGCGCTCCAAGACTCGAGAAGCGCTGGCCGTCGGCTTCGATCGTGACCGCGCCCGTCAATACGACGATGCAGGTTTCGCGCGCCGCTTCGTGCACGTAGAGCACTTCCTCGCGGCCGAGACGATAGGCGGCGAACCCGACATATCGCCAGCCCGCCGATTCGGGCGTTACGCGCGCAATCGTCATACCCTCGCGCTGGGCTTTGACTAGCAGACTCATGCATCCTCCTTGATCGTGTCGCGCTCGGCGAGCGGAGCATCGACGAGCGTGCGCAGCGTTCGGTAGCCCTTTTCCGCATACTCGTAGCTCGGCGCAATGACCGGGTCCTGTTCGGCTTCAACGACGATCCACCCGCGATAGCCGATCCGCTTGAGCCTGTCGATGACGGCGGCGAAATCGACGGCCCCGTCGCCGGGTACCGTGAACGCACCATTGATGACGGCTTCGAGGAAGCTCCAGTCGCGGTTGCGCGCGAGCTTGACGACGGCCGGGCGCACGTCCTTGCAATGCACATGGCAGATGCGCGAAGCGTGGGCATCGAGCGTGGCGAGCGGATCGCCGCCGGCGAACGTGATATGGCCCGTGTCGAGCAGTAGGCCCACGGCGTCGCTCGTGCGTCGCATCAGCTCGTCGACATCGGCCGGCGTCTCGACATAGGCCCCCATGTGGTGATGATAGGCAACGCGCACGCCCTGCGAGAGCGTGTAGCGCGCGAACTTGTCGAGGCGCTCGGCGTACGTTTCCCACTGCGCGTCCGTGAAGAACCGTGGCCGCTGAAAGAGCGGCACGGGGGAGCCCTGAATGGTGCCCGAGACTTCGCCATAGACCATGACGGTCGCTCCGTTCTTCGCGAGCAGCTCGAGATGCGGGCCGACGGCCGCGATCTCCTCATCGGCGCTGCGCTCGGCGAGCCGGCCCGAATACCAGCCCGAGACGAGCGCGAGATCGTACTGCGCCAACAGTGTCTTCAGCGCCTGCGGCTCGCGCGGGAACTTGTTGCCGAGCTCGAACCCGGCATAGCCGATCTGACGCCCTTCGGTCAAGGCGACCTCGAGCGGCGTTTCGCCGCCGAGCGACGGCAGGTCGTCGTTCATCCACGACAGCGGGTTGATGCCGATGCGGACTTCGAAGGCGGTCATGCGGAATCCTTTTCTCTGTGACGTGATGTTGCGGTAAAAGTGTCGCGGCGGTTCGATGCCGCTCGTCAGCCTCGCTTTCGCTCAGCCACCTTCGTTTCATAGGCCTCGCGCGCATCGCGCACTTGTTCGCGCGTCGATACGGCAGGCACGGCGACTTCCCACCACCACCCTCCGTCTTCCGTCGTGCGGGCCGGGTCGGTGTCGATGACGAGCACGGTCGTGCGGTCCGCCGCGCGCGCACGATGAAGCGCCGTCTCGAGTTCGGCCACGTTCGCGACATGCTCGGCATGTGCCCCGAGCGAGCGCGCATGCGCGGCGAAATCGATATCGGGCGCGCCGAGCGGTCCCTGCAGGCAATCGTCGAGCAGATTGTTGAACGGTGCGCCGCCGCAAGCCTGCTGGAGCCTGTTGATGCAGCCGTAGCCGCGGTTGTCGAGCACGACGACGATGAGCTTCGCGCCCAGCATGACCGAGGTGGCGATTTCGCTGTTCATCATCAAATAGCTGCCGTCGCCCACAACCACGACGACCTCGCGCTCGGGCCGCGCGAGCTTGGCGCCGAGGCCGCCCGCAATCTCGTAGCCCATGCACGAGTAGCCGTATTCGACGTGGTAAGCACCCGGTCGCCCCGCGCGCCAGAGCTTATGCAGCTCGGCGGGGAGCGTGCCGGCCGCGCAGACGACGATGTCGTCCTCGGGCGAGCGTGCCGCCGAGCGCTGGATGGCGCCGATCACGTCGGCGTCGTAGGGCAGCTTGCCCGGTTGCGGCTCGGCATGCGTGAGGCGCCGCACCGTCTCGCGCCAGTCGACGGCGAGTGTGCGCGCCCGCTCGGCCCACGCATCGCCGGCGGACCAATCGCCGAGGCAGGCGCTGAGCGCGTCGAGCGCGGCGCGCGCGTCCGCCACCACGGGCAGGGCGCGATGCTTGATGCCGTCGAACAGATTTGCGTTGACGCAAACGACGTCGGCCTGTGTGAACAGCGTGTTCGACCCTGTCGTGAAGTCCTGCAACCGCGTGCCGACGGCGAGCACGCAATCGGCTTCGTGCGCGAGTGCGTTTGCCGCGCTCGAGCCGGTCACGCCCACCGCGCCGACGTTGAGCGGATGATCCCAAGGCAGCGCGCTCTTGCCGGCCTGTGTTTCGCCGACGGGTACCCCGTGCCGCTCGGCGAACTCGCGCAGCGTGCGCGCGGCGCCTTCGCTGTACAGCACGCCGCCGCCCGCGACGATCATCGGACGCGAGGCGCGCGCGAGTCGCTCGACGGCCGCATCGAGCTCGCTCGGGCTAGGTGCCGGCGACGCGAATCGGATGATGCGCGTTTCGAAGAACTCGACCGGATAATCGAAGGCCATCGCCTGTACGTCCTGCGGCATCGCGAGCGTGACGGGGCCGCACAACGCGGCATCGGTCAGCACACGCAGCGCACGCGGCAGCGCGGTCAGCAGTTGCGCGGGGTGAACGATACGATCGAAGTAGCGCGAGACAGGCTTCAGCGTATCGTTCGCGGACACACCGCCGTCGTGGAAGTCTTCCACTTGCTGGAGCACCGGGTCGGGTGCGCGCGAGACGAAGATGTCGCCCGGCAGCAGCAACACCGGCAGACGGTTCACATGCGCGAGCGCCGCGGCCGTTACGAGATTCGTCGCACCGGGGCCGATGGAAGTCGTCACCGCCATCATGCGCCGTCTGAAATGCGCTTTGGCATACGCAATCGCGGCGTGCGCCATCGCTTGCTCGTTGTGCGCGCGCAGCGTCGGCAGCACTTCGCGATGCTGATAGAGCGCTTCGCCGATGCCGGCCACGTTGCCGTGGCCGAAGATCGCGAACACGCCGCCGAAGAGGGGAACGGCCTCGACGCCGGTGTTGTCGTCGTCGACCGCGACCTGTTGCGCGGCGAGGTAGCGGACGAGCGCCTGGGCGGCCGTCAGGCGGACAGTGGTAGCCGTCGCGTGGGTCGCGGCGACGGTCGTGCCGTTGTTTGCGGAAATGCCTGGACCGTTCATGCCGCCTCCCTCGCAGCGCCGGCGGAGTTCGGCGGCGTGCCTGCGCGCGCCGCGCGCCATGCGCCTATCAGCGTTTCGAATGTGCCGCGCACACTGGCGACGACCCCCGCATCGTCGATCTCGCCGGCAAGCCATGCGCGGCTCGGCTCGTGAAATATCGTACGCCCGACCGTGAACCCTTTGCAGGTTGTCGATGCGGCCGCCGCTCGGAAACCCTCGCTCAGCTGATCGACGGCGGCCGAGAGCCCGAGCAGCACCACGCCGCGGCAGTAGGGGTCGCGCTCGGCAATGAGCGCGTCGATCGCTTGCCATTGTTGCGGCGTAAGCGGAGCGAGCTTCCACCACTCGGGCTGGATGCCGAGGTTGTAGAGCCGCTTCAGCGCGCGATAGACGGTATCCGGCGCATCGGGCAACGACGGCCGCTTCGGCGGAATGACCTCGAGCAAGAGCTCGTGACCGCTGGTCTGCACGGCCTCGTAAAGCGCGAGCAACTGCGCTTCCTGCTCGAGCCGCACTTCGATCGGGTGATCGGGATGATAGTGGACGAGGCACTTGACGACATGGTCGCGCGGCCAGCTGGCCAGCGTCGTGCCGATCGAGCGTCCGTGGTCGAAGACGAGCGGCATCGAGCCCGGCAGCTCGACCGGCCTGCCGATCCACCATCCGCGGCCCGTCGCGGCATTGAGCGCATCTTGGCCGTAGCGATCGTCGATGAGCACGCCGATGCGGCCTTCGAGCCCCAGCGCGCGCTCGGTTTCGCCGACTGCTTCGACAAAAAGCTGTTTCAGCCGCGAAATGCGGTCTTCGCTCGCGCCCGTTTGCTGCGCGAGCTCGAAGAACTGATTGCGATGATCGAATGCGAAGCCGAGGACTTCATTCCAGTCGCGGCGCTTGACGCTCACTCGATGAAGACGTGCGAGCGCGGCATCGCGATCGGGGCGGCGCATTTTGAGCGGATCGCGCTCGGCCGCGTCACGGAAATAATCGAGCTCGGCCGGCGTCGGCATGGCCGGCGCGCAGGCGTGGCGCGAGACGACGAGCGCGCCGCAGATGTTGGCCGTTTGCGCGCAACGCTCGAGCGGCGCGTCGCGCAGCCACTCGGAAAGAAAACCCGACGCGAACGCGTCGCCGGCGCCGAGCACATTGAGCACTTCCACTTGCACGCCGCGATAGGTCGGCGCATCGTCGATCGACGGAGGGACTTTGCCGTCGATGATCGTGCAGCCGAGCGGTCCGCGCTTGACGACGAGCGTGGCGCTCGTCACGGCGCGCACCATCGCTAGCGCATCGATGAGTTCGTGCTTGCCGCCCGCGATCAGAAACTCTTCCTCGGTGCCGATGACGAGATCGAAGAGCGGCAAAATCCCTTGCAGATGCGCCGTGACGCTCTCGCTCGCGACGAAGCGCGTCTCACCGTCGGCCTTGCCGGTCAGGCCCCAGAGCACCGGCCGATAATCGATGTCGAGCACGGTACGCACCTGATTGCGGCGCGCGTACTCGAGCGCGCGGCGGCTCGCGCGGTTCACGCGCTCGGTCGAGAAGTGGGTGCCGGTGATCAGAAGCGCCTTGCTCGACGCGATGAACGCCTCGTCGAAGTCGCTTTCGTCGATCGCCATGTCGGCGCAGTTCTCGCGATAGAAGATCAGCGGGAACGTGTCGCGATCCTTGATGCCGAGCAGGACGAGCGCGGTCAGCCGCTCGGGATCGATGCGCGTGTGGCTGACGTCGCACCCTTCCTGTGTGAGCGTTTCGGTCAGGAAGCGGCCCATATGATCGTTGCCGACGCGTGCGAGCATCGCCGAGGCGAGCCCGAGGCGCGCGCAGCCGAACGCGATGTTTGCCGACGAGCCGCCGAGATACTTGGCGAAGCTCGATACGTCTTCGAGACGAGCGCCGATCTGCTGCGCGTAGAGATCGACCGCGAGCCGCCCGAGGCAGATGATGTCGCGCGTCCG
>JBCNPL010000173.1:0-5434 GCA_039593375.1 Paraburkholderia sp. | reverse complement strand
CGCTTTTGTCCGGATGCGCGGCCAGGTAGTCCAGCGCGGCGTTCAGTGACGTGAAACCGGTATTTCCCTGGCCCGATGTCACGTGCACATCCGGCGGTGTGTCGTGGCTCCATAAATTTTTGGCGGACGGATTTCCTATTTCGAAAAAGTTAACAATCTGATCTCGCAAATGTGACGACGCCAGCCCAGGATCGAGTCGACCCGCGGGAATCGCGAGCTCGATATGCATGCCAGCCAATTCCCGCCACTTCTTCTGGCTATCCGCGCTAACCGTGTAAAAATAATCTTCATTCGTGAAATACCGATTTCGGAAAAGTATCAGCATCTCATTGATATATTTCTTATAGAATCCGGAAAAAGATTCACGCCCCCGGCGACCATCGGCCACGATAGAAATCGGTTGCAATGTTGAATATTTTTTAGGATTTACCCGAACCATGTCATCGTTGACATTCGGTTTTACCAGGCCGAGCGTCCATAATATCTGCCACTCGGTGCTGTAATCCTTGCGCTGCAGCGGGTTCATCCAGCCAAGCCCGACGACCTGAGCAACGAACGGCCTGGACGCCCCAGCTCCGGTGATTGGAGCCGCCTTCTCGTTCGATGAAGCCGCAACTGCTCGCGGACCCGCAATCACCGTTGCAAATGCAAATACCATGATTGCCACAAGTCCTGGAACCAGGACTAACCGCTTCATCAGAGTTCCCATACTCAACAACGCTCCTGTCCCATCAACAGACGAAACCAATATCAAAACCGATACACCCAGCGCAAGAAGCAATGCACCGCCGGCGACTCCGGCTCGACGCGGCCATGTAGCGATGGCCGATCTCATAAAATGCCTCCAAGCTTCAGGAAAAATCCACCATCTCTTTCGTCGTGTATCTTGGAAGGCATTTTTGCATGATCATCCTTAACAACCCAATCTTGCAAAAATAATTTTTCACACTTTCCGGTTATAATATATTCCGCCATCTTACCATTTTGACCCTCATCACCCAAACTGTTGGCAAATCGCCAATCAGCCTGAATCCTGATTTCTTCAAAATCCATCTCGGTCAGATAGCAAAGCCCGATTGCCACATCATAAGCCAACGCCTTTTCAGCATGATCCTTGTTGGTCATGATGGTCGAATGGTTGGTGGGGTTATTCTTGTCCCCGCCGTTGAGAATCTGAAAAATCTCGTTGTTCCGCCATTCGTTATAGTCAGCACTCGCCGCCTCCGGATTGTCCTCTCCGACCACATTTCCTTCCTTGTCGACCCAGCGACGATTTCCGGATCTCCGCGCTTCCATGCGAAGAATCGAATGATCCTCATACCGCTGCGCAGCCTCGGACGCCGCGTCCCCCTGTGCCTTCAGCGCGTCACCCTCAGTCTTGAACTTTTCCGACTTCGCGTCGAAGGTGTCATACGGATCGTCATCCCGCTTGTTCTCCTTGGTGGCGTCACGCCCAGCCGACGGCGGATCGTAACCCTCGTTGAAGCACCCTTCCTCAATCGGTTTCCCTTGCGCATCGCGAGCGCCCGATGGTTTGCCATAGCGGAACGCCTGCGGGAGGAAGCGCGTTTCCTTATCGAGCATCGGTGCGGTAATCGGGATTTCCCAATTTTTCGGTGGATCGGCATTGACCGCCATGTTCGTCAAATTGAACAGGTAGAGGGCCGGGCTCGTTGCAATCGTGAAAAACTTCGCGATCCACCCTTCATTGGAATGCGTGCCTCGCCCAAGACCATACCGCGCAGGTGGTGATGGCGGATACCAGAAACCCTCCTTCTGGTTCTTGTCCTTGCGCCAGTCATCCTGCCAATACCGATAGAGCTTGTTCTCTCCACCGACCTCGAAATTCGATGCAAACACGCGTTGCGAAAAAACACCCCACGCGTTCGTCGCACTGATGTCGTCGACACTCATCCCGCGCCAGCCGATTCCCTGAACGGTCAGGGCAGAAATGACCTGATCGTGCGGACAACAGTACAGCGTCACTCTCCCATAGGTGTTTTTCTGATACAGCCCATGTGCCTCCCGGTCCTTGGCTGCGCTATACGGCTTGCCCCCGTTCTTCGACGGCCTTGCGTTTTCCATTGCGCGATCGAGATCCTCCGCGGGCATCTCGAGATCGGCCCGGGCACGCAGGATATCGAAGTACTCCCTCAGCGTTTCCTTGCGCGCGACATAGGTCTCGCGCCCCACGTGCCCGTTCTTGTCGCGCACCCCGCGCTGGGCCCATGAGTCGGTCATGTTGGCCTCGACGAGACTGTACGGGGGATTGGCGAGAACATAGGTGTCGGCGACGCAGCGCCCTTTCTTGCCCCACTGATCCGTCACCTCTGGCAACCGGTCACCGAGAAACGCTGCGGCAAGGCCGATCATGTTTCCTTGGCTGTGGCAAACGATCGTGACCGGCGCGTCGGCCTGTCGCTTGCGGATCGACTCGACCAGACGTGCAAGCCGCAGTGCGCCAAGCACACCGTAAGTGCGCGGTGGCGTGGAGTAGATCTTTCGATTGCCGATGCCATTCATGTGCTGGACGGTCAGCCACAGAAAAAGCCGATCGTTCAATCCGTCGTTCCACAGATCCGGCAGACTCGAACACCCGCCCGCGAACGGGCCACCGCCCCAGTAATTCCTTTCGTTGAGCATGATCTTGTCGCCATACTCCTTCAGCTCCTCCGCATTCGCGGCATAACCCCACCGAAAGTGGATGACGGGCGAAAAGGACGGATCGGGCTTGATGTACGTCTTCGACGACATGTCCGGATTCAGGAAACCGTCTGGCGTCAGGCTTTCGATATAGCTGACCGGTGTCATCTGCCCGGCCACCGGCCCCCAATGGAACAGCTGATCGTCATAACGCCCCATGCGCCGGTTCAATCCGGCACACAGCCCCTTCTCGGCCTCCTTGAACCATTCCCCTTCCGAATTGACCCCGTGCACGAAAATGACGACGCCCGGCAGCGGCATCTGCATCACGCACTCGAGGTCGTTGCGGTTGAATAGCGTCGTCCCCAGTCCACCGCCCACCGAAGTCTGCGACGGTTCGTCCGTCGACGGTTGCCCGCCCGGGTTTTGCGCAAAGTTGTAGTTGAACATGTTGTTTTTCTGGAAGACTCAACTCAGGTTCTCGACTTGAAGAAGCGAACCGCCAATTGTTCGAACTGGTCGCTGCTGACCGGCGCCAGCTTGCCTTGCGCGTCGGTCTTCCCCTTGATCAATTCGCCCGACGCCTTTCGCACCTCGGCTTCCATGCCCTCGACCGGCTGTCCGTCGGTGGCCCGGACCAGCTTCGGCACCCGCCCCAGCGAGCCCTGGTCGAACTTCGGAAAATCGGCGCTCATGCTCGCCGGCCCGGCCCACGTATGCGACGCGGACTTGACGGTGAAACTCCCCGGACATCCGAGCTCGATATCGCCGCCATGCAGCTTCAGATACGCGCCGCCCGACGTCACGAACACGACCTGCTCGCTGGCCATGCCCGCGAGCTTGCCGCCGCCCGCCGACATCTGGATGTTCTTCGCCGAATCGATTTGCGTGTCGTCGTTCTGGCTCTGCAGCGCCACTTTCCCCTGGTTGGCGATCGCCGACACGCCCTCACTGTGCGCAAACATCGCCACGCCATGCCCGGCCTGCAGGTTGATCCGCTGCCCGCTCGTGTACTGCAGGTGGTTCTGCGCGACGACATCGATATTGCCGCCCGCATGGGTCGTCACGGTCTTCGGCGTCGCCATGCTGATGCCGGCCGGCGCGGTAATACCGATCGCGGCCATCGACGCGCCTGACGACTCACCGCCGCCGGACGCCTCGCCATTCGGCCAGCCTTTCACCGTGGTCATGAGTGCATCGTGCGGCTGCGTATCCGGCGCCACGCCCTGATGCTGGCCCGCATAGTCGCCGAGACTCTTGAACAGCTCGACGCATTCCTGCATCAGTTGCAGATACTCGTCCCGCGCGAGGTGGCCGTCACTCGCGCGCAGCCGCTCCCAAGCCGAAATCAGCATCGCCTTGCCGCTTCGAATCGCCACGTGCGCATCGCTGCGCAATTCGGCGCCTTCGCCGCGTGCCGCTCCTTGCCCGTTGTCGCGCGGCTGCGTCAGATAGCCGAGGTTCAGCTGACTGTACGCATGCTCGCTCGCCAGTTGGCTGCTGATCTGTCCGGGCGTATCGTCGAAACGGATCTGGTTGTACCGCTGCCCTTTGATTTCCTTCGTCTTCGTGCCGGAAAGATAGCGGTTTCCCGGCAGCGCGCCGGTGTGGCTGAAGGTCGCCGGCATGTTCGGCCCGTTGGCCAGCACGCCCATCACGACGAGCCGGTCCGGATCGCCGCCGATATGGCCGATCAGCACTTCCATGCCGACGCGCGGCAACGTATTCGCGCCGAAACTCGGCCCGGCGAGCGCGCAGGCGACGCGCACCGGCGCGCTGTCGGACGGCGTGCCGCTCGTACCGGCGCCCTGCGCGTGCGCATGATCGTCCGCGCTCAGTCCCTGGATCCGCACGCGGATGCGGCCCATTTCATCGCAGAACACCTCCTCGCCCTCCGGGCCGACGACGACGGCCGTCATCGGATGCACGGGCGGCAAGTCGACGTGCGGATCGTAGGCCGGCGTCAGCGGCACGCCGCGCCGCACGCACGAGAATGTGTTTTCGTAGCGCCGATCGCTTTCGTCGCCCGGCTTGCCACTCACGTCGGTCGGCACCGCGTCGAACAGCACGCGGCTTGCCGCGAACAGCGATTGCGCGCGCTCGTTCAGTTCCTTCGGCAGGTTGTTCCGCACGCAATGATGAAGCGACGTGACGACAAACTGCCGCTGTTCGGCCGGCAACGTATCGAGTTGCGGATGCTCCGCGAGCGCAAACCAGTGACCGACGGCCAGATCACGGACATTGCTCACGCCGTCGACGGATTCGGCACGCAGTTCATGCGCCAGCATCCGGTCCTTGCCGATCCGGTCGAGATCGGACGACGAATCCCCGGCGTGCGGGATATCGATGACGACATCGGCCAGCAAATGCCCGAGGTCGTTGCCGCCGTCGCCCTGATCGACGATCGTCGCCTGCTCGGTCTGGGACATCCGGCCGCTCTTGTAGTCCCACGTCGGTCGGACGATCTTGCCCGGGATCAACCGGCGGCTCGTCGCCCACAGCGTGATCGAGTCGCGCGCTTCGGTGGCGGCGTCGCGGTGGTAGCGGATGGTGCCGGCGGCCGTCGCCGGCAACTTCATCGAGTCGTCGGCAAAGACGAGTGTATGAACCGGCGTGTCGTGCGCATTGCCGCTCGCCCGCTCGCCGGCCTTGCCCGCCTTGACGAATACGGTCGCCCCCTCCCGTCGCAACAGCCGCCGGATGAAATGCGAGTCCGACTCGTTGACCTGCCGCGTAAGTTCACGCGCGGGGTAACGCTCTGCTTGCAGGCCGGACAAGTCGAACTCGAATG
>JBCNPL010000172.1:0-5456 GCA_039593375.1 Paraburkholderia sp. | reverse complement strand
CGAATATTCGGCAACCCCCTTCCCCCCATCGGCTGCGCGGTAAGGATTCGAAAGCAGGCGGCGCTTTTCCGGATACCGCGCTCTCTCTTAAGATCGCCCCATGAACCCCTCGATTCTCGTCGTCGACGACGACCCTGTCGTGCGCGAGTTGTTGCGCGACTATCTCGGGCAGCGCGGCTACTCGGTCTCGCTGCTCGAAGACGGCATGGGGCTCGAGCGCGCGCTCGAGGCCGAACGCCCGGCGCTCGTCGTACTCGACATCATGATGCCCGCGCTCGACGGCGTGAGCGCATTGCGCGCATTGCGTGTCGCGGGCAACGACGTGCCCGTCATATTGCTGACCGCGCGCGACGATGTCATCGATCGCGTGATCGGCCTCGAGCTCGGGGCCGACGACTATCTCGGCAAGCCGTTCGACCCGAGCGAGCTCGTTGCCCGCATCCGCACGGTCTTGCGGCGCCGCGGCTCGCTCGTGCCCGGCGCGCCCGAGGCGCGCGCGCCTTATCGCTTCGGACGCTACGAAGTGAGCTTTGCGACACGCGAGCTCTTTCGCGACGGTGAGCGCGTGGCGATCAGCTCGAACGAGTTCGCGACGCTGAAGGTGTTCGTGATGCACGCGATGACCGTGCTCTCGCGCGCGCAGCTGATCGAAAAGCTGCACGGCAGCGCGCAGACGCATCGCAGCCGCAGCCTCGACGTGTCGATCTGGCGGCTGCGCCAAATCATCGAAAGCGACCCCTCCGAACCGCGCTATGTGCAAACCGTGTGGGGCCGCGGCTACGTCTTCGTGCCGGCGGGCGACGTCGGTGCCGCCGAGCGCTGCCTGCCCGCCGGTACCGACGCGTGAGCGCTAAAAGATCACGGCGCTCAGGAACATCCGCTGCAGCCAGCTCATTGTCGTCGTGTCGTTGAGCGCGCCGAAGCCGGCCTCTTCGATGCGTGCGTTGGCCACTTTGTTCGATTCGACGTAATTGCCGGACTCGATGTCTTTCGGATTGACGACACCGGAGAGGCGCAGACGCTCGCGATTGCCCTTGAGCGCGATCACTTTCTCGCCGGCAACCACGAAGTTGCCGTTCGGCGTCGTGCCGATCACCGTGACGGCCAACGTCCCCGTCATGCCGCGCGAATCGACGATGCTGCCAGTGCCGCTGAAGTCCGAGCTGGTCGAGCCGACGTTAAACATCTTCGCGAGCCGCTGGACGGCCTTGTTGGCTCCGTCGGCCGCCTGCGCCGTCATGTCCGCCGAGCGCTTGCCCGAGGAATCGGTGCTGTCGTTGGCCGAATAGGTTTCGGCGAGGCGAATCGTGAGCACATCGCCGATGTGCTGCGCGCGCGGCGTTTCGTACAGCACCAGCGGCGCGCCGGCTTGATAGATGGCGCCCATCGTGTTGACGGCCACGGGCGCCGCGGAGAGCGGCGGGTTCATCGGCACATCGACGATCGACGGACTCGGATGGCCGAACATACAGGCGCTCAGCTGAACGACCAGCGGCGCGGCGGCGCAGAGCGCGACAACCTGGCGGACGGGGCGTAAAACGGACATTCGAAGTTCCTCGAATCAGGCGAAGGAGAAGTCGGCCGGCAGACGCCACGCGTCATACCGCATCGGCGCTGTCGTCGAGCCAGCGGCGCGCGACCGATTTCAGCCACGCGTCCGGATCGTTGAGCAGGTAGGTCAGCGTCGCGTCATGGCTTGCGGGCAGATAGCAGAGCGTGATCGAGCTCAGCTCGTTGCTCCAGACATAGATCGGAGCGGCCCCGCGCGACGGGTCCGCCGCCGCTTCCGTCGCCATATGCGGCGGTCCGTACCGCTGCGCGAGCGCCTCGCGCAAGTCCCGCGCGACGGCTTCGTCGACGACGAACGACATCTCATAGAGGCGATATTCCCGTTGTCCCGCGGTGCGGGCGAAACGCAGTACGTGATCCCGCGCGAGCGCGCCGTCGACGACGGCCTGCGAACGCCGCCAGCCGTCCGCGGTCCGATGCGCCCAGCGACAAGCCACCGTCACGCTTTGGTCCGAGTGCAGCTCCATGCCGAGCGCGCCCGCGGCGACGTCGGTCTCGCAGACGGAGACGCTGCCGGGCGGCGTGGCGCGCACCATCGCGCCCGCGCGAAACTCATCGAGTGTGATGCCGAGGGCGATGCCGCGAAACGCAAACGGCTTCAATTGCTGCGCGGCCTTCTCGATGTGAACGGCGGACGCTTTGGCGCGCCGCGCATGCGCGGGCCCTGGCGTCGAAGCGCCAAGGCAGGCGTTCGAGGAAATGGCGGCGGCGATGAGCGCCGCGCCGATGAACGGGACGGGTTTCACGGCTTCGGACTCACTTGGTGCGCCCCCGCGGTTCTCACCGTGGGAGGCGCGTACTGGGATGCCAATCGCTAATCGATCGCCGCGGCGCAGGTATCGAACGGCGTCGCCGCCGCGTCGCCGACTCCGGGCACGACCTTGAGTGTTGCCGAGACCACCCGGCACGGAAACGCGGCAAGACCGCAGCCGCCGATCGAAAGCATCAACGCCGCGGCGCCGGCCCAGCAGGCCCCACGGCATGCCGCCTTGCGCAGCCGCCGCAAACGCGCACGCGGCGCGCGAACCGGCGCTCGCCGCAAGTGGGCCGCGCTCACGCTGTCGTGTTGACACGATTGCCGACGAGGCCTGTCGCGCTCGGCGACGGCGACGTGGACGTCAGCGCGCTCGATGAGGAGGTCTCCGTCTTCGCGGTGCCGCCGGGCCGCGACGCGTTGGGCTTCGTCGCGCTCGTCGTGGGCGAAACGGTCGATAACGGCATCGGACTGCCGGAAGTTCTTTGAACGGTCATCGCTGGCCTCGTTTTCTGCTGGTTTAGGAGCCGGTTGAAATGCCGCGCCCGAAGCGCTTCGTTCGACGAAGCTTTCGGCGACGGCGCGAAACTGCCATGTGACGCATTCTCGAATCGGGGCCGATCGTCCGATCGACCAAGAAACGCGCCGATTCATCCGGTCGTTACGGTGCATTTCGACTGCGCGCGGAATCCTTCCAGGACGAGCAATTCGGTAAGGAAAGCGGGACAGGAAACGGGAGGCGGCTTGCGTTGCGGCAGCGGGAAGCCTCGGAACGCCAGTACCGGCGCGGCGGGCCGGGGAGCTCCGGTGGGCGTCGCCGACCGCTGAAGTAAGCGTTGGTAAGGAACGGCCGGGCCCTTTGCGGCGCCGCTCAGACTAGAATTTCAGGATGAGTCAACAGGTCCTCATCGTCGACGACGATCCCGTCGTGCGTGATTTGCTCTGCCGTTTCCTGCGGGACAACGGCTTCGAAGCATCCGTCCTGCACGACGGCACCCATCTGGCGCGCCGGCTCGAACGCGAGCGGCCGTCGGTCGTCGTGCTCGACATCATGATGCCGCAGACTGATGGGCTGCGTGCGCTGACCGCCCTGCGGGCGGCGGGTGACGACATCCCCGTCATTTTCGTCACGGCGCGCGGCAGCGTGACGGATCGGATTCAGGGCTTGTCACTCGGCGCCGACGACTATCTGACGAAGCCGTTCGATCCGCGCGAACTGCTCGCGCGAATCCAGACGGTGCTGCGACGGCGCGGCCCCTCGACGACGAGCGCGCCCGAGGCGCGGCAGCGCTATCGCTTCGGGCGCTTCGAGCTCGATTTCGTCACGCGCACGCTGACGCGCGACGACCAGCGGCTGCCGTTGCGCGACAGTGAGTTCGCGCTTTTGAAAATCTTCGCCAACAATCCGTACAAAGTCCTCTCGCGCGTGCTGATCCACGATCTCGTGCACCGCGACGACCTGCCGTTTCGCGACCGTAGCCTCGACGTGCCGATCTGGCGGCTGCGCCGCGTGATCGAAGACGATCCGGCCAATCCCTGCTACGTGCAGACCGTGCGCGGCAAGGGCTACGTCTTCGTGCCCGACGCCGACGGCACGCCGTTCAGCGAGCCAGCCGCCGGTGAGGCGGCCGAACCGTCCGCCGGCAGCCCCGTCCTTCCGCCCGGCCACTCGAGCGCCGACCAGTCCGCCGACGAGCCCGCCGCCGGCCGGTGACCGCCGATGAGGAATCCGCTCAATACGTTATTCGGCAGGATGGCGCTGCTGTCGATGGCCGTATTGTTCGCGATCCAGGTTGGCTGGTTCGTGCTGATGGCGAGGCAGCCGCTCCACGAGGTCGATGGCTTCGCGCGCGGCATTCTTTTCGCGTTGCAGGCCGTCAACTCCGAAACGAGGGATAGTGCCGAGCTCGCGCCCGCGTTGCGGGTGCACCTGATGCCGACGTGGAACGTGCCGTCGACAATTCACCTGCATTCGCCGCGCACGAGGCCGTTGGTCGAGCTGACCGCCCATCTTCGCCCGCACCTGCCGTCCGGCACCGAGTTCGCCGCTGACGACCTGCGCCCGCCCCGCCTCTGGGTGCGATTCCCTGGGAAGTCGATGTGGGTCATCGTGCCCGTCAACATTCCGCCGCCACCGCGCTTTCTCGTCGAGGGCGTCTCCATGCTCGCCGCGGCGATCCTGCTTTCGCTCGGGGCCGCCTGGCAGATGCAGCGGCCGCTCGCCCGCGTCGCCCATGCAGCAGCCGCGTTCGGCGCCGGGCAACGGCCCGATGCGGTGGACGAAAGCGGGCCGCGCGAGCTGCGCGATCTGATCGCCTCGTTCAACGACATGATGCGGCGGCTCAACGAGGCGGGCGACGATCAGGCCGTGATGCTCGCCGGCGTCGCGCACGATCTGAAGGCGCCGCTGACGCGGCTCAAGCTGCGCGCGAGCGTGCTGATCGCCGAGGAAGAGCGCGCCGGTCTCATCGAGGATGTCGATTCGCTGACGAGCATCGTCCAGCAGTTTCTGGAGTTCGCCGGCCAGACGCCCGAAACGGGGCCGCCCGTCGAGGTCGATGCGTTCATTCGGAAGCAGTTCTGCGACTCCGACCATGCGCCGACCGATGCCCCGCTCTTTGCGCTCGATCTGAGAGCGGGAGCGCAGTTCGTACTGCCGCGCACGCTGCTCGATCGGCTCGTGACGAATCTCGTCGACAACGCGTTCGAGCATGGCGAGCCGCCCCTCGAAATCGCGACATCGCGCGAGGAACGGCATTGGATCATCGATGTGCGCGACCATGGTCCCGGCATTCCGGAGCAGCGGATGGCGGCGGCGATGAAACCGTTCGTGCGGCTCGACCCGGCGCGCGGCAGCGCGGGCCATTGCGGGCTTGGGCTTGCGATCGTGGCGCGTCTCGCGCGCGATCGGGGTGGCCGCTGTGAGCTCAGCAACGATGCGGGCGGTGGACTGCGCGTGCGGATCGCGCTGCCGGTGACATTGCCGCTGCCGGCTCCTCGCGAGGCCCAGGCGGAGCCGCGATCGACACATGTGGACGAATCGCCGCCGATCGCGATCGGGGTCGCGGGCAGTGAGCTTACCCCGCCTTACCGTCGGGCCTGAAGCGGTCGCCGCGGACTTATAGTGGGGGCC
>JBCNPL010000171.1:0-5461 GCA_039593375.1 Paraburkholderia sp. | reverse complement strand
GCCACCACTGCCACCACTGCCACCACTGCCACCACTGCCACCACTGCCACCACTGCCACCACTGCCACCACTGCCACCACTGCCACCACTGCCACCACCAGCGGTGCTGCCGCTGCTACCTGCGTTGCTGCTGCCGCTGCCGCTGCCGCTACCGCCGCTGCCGCTGCTTCCACCACTTCCACCGCCGTTACCGGCGTTGCTTGCTCCACTCGACCCGCCGCCGTTTCCGCGCGAGCCATTGGGGCCGCCGACCGACGGGCCGCCGCCAGGTGCGCCTTCCGACGTTGCACTGCTGTCGGCCCCGCCTACGTCGCCCACCTCACTGCCGACACGCTTCAGACATGCTTCATAGTCCGGATTGCCTTCGCAGGGGCCCGGCTTCGAAGCGGTACTCTGCGCGTCGATCTGGACCGGGGCGCCGGCCGCCGTATTGCCCCCGTCGGAATCGACCACCGTGCCGGGCGCGACCGTCCACTTGGCGGCGCCATCCTGGCCGGCCGCGGCCTCGGCGTTGCCGCCGAGCAGAAGCACGAACGCGCTTGCGAGCGAAATGCCGATGACGTGTGAAGAAAGATAGGACTGCTTACTGTTTTCAGTGCTTTTCATGGTTCGCCCTGCATGAGAACGGCAATCCGTCGTCGGCGTCGCCCCCAGCGCCGACGAGCGGACCCATGACGGTCCGCATCACCTGGTTATTTAGTAGTCCTAACGAAGCACGATAAGGGGCACGCCGACCTCATACGGGTAGCGGTGGCTTCGTCGACAGGGGAAACGCTCGTACGCGCATCCGAGGGGCGCTACTGCGATAACCGTGCCATTGCGGCGAACGCGCCGCCCAGTCGAGAGCTCACCGCGCACAGGTCGCGCGCGCGCATGAATACCGCGCAAAACGTTTCACGCTTGATACGAGACGCCGAAAAAACGGCGGAAAAAGCGGCTGTCGAGTCGGATACGCGATAGTCTCGGCATCGGCACGGCGGCGCGCGCGGCCCATGACATCGGCATTCTTGCGTCGCCGAAGCACATGTCACGTAGGGGCGGTTTCGTGGCGTGCGATGTGCAATTCTGAGACAGGGATATGGCAGCGGATCAAATGACCGTTGCCCGCATCGGCGAAGGGCGGATCTCGTTGTTCGCAGACAGCGCCGAGCTTGCGCGGGCAGCGCGTGTGGAACGCGCATCCCGCGGGCGGTGTCGTCGCGCTCGGTGGGTCGCCGAACAGACGAACACGGTCGCCTTGGGTTCCCATCAACGTCGGCATGGCTGACAGCAACGCCGCGGTGTAGGGATGATGAGGGCCGTCGAACACGTCTTGCACGGAGCCGATTTCAAGTAGCCGCCCCACATAGAGGACGGCGATGCGATCGGACACGTATCGCACGACGTTGAGATCGTGCGAGATGAAGACGTAGCTCACTCCGCGCTGACGCTGAAGGTCGACGAGCAGATTGAGAATGGCGGCTTGCACGGAGACATCGAGCGACGAAGTCGGCTCGTCGCAGACGACGACGCGCGGCTCGCCCGCGAACGCGCGCGCGATCGCCACGCGTTGCTTCAGGCCGCCCGAGAGCTGTCGCGTGCGAGCGCCAAGGTAGCGCTGCGGCAGCCGCACCGCATCGACGAGCATCGTGAGCCGCTCATCGTGCGCCTTGCCACGCAGCGCGGCGAGTTTCGACAGCGCGCGACCGATCAGATGCTTGACCGAATGCGCGCGATTGAGCGCCGAGTCGGGGTTCTGGAAGACGATCTGCAGGGACTTCACCTGATCGTCGTCGCGCCGGGTGACGCGCGGCTCGAGCGGCTCGCCGTCGAGCTCGAGCGTACCGCCGGCATCGGGCGCGACAAGACCCACGAGCAGTTTGGCGAGCGTCGTCTTTCCGCTGCCCGATTCGCCGACGAGCCCTAGCGTCTCGCCAGCCTCGAGCGTCAGCGAAACGTCGTCGACGGCGCGCACCGCGTGGGCCGGTGTGCCGAACGTCTTTGACAAATGCACCGCGCGAAGACGCGGTTGTCCCTCTTGCGCGGCGAGTCGCGAGCCGATTGGAACGCGATCCTCCTCGGGAGGGTCGGCGAAGCCGGCTGCCCCCGCTGCGTCGATTTCCTCTCTCGCCGTGGGTAGCGCATGGGCTCGCTCGTGATAGTGGCAGCGCGCCATTTGCGCGCCGTGCGCGGCGGCGATTCGATAAGGAGGCGGCGTCTCGCGCCGGCAACGATCGTCGGCGAGCCGGCAACGCGGCGCATAGATGCAGCCGCTCATCGCCGTGCCCGGCGGCGGAAGGCTGCCCGGGATGGTGTCGAGCCGCTCGATATCCTTGCTGCGTCCGGGACTCGGCAAGCAGCGCAGCAGGCCGACCGTATAAGGGTGTCGCGGCGCGCTGAGCACGTCTTCGCTCGCGCCTTCCTCGACGAGCCGCCCCGCGTAAATCACGCCGACGCGACTGCACATGCGGCCGATGACGGCAAGATTGTGGCTGATGAAGAGCACCGCCGTGCCGGACTCGGCGCGAAGACGGGCGACGACGTCGAGCACTTCGGCCTCGACCGTCGCATCGAGTCCTGTCGTGGGTTCATCGAGAATCAACAAGGCGGGATTCGAAGCGAGCGCCATCGCGATCACGAGGCGTTGCTGCATGCCGCCCGACAGTTGATGCGGATAGCGCTCCATGACCTGACGCGGATCCGCGATGCGCACGCGCTCGAGCATCTCGAGCGAATCCGCGCGCGCCGCGCTTCGACCGATGCCGCGCGCGACCTCGAATGCTTCCGACAACTGCAGACCGACTTTGAGCGACGGGTTGAGCGCGCGAGACGGATCCTGATAGACCATCGAGACCGCTTTTGCTCTCAGCGCGCGCAACGCTCTCGCATCGAGCGTCCCGACATCGATTCCGTCGATGGCGATCCGGCCCGCGGTGATCGTGCCGTTTCTCGGCAGATAAGAGAGCGCCGCGAGCGCGACCGTCGATTTGCCGCAGCCCGATTCGCCGACCAGCCCATACGCCTCGCCGCGCCGTACGCGAAACGTGACGTCGCGCAGCACCTCGCGGGAGCGACCGCGTACGCGATAGGCGACGGTCAGCCCCGTGACCGCGAGCGCATCCTCGCCGGCGCGCCGCGCTGGATCGAAGCCGGGAGTCGCCTTGCGCGGGAGCTCGCTCATGGCTGCACGATGCCTTGCACGCTATCGGCGACGAGATTCACGCCGACGACGAGCGTCGCGATGGCAAGTGCGTCGAACACGACGGTCCACCAGGCGCCGCCCGTCATCAGAGAATACGACTCGGAGAGGGCAAGTCCCCAGTCCGCCGAGGGCGGCGCGACGCCGAAGCCGAGAAACGACAGCGTCGCGACGGCGAAGATGGCGTAGCCGAGGCGAACGGTTGCCTCGACGACGATAGGCGGCATCACGTTGGGCGCGATCTCCACGAGCATGATGTAAAGCGCGTGCTCGCCACGCAGCTGCGCCGCGGCGACATAGTCGAGATGGCGTTCGGCGAGCACGGCCGCGCGCACCGGGCGCGCCGTCATCGGCATGAACGTGAGCGCGATCACGAGCACGACGGTCGCATTCGACGCGCCAAGCGCCGCGAGCGCCGTGAGCGCGACGATGACGAGCGGCAACGCCAGCAGCGCATCGATGAAACGGCCGACGATTCGGTCGAGCCACCCATCGAAATAGCCGAGAACGAGGCCGAGCACGGTGCCCGCGAGCGTTCCCACCAGCGTGGCGAGCGGCGCGATCGCAAGAATGTCGCGCGCGCCCACGACGACGCGGGAGAATACATCGCGCCCGAGCTGATCCGTGCCGAACCAGTGGACGCCATCGGGCGGCATCAGCGAGTCGAGCGGATCGGACGCAAAGGGATCGTGAGGCACGACGAAGGGGCCGACGAGCGCGCATCCGATCCAGAACACGACGATCAGCATGCCGGCGACGAAAGTCGGCGAGCGCAGCAGCAGGCGCAGCGTTTCTCGGGGCGACGCCGAGACACTGCGTTCGAGGGCCGGCTTTTCGGCGGCTGCCGGCGGCGTGGCGCTCATTCGGTCCCTCCCGTGCGCAGCCGCGGATCCAGCGCGACGAGCCATGCGTCGGCGATGAAATGCGCGATCGTGTAGACGACGCCCACGGTCAGCACGCCCGCCTCGAGCATGGGGAAGTCTCGGGCCGTCGCCGCGTTGTAGATCAGTGAGCCGATCCCCTGGTAGTGAAACAGCGTTTCGACGACGACCAGTCCGCCGACCATGTAGCCGAGCTGAGTGGCGGCGACGGTGATGGTCGGCGGCAGCGCGTTGCGCAGCACGTGGCGCCAGATGACGACACACTGCGGCAGGCCTTTGAGGATCGCCGTGCGGGTGTAGTCGGCATCGAGCGCCTCGACGGTGCCCGCGCGCGCCATCCGAGCGATATAGCCGAAAAAGACGAAGACAAGCGGCAACGCGGGCAGGATCAGATGCCGTAGCGCGCCGAGGAAACTCGTGCCGGGCGGATACGCGGCCTCGGTCGGCAGCAGGCGGAGCCAGACGCCGAACACGAGGATCAGTACGATCGACGAAACGAATTCCGGCACGACGGTGGCGGAGAGCCCGACGATCGTCAATGCGCGATCGAGCCAGCGCCCCGCGTTCAGCGCGGCCCACACCCCGCCCGCGATGCCGAGCGGCACGACGATCGCGAATGCGAGCATCGCGAGCTTCGCGGAGTTCGCGAGCGCATGGATGACGAAAGGCGCAACGGGTTGGCGAAAAGCGTAGGACATGCCCATGTCTCCGTGCAGCAGCCGCACGATCCATGTGCCGAATTGCACGAGGACGGGCTTGTCCGCGCCGAGCTGATGATCGAGCGCGGCCACGGCGCGCGGATCCGCGAGCGGCCCGAGCATGGCGCGCCCGACGTCGCCGGGCAGCAGTTGCCCGAGCGCGAACACGAGCGCCGAAAGCAGGGCGAGTGTGACGAGCGAAAGCACGAGCCGCATGGCCAGAAAGCGTGCGATGCGCGCGGTGCTGGCGTGCGCGGCGCGAACGCGCGAGGGAAGGGCGATGGTCGGCATGGGGCTACGTCGTTTCCGATCTCCACTTCGGTTTGCTGGCTGCAATACGCTCGAGGATGTTCGGTTCGAGGATGTTCAGTACTGCAGACGAGTCCGCCGATGCCGCTCGCGCGCGATCGTGCGTCATGCGGCAAACCGCCCGACTCAGGACGCTAGTGTGGCACGATCGAAGTACATCTGTGAAATCGCGGTGAAGCGAACGCCGCTGAGCGATTTGCGTCGTGCGATCAGCATGTCGAAGAAGTAAGGGATGACGACGGGCGTTTCATCGAGCAGCAATGTTTCGATCTGATGCGCGACCTTCTTCTGAGCGCCGACGTCGAGCGCGCCGACGTAGTCGGCGACGAGCTTGTCGTACGTGGCGTTCTTGAAGTGCGCGGCATTCCAGGCGCCGTTGCTCGTGAGCGGCGCAT
>JBCNPL010000170.1:0-5462 GCA_039593375.1 Paraburkholderia sp. | reverse complement strand
TTCCGCGCGCTGCATCTGCCAGAGCTGCCAGATCCCCTCCGCGTAGCCCTGTATGCCCTTGAGCACGGGCACGGCGCCGAAGCTCTTGTGCACGTCCCTGATTTCGATCATTTCAATCTCGCTTCGACTTCATTGGATCTTCGTCGAGCCTCAACGCGCCCTGTGCCGGCCGAATCGACGCTCCAGCGAGCGCGTCATGCTCGTCAGCGGCAGGCTCATCGCCAGATAGCCGAGCGCGACGAGCGTATAGACGGTCATGTTCTGGAACGTCGACGCCGCGATCAGCTGACCCTCGCGCGTCATCTCGGCGACCGTGATCGTCGAGGCGAGCGACGAGTCCTTCAGCATCATGACGAGCGTGTTGCTGTACGGTGGCAGAGCGACTTTGATTGCCTGCGGCAGGATCACGCGCACCATCGTCTTCACACGGCCCATGCCGATCGACTGTGCCGCCTCGAACTGCCCCGGATCGACCGCCTCGATGCCCGAGCGAATGATCTCCGCGACGTAGGTGGAGTAGCCGAAGCCGAGGCCGATGATGCTCGCCTCGAGCGCCGTCACCTGCACATGAACGTCGGGCAGCACGAAGTAAATGTAAAACAGCAGCACGATCATCGGCAGGCCGCGCACGACGTTGATCATCGCGCTGACCACGCGCACGACCTTCGGATATCGCGACATCTTCAGCAACGCCCAGACGAGGCCGAGCGCCGTGCTCAACAGCAGGCAACCGAGGGTGATGAAGATGCTCATCACCGCACCCTGCAGCAGAATGGGTACAAAGTCGACTATATCGTGCCAACGCATGTGTTGCCTTTTGCAATCGCTCGTTGCGGTCTCATTGCGGTCGTTTCGTTGGCCCGATCAACCCGCCAGGTGCCACTTCTTCAGGATCGCGTCGAGCGAGCCGTCGGCCTTCATTTTCGTGAGCGCGTCGTTGATCTTCGCGAGCAGTTCGCTGTTGCCCTTTTTCACCGCGATGGCGATGTCGAACTTCTTCATCGGCACGTAGTCGTCGTCGACGCGTGTGCCGGCCAGCGCGCCGGCCGCTTCTTGCGCCTTCAGAATCGGGTAGTCGTTGAAGCCCGCCGCAATGCGGCCGAGCGCGACGTCGCGCGTCATGTCCGCGGGACTGTCGTACATCTTGACTTCCTTGAAGATGCCGAGCTTCACGAGTTGATCGCCGTAGTCCGTCCCCGTTCCCGCGCCGACCGACAAGCCTTTCAGGTCCTGCACCGAGCGGTAATTGGTCTTGTTCGACTCCTTGACGATGATCCCTTCACCGAACGCGGTGACCGGCTGCGAGAAATCGACGACCTCGGCGCGCTTCGGCGTCGGCGTCATGCCGGCGACGATGATGTCGATCTTGCCCGACACGACCGACTGGATCAGCGCCGAAAACGGCACCGCGTCGTACGACACGTTGAAGCCTTCGCGCTTGCCGATTTCCTTTACGACGTCGGGCATCAGGCCTTCGATCTTCTGTGTCTTCACGTCCATGAACGTGGTCGGCGCACTCGACGGCGGGGAGCCGGCCGTGAGCGTCTGTTGATCGGCGGCGTGAGCGGCGCCGAACATCATGGACAGCACTATGCCCGCACCGGCGACGAGACGTTGGACGGCATACGGGCGGACGGCGGAAGCGGACTCAAAGCTGAAGCGCGACATGGGATCTCCTCAGGGAATTGCGATCTTCAATGTGTTTGCGGCCGGACTGCTTACGGTGCGGCGCGCGACACCGTTCAATGCAGCACATCCTGTAACCGGTAGTAGGCACCGACGAGCGGCAGGAACCAGGCACGCCCGAAGTGTCCCGGTATCGCGGGCCATTCGAGCGTTCGCCACGGGTTGCGCGCGTCGGCGCCGAACATCACGTCAGCCATCACGCGCCCCATGTGCACCGACATCTGCACGCCATGACCGCTATAGCCCATCGAATAGAACAGACCCTCGTGCTGGCCCGCGCGCGGCAGGCGATCGACCGTCATGTCGACGAGGCCGCCCCAGCAGTAGTCGATGCGCACGTCCGCGAGCTGCGGAAAATACTGCGCGAGGCTGTCGCGCAAAATGCGGCCGCTCTTCTCGTCCGAGCGCGGATTCGACATTGCGAAGCGAGCTCGGCCCCCAAAAAGCAGGCGCTCGTCCGGCGTCGCGCGAAAGTAGTTGCCGATGTGGCGGGTGGTCACGTAGGAGCGGCGCGTCGGCAGCAACGCATCGAGGCGCGCCTTGCCGAGCGGCTCCGTCGCGACGATGAAGCTGCCGACCGGCGCGAGTCGTCGGCGAAACCACTGCAGCGGACCTTGCTGCGAGGCGCCGGTGGCGATCAGCACGCGATCGGCGCGCACCGTGCCGCGCGCGGACTGCACCTCGAATGCACTGCCGCCGAGCGGCTTGAGACCCGTGACGGGCGTCTCCTCGTAAATCCGCGCGCCATGGCGCGCGGCTGCTTCGCCGAGGCCGACACCGAACTTGCCCATGTGCATCTGCATGCCGTTGCGCTGCACGAGACCGCCGAAGAATCCATCGGAGGCGACCTCGTCATGGATGCGCTCGGGCGGCACGAGCTCGACGTCCGGATCCACTTCGCGCTTGAGCACCTCGTACGACTTCGCGAGCGAAGCGAAATGCTGTGGCTTCGCCGCAAGCTTGATCTTGCCGCTATGGCGCAGATCGCAGTCGATCCGCTCTTCCGCGATGATCGACTTCACCGTCTCCACGGCACCCGCGTACGCGCGATAGAACTCCGCGGCACGTTCGTTGCCGATGCGCGCGGCAAGCGACGCGTAGTCCTGCGCGACGCCGGTATTGCAGTGTCCGCCGTTGCGGCCCGACGCCTGCGCGGCAAGCCGCCCCGCTTCGAGCACGACGACCGACTTGCCGCGCTTCGCCAGTTCGAGCGCCGCCGACAGACCGGTGAAGCCGCCGCCGACCACCGCCACGTCGACGCGTCCCGCGAGCAGTTCTTGCGCGGGCTGCGAGAAACGTGGCGCCGTATCGAGCCAGTACGAGTCGAGCTTCATCCTGATGTCCTGTTGCGTTCCCTGCCGGTTGGTGGCGCGCGAGTGGCGGCTTAGCGCACGGGTCTGGCGCGAATCACAGGCCGAGCAGCGACGCGAGTTCCGGAATGCCCTTGACCTCGTTGACCCCGTAGTACGGGTTCAGCGGCTCATGACCACGGTTGACGAACGCCTTGTGCTTGATGCCCATGTCGTACGCGGTCATCAGGTCGTAGCGGAAGCTCGACGACACATGCAGCACGTCCTCCGGATTGCAGTCGAGCTGCGAGAACATGTATTCGAACGCCTTTTGCAGCGGCTTGTATGCTTGCGCCTGCTGCGCGGTGTAGATCTTGTGGAACGGCGCGCCGAGCTTCTCGACGTTGCTCGGAATCTGATCGTTCGACGCGTTCGACAGAATCACGAGCTTGTACTTCTTCGCAAGCCGCGAGAGCCCCTCCGGCACGTCGGGATGCGGGCCCCACGTCGGCACTGCTTCATAGATCTTCTCTGCGGTCGCAAGCTCGAACGGCACACCGGTGCGCTCACAGGTGCGGCGAACCGAGTTCACGACCACGTCGCGATACGGCTTCCATGCGCCGAGCACTTCATCGAGCCGGTAGCCGCGGAAGAACTCGACGAATTCGTCCATCTTCGCCTTGTCCAGCTTGTCGCCGTAAAGCTGACGCGCCGTCTGGGCCATCTGAAAGTTCGTCAGCGTGCCATAGCAGTCGAATGTGATGTACTTCGGCTCGAAATCGATCATGATCAATATCCTGTCGTCGTGCGAACCCGGCGCGGGTTCAGGTTAGTCTTCATCTTCCCGATGCGCTGTTCATTACAGTGAAGCCGCGTGCGATGCCTCGGGCTTCCCGCTCAAGCGCCGTTACATCGAATCGAAATCGATCAGCACGCTCTTGTGACGCATGGCGGCTTCCAGCGCCTGGCGCCCGAGATCCTTGCCGATGCCCGACCGCTTGAATCCGCCGGTCGGAATGATCATGTCGCCGCTGCGGCCATAGCGGTTGATCCAGATCGTGCCCGCCGCGATGCGGCGCATCGCGCGCAGCGCCTGACCGATGTCGCTCGTATGGACGCCCGCGCACAAGCCGTATGTCGGGTGCCCGGCGAGCGCGATGCCCTCGTCCTCATCCTCGAACGTCTGCACCGTCAGGATGGGGCCGAACAGCTCCTCCCGCACGGCGGGCGTCGCTTCCGTCACGTTCGCCAGGAGCGTCGGCCGATGGAAATAGCCCTCGTCCGTATCCTCGAAATAACCGCCGCCGAAAATCACTTCGGCTCCGCTCGCGCAGCTCTCGTCGATCAGCGCGTCGATCCGCTCGGCCTGGCCGCGGCTGATGAGCGGTGAATAGCCCGTCGAGCTATGCCACAGCGGGCCCGGCTCGATCGGCGCGAGCAGGCGCCGCACCGCGTCGAGCAGCGGCTCGGCAATGCGCTTGTGTACGATGAGCCGCGTGCCGGCGATGCACGCCTGGCCGCCGTTGCTTGTGAAGCCGCGCACGATGCAGCGTGCCGTGTGCTCGAGGTTCGTCACGCGTTCGAACACGAGCTGCGGACTCTTGCCGCCGAGCTCCAGCGTGACCGGCTTGGTGCCATTCAGCGCGGCGTCGCTCATGATCGCCGCGCCGGTGCGCGTCGAACCGGTGAAGCTGACCTTCGACACATCGGGGTGACGCGTAATCGCCGCACCGGTAGTCGCGCCACGACCGTTCACTACGTTGAAGATTCCTGGCGGCATGCCCGCTTCGATCGCGAGTTCCGCGAGACGCAGCGTGGAAAACGGCGTCATCTCGGACGGCTTCAGCACGACCGCGTTGCCCGCCGCGAGCGCGGGCCCGCACTTCCATGAGCACATCGACAACGGGAAATTCCAAGGGGTGATCGCGCCGATCACGCCGTACGGCTCGGACGATATGAAACCCAGACTGTCGCGACGCGTCGCCGCGATATCGCCGCCGAGCTTGTCGGCCAGCTCCGCGAAGAAACGGATCGCTTCGGCCGTGAAAGGCACATCGAATGCGTACGACTCGGCCACCGGGCGCGTCGAGCTCACTGTCTCGAGCTGCGCAAGGCTCACCGCGTTCCGGTCGATCAGCTCCGCCCAGCGTGTCAGCACCTTGGCACGCTCGCGCGGAGACTGCGTCGCCCAACCGCTCGTCTTCCATGCGTCGAGCGCGTTGCTCACCGCATGGTCGACCGTGGAGGCGGAAGCATCGGGCACGTAGCCGAGCAATCGACCATCGGACGGACGATAGACGGCGACCTGCGCTTCATCGGTCGAGCGGTACGCACCGCCAATGAAATGTCCCTGCGGCAACGGGACGGCAGACGGATCGAAATCGAGGGACGGTGTGGACATGCTCAGCCTATGAGTAACCTCGAAGCATGCGGTGATGCGCCGACATCGCCTGTCTCCTTCGGCACATCACCACCAGTTGCCGGGCC
>JBCNPL010000017.1:0-23246 GCA_039593375.1 Paraburkholderia sp. | reverse complement strand
ACGGCCGTGCTCGTCGTCGATCTGCCGACTCCCGGCGAGCCGACCGATTACATGCTCGGTCTCAACAACTTCTCCGTCCTCACGACCTACAACCGCAGTTTCTTCTATGCGCTCGCCGTCTATCAGCTCGGCGAAGCCGTGAAAGCGCGCATGCTTCAGGCCGGAAATATGCCTGTCGACAAATAACGGTCGCCACGGTCGCAGACGACGAAGACGATCGTCGCATTCTCGACCTGGCGAGCCACGCGCAGCGCCACTTCGCAGGCGCCTCCCGACGAGATGCCGCAAAAGATCCCTTCGGCGGCCGCCATGCGTCGCGCCATTGCCTCGGCCGCCGCCTGCGAGACGTTCTCGGTCCGATCGATGCGGCTGCGATCGAAGATTTTCGGCAGATAGGCCTCCGGCCACTTGCGAATGCCCGGAATGCGCGAGCCGTCCTCGGGCTGCGCGCCGATGACCTCGATCTCGCCGTTCTTCTCCTTCAGAAACCGCGAGACGCCCATGATCGTGCCCGTCGTTCCCATCGACGACACGAAATGCGTCACACGCCCTTCGGTGTCGCGCCAGATTTCGGGGCCGGTCGCCTCGTAGTGCGCAAGCGGATTGTCAGGATTGGCGAACTGATCGAGGATCACGCCCTTGCCTTCGCGCTGCATCTCTTCGGCGAGGTCGCGAGCGTACTCCATGCCGCCCTTGACCGGCGTCAGCAGAATCTCGGCGCCGTACGCCGCCATGCTCTGACGGCGCTCGACGGTAAGGTCCTCCGGCATCACGAGCACCATCTTGTAGCCCCGAATCGCCGCCGCCATGGCAAGCGCGATACCCGTGTTGCCGCTCGTGGCCTCGATCAGCGTGTCGCCGGGCTTGATGCGGCCTCGCGCCTCGGCGTGCTTGATCATCGAAAGCGCCGGCCGGTCCTTGACGGAGCCCGCCGGATTGTTGCCCTCGAGTTTGGCGAGGACGACATTGTTGCGGCTGCGGATCTCGTCGTCCGGCAAGCGCACGAGTTGAACGAGCGGCGTATTGCCAATCGTGTCTTCGATGGTCTTGTAAGGCATGGATGTGGCGCGCTTGGCGGTCTGTTCTCAAAACGGTTAATGAAGGCCTCGATTGTAAAACACCGGGTGACAACGCGCCGGGCACGCGCCGAGACGCCGGCCAATGCAAAAAACCCGCGGCAAGACCGCGGGAAGCCGTCGTGCCGCTGACGGAGAAGGAGATGAAACGCCGATGCGGAGAAAGCGGCTATTGCTTCACAGCCATTGCGGCGGGACGCGCCTGCGCACGCGCGAGGCCGCGCCCCGCGAAGACGCCGCTCGTGGGCGCGTGCTCGACGGCAGGCCCGATTTCGAGGCCCTCGGCACGCAACCGGTCGAGCGCGCGGCCGCCGAGGCCCTTGACGCGCTGGGCCAGATCGGCGGCATCCTTGAACGGGCCGCCCGTGGCGCGCTCGTCGAGAATCGCGCGCGCCTTGGCGGGCCCGATACCCTTGATGCTGATGAGCGCGGCCTCGTCGGCGGCATTGATGTCCACGGCCGCGAAGGCGTGGCCGTGGGCCGCGACGAGCGCGGCAGCGGCAAACCAGTGTAGAAATCGTCGGGACATGGGATCTCCGTTGAACATGGCGGCCGGCAAAACCCGAAAAGCCGGCCGTGAGATCCCAGTGTAGGGAGATCGAAGTGCGTCCGACAGTTAGCCGAACAGCCAACGCACATAACGATCGACACCCTCTTGCACCGTCAGGAACGGCGCATCGTAGCCGGCCGCGCGCAGGCGCGAGAGATCGGCTTGCGTGAAGCACTGATACTTGCCGCGCAGCGCGTCCGGAAACGGAACATACTCGACGAGCCCACGCTGGACCAATTCGGCAAGCGAGAGCGCCGGCTGATTCTCGAGCGCGCGCAGCGTGTTGACGACCGTCGAAGCAATATCGTTGAACGGCTGCGCGCGGCCGGAGCCGAGGTTGAAGATGCCGGACTTCTCGGGATGGTCGAAGAAGAAGAGATTGACTTTCGCGACGTCCTCGACCGAGACGAAATCGCGCGTCTGCTCGCCCGCGGCATAGCCGTTGTATTCGCCGAAAAGCTTCACCTTGCCCTCGGCGCGAAACTGGTTGAAGTTGTGAAAGGCCACCGACGCCATGCGGCCCTTGTGTGCCTCGCGCGGCCCGTAGACGTTGAAATAGCGGAAGCCGACGATCTGGCTTTTCGCGCTCGGCAGCACGCGGCGAATCACCTGATCGAAGAGGAACTTCGAATAACCGTAGACGTTGAGCGGCGCTTCGACCTCGCGCTCCTCCACGAACCGCGTCGAGCCTCCGTAGATCGCCGCCGACGACGCGTAGAGGAACTGCGCCCCCTGCCGAAGGCAGGCATCGAGCACCGCGCGGCTATAGCGGAAGTTGTTCTCCATCATGTAGCGGCCGTCGGTCTCCATCGTGTCGGAGCACGCGCCTTCATGGAACACGGCGCGTACCTTGCCGAACTCGCCGCGGGAAAAACGTTCGACGAAGTCGTGCTTGTCGATGTAGTCGTCGATTTCACAGTCGACCAGATTCCTGAACTTGTCGGCGCGCGTCAGATTGTCGACGGCGATGATGCGCGTCTCGCCGCGATCGTTGAGCGCCTTGACGAGGTTGCTGCCGACGAACCCGGCGGCTCCGGTGACGATGATGGTCATGATGATAGAGACTAGAGAAATAAAAAGGCAAAAAGCGTCGTGCAAAGGGAGTCGCGGCGACGCCCCCTTCGGCTGACCGACTCAACCGGCCGACGCGAACAGTTCCTCGTAATCGACGGTCGCCGTACCGAGTTTGCCGACCACGATGCCGGCCGCCCGGTTCGCGAGCGCGATCGCCTCGACGAGCGACAGCCGCGCGCCGAGCATCACGGCCAGCGTGGCGATGACGGTATCGCCCGCGCCCGACACATCGTACACTTCGCGCGCGACGGCCGGCACCTGAAGCTCGCCCTCGGCCGTGAAGAGCGTCATCCCCTCTTCCGAGCGCGTGAGCAGCAAACCCTCGAGCTGCAGCGACGTGCGCAACGCGGTGACGCGCGCAAGCAGGTCCTCCTCGGACTTCCATTGCCCGACGACCTCGCGCAGCTCGGCCCGGTTCGGCGTAATGAGAGTCGCGCCGCGATAGCGCTCCCAGTCGTCGCCTTTCGGATCGACGAGCACGGCCTTGCCAGCCGCGCGCGCCTTCTCGATCATCTTCGTGACGTGCGTAAGGCCACCCTTCGCGTAGTCCGACAGCAGGACGACGTCGTGCGAGGCAAGCAGCGCATCGAAACGCGCCAGTCCCGCGAGCAGCGCCTCGTGGGTCGGCATGTTTTCGAAGTCCATTCGCAGCAATTGCTGCTGGCGCGAAAGCACGCGCAACTTGATCGTCGTGGAAAGTTCCGGGTCGCGCTCGAGATGCGGCACGACGCCGCTGACCTTCAAGAGCTCGACGATCCGCTCGCCGGGCTCGTCTCGGCCGACGACGCAAAGCAGCCCCGCCTGCGCGCCGAGCGCGGCCGCGTTGCGAGCAACGTTGGCGGCGCCGCCGAGGCGGTCCTCTTGCCGTTGCACATGCACGACCGGCACCGGCGCTTCGGGCGAGATGCGGTTCACATCGCCGAACCAGTAGCGGTCGAGCATGACGTCGCCGACGACGAGCACGCGAGCGGCCGCCAGCCGCTCGCGCGACACGGCGGGCACGGCGGGTGCGGGCCCGGCGGCGAGAGACGGCGCTGCCGACCGGCGAGCCGGGTCCGCGGCCTGAACGAGCATATCCGCGTCAGGCGCGGCGATCGGTCGATTGGGGGATTGCGGTGTCGATTTGGACATGGGGACGCCCGATCGCGTAATAGTCGATGCCGAGCTCGGCCATCGCTTCCGGTTCATAGAGGTTGCGGCCGTCGAAAATGACGGACGTTTTCAGCACTGACGTCATATGGATGAAGTCGGGGCTCTTGAACTCCTTCCACTCGGTCAGAATCACGAGTGCGTCGGCTCCGGGCAGCGCTTCCTCCTGCGAGCCGACGAGCGAGAGCCGCGCGAGCGTTTCGGGCGCATCGGCCAGATCGAGCGAGAACACGCGCCTCGCCTCGTCGAGCGCAACGGGATCGTAGGCCCGCACCTGCGCGCCGCGTGCGAGCAGCGCGGCAATGACGCGCCGGCTCGGCGCCTCGCGCATGTCGTCCGTGTTCGGCTTGAACGACAGCCCCCAGACCGCGAACGTGCGTCCGGTCAGATCGCCGCCGAACACCTTCTCGATCTTGCTCACGAGCACTTCCTTTTGCTCGTGGTTCACGTCCTCGACGGCTTGGAGGATACGCAGCCGCTGTCCATTCTCGCCCGCGGTGCGCACGAGCGCCTGCACGTCCTTCGGAAAGCACGAGCCGCCGTAGCCGACGCCCGCGTAGAGAAAGTGATAGCCGATGCGCGGATCGGAGCCGATGCCGCGACGGACGGCTTCGATATCGGCCCCGACGCGATCGGCCAGGTTCGACATCTCGTTCATGAACGAGATGCGCGTGGCGAGCATCGCGTTGGCCGCATACTTCGTGAACTCGGCCGAACGCACGTCCATGTACAGCGTGCGCTCGTGATTGCGGTTGAAAGGCGCATAGAGTCGCTTCATTTTCTCGCGCGCGAGCCGCCCTTTCTCATCGTCGTCGATGCCGATCACGATGCGATCAGGCCGCATGAAGTCCTCGACCGCCGCCCCTTCCTTGAGGAACTCGGGATTCGAGACCACGGAGAACGCGCGCGCATCGCTGCCGCCTATGCCGCGTGCCTCGAGCTCGGCCATGACGACAGCGCGCACGCGCTCGGCCGTGCCGACCGGCACGGTCGATTTGTCGACGATGACCTTGAAGCCGTTCATATAGCGGCCGATGTTGCGGGCGGCTTCGAGTACATACTGCAGATCGGCCGAGCCGTCCTCGTCGGGCGGCGTGCCGACGGCGATGAACTGCACCTCGCCGTGCTCCACGCTCGCTTTGACATCGGTCGAAAACGTGATGCGCCCGTGTGCGCGCGTGCGCGCGATCATTTCCCTGAGTCCCGGCTCGTGGATCGGCACACCGCCGTTGTTGAGAATGTCGATCTTGCGCGGATCGACGTCCAGGCAGAAAACGTCGTTGCCGATTTCCGCAAGACAGGCGCCTGTGACGAGACCGACGTAACCCGTACCGATAATGGTGATTTTCATGAGCGTTCAAGCGTTCACTGGTTGGGGCCGGCCGCCACGAGCGACCGGCGATCAACTTCATTGCGGCGTAGCGATCGGCTCGACCCGGCGCGGCGCGTAGGTCTCCCAGCCGCTGCACCCGGGACACTGCCAATAGAAGAGCCTCGCCCGGAAACCGCAATTCTGGCACGTGTATCGTGGCAAATTTTTGGTGCGCTGCTTGATCAACGCGCGGATCAGCTCGAGTTCACCGCGGCGCGGCTCTTCGGCCGCCGCCATCTGCGCCTCGATCAGCCGCGTCATGCCGGCGAGATTCGGCGAGGCCCGCATTTGCTCGCGAGCCAGTGCATGAGCAGCCTCGTCGCCGCGCAGCGCCGCGATATGCGGATAAACGATGTCGAGCAGGTCGTTCGATCCGTAGCGCTCGACGTAGTCCGTCAAAAGCGCCGCGCCTTCGTCCGCCTTCCCGAGCGAGGTGTACGCCTTCATCAGCTTCTCGGCAACGAGCGGCAAATAGACGGGATTCTGGTCTTCGACGCGACGCCAGGCCGCGATCGCCGCCTCATGCTCGCCCGCCGCCGCCGCGACGTCGCCGGCCAGGATCGTCGCGCGAACGTTCTGCGGGTTGGCCTCGAGCGCCAACGCCAGCTCATCCCCCGCTTGCGCCCCGTTCTTCCGATTGAGCGCCTCCTGCGCCAGCTCGCAATGGAACTGGGCGACCTCTTTGGCAAGCGGCGCCGAGCCCATTTCCTCGAGCCTGGCCGCGGTTTCGATGGCCTTGCCCCACTCCCTTTCGATCTCATAGATCGTCAGGAGCGCGCGTTGGGCGCCGAGCGCATGCTCACCGCTGTCGAGCCGACCGAACGTCTCTTCCGCGCGATCGAGCAAGCCGGCCTTGAGGAAGTCCTGGCCGAGCTCGAACAGAGCGTGGCTATGCTCATTGGCAGGCAGATCAGCGCGGCTCAGCAAGTTCTGGTGAATGCGGATCGCGCGATCCGTCTCGCCGCGCCGCCGAAACAGATTGCCGAGCGCGAAGTGAAGCTCGATCGTTTCCGGGTCGAGCTTGACCACTTCGATGAATGCGTCAATCGCCTGATCGGGCTGCTCGTTGAGCAAGAAGTTGAGGCCGCGGAAATAGGACCGCGGCAAGTTGGCGCTCTCCGAGAGCAACGCCTTGAGGTCGTAGCGTGCCGCCATCCAGCCGAGCGCGAACGCCACGGGGATGATGAGCAGCCACCAGAAATCGAGATCCATGCGTGAGCGAACGTGGGTCGGATAAACGATAGGGATGAGGCGAACGATTGCGCGCCGGCGTGGCTCGGAGCGTCAGACCACGGGCGGCAGCGGCGGCTCGCCGACAGCGGGCGACGTTTCGCGCGCCGTGCGCAGATCGCGCCTCAGCCGTCCGTTCTCGAGCCTGAGGCGCACCATGGCCGGCAGCGCGGAAATCAGTCCCGCAACGAGACCGACGCCGAAAAAGGCAAGGCCGATCAGGATCAACGGCGCCTGCCAGGCGTACCCGGCCAGGAAGTTCAGCGTAGCGCTCTGCGTGTTCGCGAGCGCGAGCACGAGCAGCAACACGAACACCAGCGCACGGATCAACCAGACGATGACTTTCATAGGTCACTCTCGAGGAGGGCTCAGTCGATGCGGCGTCGCGCGAGGCCGACCGACGCAACGACATGCAGCCGACTGATTAACTGCGAACACAACGGCACCGGAGCGCGCCGCCGCCTGGGCGAAACGCCCCGTATTGTAATGGAAAGGCCCGATTCGTCGGGCGTGAAGCGTGCCGGCGTAAGGCTCATCACGGGCCGCCCGGGGCCGCATGCACGCTGCATAAAAAAAGCGCCCGGGGGCGCTTTTTCATTGCTATCGATCGTCCTTCGATCGGTTGCCGGCAGTCGACTACAACCGACGATCGGCGCTTACGCATCGTCGGTCTCGTCGGTGACTCTCAGCGGTTCCCCTGCCCGGCGGTCCACCCGTTCACGCAACTCCTTGCCGGGCTTGAAATGCGGCACGTGCTTTTCCGGCACGAGCACCTTCTCCCCCGATTTGGGATTGCGTCCCACACGCGAGGGACGACGGTTGAGGCCAAAACTGCCGAAGCCGCGAATTTCGATGCGATGGCCTTTGGCAAGCGCCTCCGACATCGCATCGAGCATCGTTTTCACCGCGAAATCCGCATCTTTCAAAACGAGTTGCGGAAATCGCGCTGCCAGCTGGGCGACCAATTCGGATTTGGTCATACTGCGGCAGACCTCTCAAAGACTCACTGATTCTGGCCGTCGAGCTTGGCCTTCAACAGCGCGCCGAGGTTCGTCGTACCCGAAGCCGCGGCGCTCGTATCGGCCTGCAGACCGCGCATCGCCTCTTGCTGCTCGGCCGAATCCTTGGCCTTGATCGACAGGTTGATGCCGCGCGACTTGCGATCGATGTTGATGATCATCGCGTTGACCTTGTCGCCTTCCTTCAGCACGTTGCGCGCATCCTCGACACGGTCCTGCGCGATTTCCGATGCGCGCAGATAACCTTCGACGTCGGCCGTGAGCGCGACGACCGCGCCCTTGGCGTCGACCGACTTGACCGTGCCATCGACGATCGAACCCTTGTCGTTCATCGCAACGAAGTTGCTGAACGGATCGCCTTCGAGCTGCTTGATGCCGAGCGAAATGCGCTCCTTCTCGACGTCGATGCCGAGCACGACCGCTTCCACTTCGTCGCCCTTCTTGTACTTGCGGACGGCTTCTTCGCCCGACTCGCTCCACGACAGGTCCGACAGATGGACGAGACCGTCGATGCCGCCCGGCAGGCCGATGAAGACGCCGAAATCGGTGATCGACTTGATCGCGCCGCTGATCCGGTCGCCCTTCTTGAAGTTGCGGCTGAAGTCATCCCACGGATTCGGCTTGCACTGCTTCATGCCGAGGCTGATACGACGACGGTCCTCGTCGATCTCGAGCACCATGACTTCGACTTCGTCGCCGAGCTGGACGACCTTCGAGGGCGCCACGTTCTTGTTCGTCCAGTCCATTTCGGAAACGTGGACGAGGCCTTCGATGCCCGACTCGACTTCGACGAACGCACCGTAGTCGGTGATGTTCGTCACCTTGCCGAACAGTCGGGTGCCCGACGGGTAGCGGCGCGAGATGCCTTCCCACGGATCGTCGCCGAGCTGCTTGATGCCGAGCGAGACGCGGTTCTTTTCCTGATCGAACTTGAGAATCTTCGCCGTGACTTCCTGGCCCACCGACAGCACTTCGCTCGGGTGGCGCACACGACGCCATGCGATGTCGGTGATGTGCAGAAGGCCGTCGATGCCGCCGAGGTCGACGAACGCGCCGTAGTCGGTAATGTTCTTGACGACGCCGTTGACGATCGCGCCTTCCTTCAGCGTCTCGAGCAGCTTCGCGCGCTCTTCGCCTTGCGTCGCCTCGATCACGGCGCGGCGCGAAAGCACCACGTTGTTACGCTTGCGGTCGAGCTTGATGACGCGGAACTCGAGCGTCTTGCCTTCGTAAGGAGTCGTGTCCTTGACGGGGCGCGTGTCGACGAGCGAACCCGGCAGGAACGCGCGGATGCCGTTGACCATGACGGTCATGCCGCCCTTCACCTTGCCCGTGATCGTGCCGGTGACGAGTTCGTTGTTGTCGAGCGCCTTTTCCAGCGACAGCCACGAAGCGAGGCGCTTCGCCTTGTCGCGCGAAAGAATCGTGTCGCCATAGCCGTTCTCGAGCGCGTCGATCGCGACCGAGACGAAGTCGCCCGCCTGCACTTCCACCTCGCCCTGATCGTTCAGGAATTCCTCGATCGGAATGTAGGCTTCGGACTTGAGACCCGCGTTGACGACCACGAAGTTGTGGTCCACGCGCACGACTTCGGCGGAGATGACTTCGCCCGCGCGCATGTCTTGCTTGGTCAGCGACTCTTCGAACAGAGCCGCGAAAGATTCGGTATTCAGGTTGGAGGTTTGCAGGTCGGACATAAAAATCGTATTTGCATGACTTCGCGCCGAACGCCTGGCTTCGACCTCACGCTCCACTCGAGCGCGAGCCACTGTCGAACCCGGACGCGCACAACGGCGGACGCCATACGGGGTTAAGGGTTAACACCACGTTTCACGCTTTCGCGCCCTCGGCCGCATCGGACTTCCCGGCAACCTCGGACTGCGCTCGCGAAACACCTACTGCGCTCGATACCACTGCACCACCTGATCGACGGCTTCGCCGATCGTAAGCGCCGACGTATCGAGCAGCTTCGCATCTGCAGCGGGCTTGAGCGGCGCGACGGCGCGGTTCGTATCGCGCGCATCGCGGTCACGCAAATCCCGGAGCAAGTCATCCATATTAGCAGAAAAGCCTTTTTGGATCAATTGCTTATACCGGCGCTCCGCGCGTGCCTCGACGCTGGCCGTCAGGAACACCTTCAGCGCCGCGTCGGGGAAGATCACCGTGCCCATGTCGCGGCCGTCGGCGACGAGGCCGGGCTCCTTGCGGAAAGCGCGCTGGCGCGCCACGAGCGCTGCCCGGACCGGCTGGTGCACGGCAATCGCGGAAGCGCGGTTGCCGATCGCCTCCGCGCGGATTTCATCGGAGACGTCGACACCGTCGAGTTGCGCGAGTCCCTCTCGAAACATGATGTGGAGATCGTCGACGAGCGCGACGAGAGCGTCGGGTGCGTCGGGCGAAACGTCGTAGCGCAGGCTCGCGAGCGCGGCGAGCCGGTAGAGCGCGCCGCTGTCGAGGAGATGGAAGCCGAGCTGGCCTGCTACGAGCGCGGCCACGGTGCCCTTGCCGGAAGCGGTCGGCCCGTCGATCGTGATGACGGGAGTCTGGTGGTAAGGACGGATCGGTTTCATCGGGCGGTCACGGTGCGACGAGCGTCTTGAAGCGGTCGAAGTAGTCGGGGAACGTCTTGGCGACACACTTCGGATCGTTGATGCGCACCGGCACGCCGAGCAGGCTCACGAGCGAGAAGCACATCGCCATCCGGTGGTCGTCGTAAGTGTCGATCGCCGCGTTCGGCGTGAGCGTCGCGGGCGGCCTGACGGCAATGTAGTCGGGCCCTTCCTCGACGGTGGCGCCCACCTTGCGCAACTCGTTCGCCATCGCCGCGATCCGGTCGGTCTCCTTCACGCGCCAGCTGCCGATATTGCGAAGACGCGTGACGCCGCGCCCACAAAGCGCCGCGACAGCGATCGTCATGGCCGCATCGGGGATGAGATTGCAGTCCATGTCGATCGGCTCGAGCCGCCCATGGTCGTGGCCGACGCCGCGCACCTCGATCCAGTCGTCGCCGGCCGAGACGTTGGCGCCCATCCGCGAAAGCGCCTCGGCGAACGCGACGTCGCCCTGGATGCTCGCGCGGCCGACGCCCTCGACCCGCACCGGGCCGCCGCCGAGCGCGCCCGCGGCGAGGAAGTACGAAGCTGACGATGCGTCACCCTCGACCATGATCGAGCCCGGCGATTGGTAGCGCACACCGGCGGGCACTCGGAAACAGCGCCAGCCGTCGCGCTCGACCGTCACGCCGAAGCGTTCCATCAAGCGCATCGTGATCTCGACGTAAGGCTTCGAGATCAGCTCGCCGTCGACTTCGATCGTGATCGTGTCGGCCCGCTCACGCGTGCGCGCGGCGGCCTCGTCCGCGTCGGCGGGCTCGGCGCCGCTCTCGCCGGCACCCGCGGCGGCACCGGCGGTCCCGGCAGCGGGGCCGGAATCGGTTGCCGGTCGCGTAAGGCGCACGAGCGGCAACGTCATCAGCAATGCGGTCAGGAACTGGCTCGATACGTCGCCGCGCACGCGGATCGGGCCGTCGACCGCAATCGTCGCCGGCCGGATCCGCAAAGGCGGAAAGCCTTCGTTTTCTTCGTAATCGATACGTGCGCCGATCTGCCTCAAGCCATCGACGAGATCGCCGATCGGCCGCTCGTGCATGCGCGGCACGCCGAACACGCGGTAATCGCCACCGTTGACGGCGAGCGCGGCCGTGAGCGGCCGCACCGCCGTGCCCGCGTTGCCGAGAAAGAGATCGGCCGACTTCGCCGTGAATGCGCCGCGCGTGCCGCTCACGATGCACGTGTCGCCTTCGCGCACGAAGCGCACGCCGAGCTTGGCAAGCGCATCGAGCATGACGCGCGTATCGTCGGAATCGAGCAGATTCGAGATCGTCGTTTCGCCTTCGGCGAGCGCGGCAAGCAGCAGCACGCGGTTCGAGATGCTTTTCGAGCCGGGCAGCCTGATCGTGCCCTCGGCATGGGAAAACGGTCCGAGGTCGAGAAAGTCCATATCGGTCGGGTCCTGTTCGGGTCTATTCCAGATCGATTCCGGATTGCGGATCTGTTCCGGTCGATTCATTTCGCGGCGAGATCGTCGACCGACCCCGCTGCCGGTGCGCCGCGTTCCTGCCACGCGGCGCGCGCCTCGCGCGAGCGGGCGAAGACGGCTTCGAGCGTCGCGCCGTCGCCGGCCACGATTGCCGCGCGCAGCCGCGCGAGCACCGCCGTGTAGCCGTCGAGTTCGGCCAAGAGCGCAACCCGGTTCGCCAAGCAAACGTCACGCCACATTTCGGGGCTCGACGCCGCGATCCGCGTAAAGTCGCGAAAGCCCCCCGCGGCAAACGAGAATTTCAGCATCGCATCGGGCTCGCCGAGGATCTGCTCGACGAGCGCAAACGAGAGCAGATGCGGCAAATGGCTTACCGAGGCGAGCACACGATCGTGCTGCGCGGCCTCCATCGATCGCACTTCGGCACCGGCGGCGCGCCAGAGCGCCTCGATGCGCGCGACGTCGGCCGCCCGGTTCTCGGCGAGCGGGCAGAGCACGACATTGCGTCCGACATAAAGATCGGGAAGCGCCGCCTCCACGCCGCTCGACTCGCGGCCGGCGATCGGATGGCCCGGCACGAAGCGCCCGATCGCCGCGCCGAGCGCCGCGCGCGCGGCCGCCACGACGTCGGCTTTGGTACTGCCGGCGTCGGTGACGAGCGTCGCCGCGTCGAGGAACGGCGCGATCCTCGCCAGCAGCGGCTGCGTCTGCGCGACAGGGGCAGCGATGAGAACGAGGTCGGCGCCCGAAAGCGCGTGGCGCAACGCCTCGTCGTCGTCGAGTGCCGCGACCTCGTCGACGACGCCGAGCGCTTTCGCCCGCTCGGCCGATGCGAGCGAGCGGGCGACGCCGACCACGACGCCGCCGGGCGCTGTCCGTCCGCCTTCGCGCAGCGCGCGTGCAAGCGAGCCGCCGATCAGGCCGACGCCGAAAATGACGAGTTTGTTGAAGGAAAATGGAGTCACGACTGGTCAGCCCGCCGCGAGCGCCTTCCGGAGCGCCGCGATGAACGCCTCGTTCTCCTCGGGGAGTCCGATCGTCACGCGCAGCCACTGCGGCAACCCGTAGCTGCCGACCGGCCGCACGATGACGCCCTCCTTCAGCAGCGCCAGATTGACGCGCGCGCCCGCGCCGTCGTCATTGCCGACGCGCACGAGCACGAAGTTGCCGAACGACGGCACGTATTCGAGCCCGAGTTCGTCGAACGCCCCGATCAACCGCCGATATCCGGCCGTGTTCAGCGCGGCGCTCTTCTCGAGGAATGCGCGATCGCCGAGCGCGGCGACGGCGGCGGCCTGCGCGATCGTATTGACGTTGAACGGCTGGCGCAGCCGGTTGAGCAGGTCGGTCAGTTCGGGCTGCGCGATGGCGAACCCGACGCGCAACCCGGCCAGCCCGTACGCCTTCGAGAATGTCCGCGAGACCAGCAGGTTCGGATAGCGGCGCGCCCAGGCGATCGAGTCGTAACGTTTGTCGGCGGGCAAATACTCGGTATAGGCCTCGTCGAGCACGACGACGACGTTCTTCGGCACCTTGTCGAGAAACGCCTCGAGCGCCGGCCCTTCGATGAACGTTCCGGTCGGGTTGTTCGGATTCGCGATGAAGACGAGGCGCGTGTCGGCCTCGATCGCGCGCAGCATCGCATCGAGGTCATGACCGTACTCGAGGGCCGGCGTCACGATCGCGCGCGCCCCGAGGCCTTGCGTTGCAAGCGCATAGACGGCAAACGAGTACTGCGAATAGACGACCGATTGCCCTTTTTCGACAAACGCATGGGCGGCGAGCTCGAGAATATCGTTGCTGCCGTTACCGAGCGTGATCCAGTCGGCCGGCACTTCATAACGCTCCGCGAGCGCCCCCTTGAGCTCGAACGCATTCGAATCGGGATAACGGCCCAGTTCCGCGACAGCCATTGCCATCGCCGCTTTCGCGGACTCGGGCATGCCCAGCGGGTTCTCGTTCGAGGCGAGCTTCACGATGCGCGCTTCGTCGAGCCCGAACTCACGCGCGACTTCGGAGATCGGCTTACCCGCGATGTAGGGGGCGATCTGGCGCACGTAGGAAGGGCCGTATTGGATGGTCATGTATGTCTCCGGGCGAACGAATGCTCAACTGAATAGGGAATGGATGGCGACGGCGCGCCGCGCTCAGCGCGAGCGCGGATACGAGCCGAGAACCTTGAGGAACGCCGCCTTTTTCTCGAGCTCGGCGAGCGCCGCCGCCATCGGCGCGTCGTCGCGATGGCCCTCGACGTCGATGTAGAAGTAGTACTCCCATGTGCCCATGCGCGCGGGCCGCGATTCGAAGCGCGTCATCGAGACGCCGTGCCGCGCGAGCGGCTCGAGGAGCTTGAAGACGGCGCCCGGCTCGTTCTTGACCGAGACGATCAGCGAAGTGAGGTCGTAGCCGCTCGCGCCGGCCGGCGTCCGGCCGATGACGACGAATCGGGTACGGTTGTGCGGATCGTCCTGGATCGCCGAATAGGCGACTTGCAGCCCATAGCGCGACGCGGCGCGCTCGCCGGCAATGGCGGCCACGCCTGGATCGTCCGCCGCCATCCGCGCCCCTTCCGCGTTGCTCGACACGGCCTGACGCTCGACATTCGGCAGATTCGCCGCGAGCCAGCGCTGACACTGAGCGAGCGCCTGCGCATGGGCGCAGACGCGCGTGACGCCGGCAGTGCCGCCGCTTTGCGTGAGCAGATTGTGGCGGATCGGCAGCGCGATCTCGCCGCCGATCACGAGCTGCGTCTGCAAGAGCAGATCAAGCGTGCGCGGCACGGCTCCCTCGCTCGAGTTCTCGACGGGTACCACGCCATACTCGGCGCTCCCCGCTTCGACGGCGCGAAACACCTCGTCGATCGTCAGGCACGGCACGCCCTCGATCGAATGCCCGAAGTACTCGTGCACCGCCTCTTCGCTATAGGTGCCGACCGGGCCGAGAAATGCCGCGGTGACCGGCCGCTCGAGCGCGCGGCTCGCCGCCATGATCTCGCGCCAGATCGCGCCGATGTGTTCGTCGCCGAGCGGCCCGCCGCTCATTTGCTGCAGCCGCGCGATGACCTGCTGCTCGCGCTCGGGCCGAAAAACGGGCGCGTTGTAGTGCTTCTTGACCTCGCCCACCTCGAGCGCGATCGCCGCGCGCTGGTTCAGCAGCGCGATCAACTGCTCGTCGAGCGCATCGATGCGGTCGCGCAGCGGCTTCAATCTTGAATTGAGTTCGTCGTCCATGCGTGAAACGGCCAGTCGAAAGTCGGCATGCGGCCGGACTGCTCGCGTCGGTCGCCATTCGGCGGATCGAAACGCGATGCATCCGGCGCGCGCCCGGTTACGCGCGTCATGCGCGGTCCTTCTCGAATTCCTTCATGTACTCGACGAGCGCTTTGACGCCCTCGAGCGGCACCGCGTTGTAGATCGACGCCCGCATGCCGCCGACGGACTTGTGGCCCTTCAGCTGCATCAGCCCGCGCGCTTTCGCGCCGGCCAGGAAATCCTCGTTGCGCGACTCGTCCGCGAGAAAGAACGGCACGTTCATCCGCGAACGCGAAGCGCGTTCAACCTTGTTGATATAGAAGCCGCTCGCATCGATCGTGTCGTAAAGAAGCTTCGACTTCTCGACGTTGCGAGCCTCGATCGCCCTGACGCCTCCTTGGCGCTTCAGCCACTTGAAAACGAGGCCGGCGATGTAGATGGCGTAGGTGGGCGGCGTGTTGTACATCGAATTGTTCGCGGCGACGGTCTTCCACTCGAACGCCGACGGACAGATTGCCAGCGCCCGATCGAGCAAGTCCTCGCGCACGACGACGAGCGTCACGCCGGCCATGCCGATATTCTTTTGCGCGCCGCCAAAAAGCACGCCGAACTTGGCGACGTCGAGCGGCCGCGAGAGCACGTGCGAGGAGACGTCGGCGACGAGCGGCGTATCTCCGAGATCGGGGATATCGAACGTTTCGACACCGTGGATCGTCTCGTTCGTGCAGAGATGCACGTACGCCGGATCGTCCGACAGTTGCCATTCGGCGCGCCGTGGGGCGCGCGTGAAGCCGTCGGCCGTCTCGCCGCTCGCGGCGAGGTGCGGCGTGCAGTACTTCGCCGCTTCCTTGAACGATTTGTTCGACCACGAACCGGTCACGACGAAATCGGCCGTCTTGCGCGAGCCGAGCATGTTCATCGGCACGATCGCGTTTTCCGCCAGCCCGCCGCCCTGCATGAAAAGGATGTGATGGCTTGCGGGCACCTCGAGCAGCTCGCGCAGATCGACGAGCGCCTCTTCATGGATCGACATGAACTCGCGGCCGCGATGACTCATCTCCATCACGCTCATGCCGCTGCCGCGCCAGTCGAGCATTTCCTCGGCCGCTTGACGCAGCACCTCTTCCGGCATGGCGGCCGGACCGGCGGCGAAGTTGAAGACGCGCATCGTGAAAAAACCCCCGAGGTCGATAGTGAAGCGCAGCGGCGAGAGCGAGCAGGCCAGCGTCGACAGGCCCGGCCGCGAGAAGCCAACCCAGTCGGAAAAACAAAAAATGGCCGTCCGCGCATATCGCGCAAACGACCATTTTATCGCAGTGCCGTATAAACGACGACGGAACGCACACGATGACCCGCGCCCGAGTCTCCGAGCGGAAAGCCCGAGACCCGTCCCGCGCGGGGCGCCGCATCGTCCGCCCGAGCGAACGATGCGTCCCGCCATCCGCCTTACTTGGCCGCCGGCTTGACCGCCGCGACTTCCTTATCGGCCTGGTCGCGCGTCGCCTTGATCGACTCCGGCATGTACTTCTGCATCAAACCGTTCACGACGTCGCGGCCGACCTGGTCTTGCACCTCGATGAACTTGCGGCCGGTCGGGCTCTTGTAGAACGTCGTCAGGTCCTTGATCTCCTGCGTCGTGTAGTACTTCGCGTAGGCCTGGTATTGAGCCTGCATCGCGTCCTGGCGGAACTGGTCGCTCGCGAAGACCTGGCCCGCCGAGTCGACGAGCTTCGGCACCGCGTTCTTCTGCAGCGTCGGCACGGCGGCTTGCTTTTGCTTGTCCGACATCGTCTTGTTCTCGGACAGTGCGTCCGAGAGGATCGCCGGGACGAGCTGCTTCGCCTGCATCTGCGCGCTGTTGCCGATCGCGCTGACGAGCTTTTGCGCGTCGATGGCGGCCAGCAGGTCCTTGATCGCGCCTTGCTTGGCGGGATCGTTCGCATCGGCGGCGGTCGCCGGTGCCGAAGCCGTCTGCTGCGACTGGAGCGCTTGCGCCATCGCGAAGGTCGGCACGAAGGCGGCCAGCAGCATCCATTGCTTGAAACGTCGTTGCATCTTCACTCCCTCAAAAAATAAGTCATTTGCTCGCGCGCGCGGCTCGCAGCTTATGCTGCGCGGCCCCTCCCCCCGCCATTCGCGCGTCATGGCCGAGTGCTGTCCGCCCGCGGCTTCCAACACCGCCGGGCGAAGCGTCCGTATCCATGCCGATCAGGCTTCGCTGCCCTCGCCGTTGCCGCCCCCGGCGCCGTTGCCATCCTCGGCGCCTTCGCCATCCGCGTCGGCTTCAGCGATGTTCTGAAGGCCGGAGAGTTTCGTGCCTTCGTCGAGGCTGATGAGTGTAACACCCTGCGTCGCGCGGCCCATCTCCCGGATCTCCGAAACGCGCGTGCGAATCAGCACGCCCGTCGTCGTGATCAGCATGATTTCGTCTTCGGCATCGACGAGCGTCGCCGCGACGACCTTGCCGTTGCGCTCCGACGTCTGGATCGCGATCATCCCTTTCGTGCCGCGGCCGTGCCGCGTGTACTCGGTGATCGGAGTGCGCTTGCCGTAGCCGTTCTCGGTTGCCGTCAGCACCGATTGCGTCTCGCTGCCTGCCACGAGCATCGCGATCACCTGCTGCCCGTCCTCGAGCTGCATGCCGCGCACGCCGCGCGCCTCACGGCCCATCGGCCGGACGTCGTTCTCGTCGAACCGCACGGCCTTGCCCGCATCGGAGAACAGCATCACATCGTGCTGGCCGTCCGTGATCGCCGCGCCGATCAGATAATCGCCCTCGTCGAGTCCGACCGCAATGATACCTTTGCGCAATGGTCTGCTGAAAGCCTCCAGCGGCGTCTTCTTGACCGTGCCGAGCGCCGTCGCCATGAAAACGAACCTGTCGGCCGAAAATTCCCTGACCGGCAAGACGACATTGATCTTCTCGCCTTCTTGCAGCGGGAACATATTGACGATCGGCCGCCCGCGCGAGTTGCGCGAGCCTTGCGGCACCTCGTAGACCTTCACCCAGTAGACGCGCCCGCGGTTCGAGAAGCAAAGAATGTGGTCGTGCGTGTTCGCGATGAAAAGCGTGTCGATCCAGTCGTCTTCCTTCATCTGCGTGGCCTGCTTGCCGCGTCCGCCACGCTTTTGCGCGCGATATTCGGAAAGCGGCTGCGACTTCACGTAGCCCGCGTGCGACATCGTGACGACCATGTCCTGCGGCGTGATCAGATCCTCGGTATTGAGCTCGGTCGCATTGAGCTCGATCGTCGAGCGGCGCGCGTCGCCGAACTCCGCCTTCACCGCGGCGAGCTCGTCGCCGATGATCGTGGTGATCCGCTCCGGGCGCGCGAGAATGTCGAGCAGATCGGCGATTTGCGCCATCACTTCGCGGTACTCGCCGATGATTTTGTCCTGCTCGAGGCCCGTGAGGCGCTGCAGGCGCATCTGCAGAATTTCCTGCGCCTGCGTATCGGAAAGCTTGTACAGGCCGTCGCCCTGCATGCCGAACGCCGGGTTGAGCCCCTCGGGACGGTACGCTTCGCGCCCGCCCGCCGCCGCGTTCTCGGCCTCGGCGCGCGTGAGCATCTCGCGCACGAGCGACGAATCCCAGGCGCGCGCCATCAGCTCCTGCTTCGCGATCGGCGGCGTCGGCGCCGCCTTGATGATGGCGATGAACTCGTCGATATTGGCGAGCGCCACCGCAAGGCCCTCGAGCACGTGGCCGCGCTCGCGCGCCTTGCGCAGCTCGTAGACCGTGCGCCGCGTGAGCACTTCGCGCCGATGCGACAGGAATGCGTCAAGCATCTCCTTCAGATTGAGGAGCTTCGGCTGATTGTCGACGAGCGCGACGAGATTGATGCCGAACGTATCCTGCAGCTGCGTCGCCTTGTACAGATTGTTGAGGACGACCTCCGGCACCTCGCCGCGTTTCAGCTCGATCACGACGCGCATGCCGCTCTTGTCGGACTCGTCGCGAATGTCGGAAATACCCTCGAGCTTCTTCTCGTTGACGAGCTCGGCAATGCGCTCGAGCAGCGACCGCTTGTTGACCTGGTACGGAAGCTCGTCGACGATGATCGACATGCGCTGGCCGCGGTCGATCTCCTCGAAGTGCGTTTTCGCGCGCATCACCACGCGCCCGCGGCCCGTGCGATACCCTTCGCGCACGCCGGCGAGGCCGTAGATGATGCCGCCCGTCGGGAAATCGGGCGCCGGGATGATCTCGAGCAGCTCGTCGATGCCCGAGCCCGGATTCTTCAGAAGATGCTGGCAGGCGTCGACGACTTCACCGAGATTGTGCGGCGGAATGTTCGTCGCCATCCCGACGGCGATGCCCGACGAGCCGTTGATCAGCAGATTCGGAATGCGCGCGGGCAGAATCAGCGGCTCGTTCTCGCTGCCGTCGTAGTTCGGCCCGAAGTCGACCGTTTCCTTGTCGATATCGGCAAGCAGCTCGTGGCCGATCTTCGCCATGCGGATTTCGGTGTAGCGCATGGCAGCGGCGTTGTCGCCGTCTACCGAACCGAAATTGCCCTGCCCATCGACGAGCATATAGCGCAACGAGAAGTGCTGCGCCATCCGGACGATCGTGTCGTAGACCGCCTGATCGCCGTGCGGATGGTATTTACCGATGACGTCGCCGACGATACGCGCCGATTTCTTGTAGGCGCGATTCCAGTCGTTGTTGAGCTCGTGCATCGCGTAGAGAACGCGCCGGTGCACGGGCTTCAGGCCGTCTCGGACGTCGGGAAGCGCGCGCCCCACGATGACGCTCATCGCGTACTCGATGTACGAGCGGCGCATTTCCTCCTCGAGGGAGATGGGCAGAGTCTCTTTGGCGAATTGATCCATTATCCGTGTCTTGTTCAGGCGAGGACGAGCCCGGACAGGCGTTTCGACGACGGCCGGCTCGATCGCCCGACCTTTGCCTCGATCGCCGTTGGTCTACCCTGTCCGCTTTCGTTCCCGCACGGCCCGTGCGAGCGCCGGGCATCACGCGATTCTAGCACGCCGCACAGGGCCGCCCGCCGCTACCGCGTATCCCCCATTGGGGAAACGCGCGAAGCCGCTATCGAGGCGTTTCGCGGGTCCGAAGCGCGGCCCAGCGATTCAGGGCACCCGGAAGATTTGACTCACTGCGTGCGCGCGTCATGAGTCGAATTTGCTTCCTTACTGGCACGCATCGTGCCCCGGCATACCGGCCGCAAACGCCCGTCCCGCTTCGCTGTTGCTCAAGCACCACATTCGAATGGAGCGGCCCGAGGTCGGGGAACTTTTTTTTCGTAAGAAGGGAACGATATGGCAAAATGCCAACGCACTCGGCTAGACGCTGCTCGAAGTGTCTGCATGGCCGCCCGTTTTCGCGCTGCACCGATGTTATACTTCGAGCAATGTATGACTAGTCTTTGTCATCAAAGCTCGCAGTAAACCTGCGGTAATCTCAATTTCGAGAGGAGAAATATGAATAAACTTTCAAAGCTCGCGTTCATTGCAGCTACCGCAGTCATGGCTGCATCCGCTTCGGCACAGTCCGTGCCGGCGTCGCGACAAGCCACGAATGATAACTGGGTCAACGGCACCGGCGAATACGTGTGGATGAACGGCACGAACGAGCTTTGCTGGCGCGATGCTTTCTGGACGCCGGCAACGGCGAACGCCAAGTGCGACGGCGCTCTCGTCGCGCAAGCCCCGACGCCGCCGGTCGCTCCGCCGCCCGCGCCGCCGGCCATCACGAGCCAAAAGGTCACGTTCTCGGCTGACACGCTGTTCGACTTCGACAAGGCTGTCCTGAAGCCCGAAGGCAAGGCGAAGCTCGACGATCTGGCGAACCAGCTGCAAAACACGAACCTCGAAGTGGTCGTCGCCACGGGTTACACCGACCGCATCGGTTCGGACAAGTACAACGACCGTCTGTCGCTGCGTCGTGCGCAAGCTGTGAAGGCGTACCTGGTCAGCAAGGGTATCCCGGCGAACAAGATCTACACGGAAGGCAAGGGCAAGCGCAACCCGGTCAAGGAATGCGCGGGCAAGAAGGTTACCGCAGCGCTCAAGGCCTGCTTGCAGCCGAACCGCCGCGTGGAAGTCGAAGTCGTCGGCACGAAGCAAGTGCAACAGTAATAGAAGCAGCGGCGCTCTTACGAGCGCCCTTGCCGCAAAACCCCGCTTCGGCGGGGTTTTTTTCTGCCGGCGGCCCTCGCCGCGCCGGCTTTCTCCCGACGATTCCCGTGCGCGGGCGCCGTTGCGCCGTCAGTTGGCGCCGGTTTGCTTTTGTCGGCGCACGAGCCTCGATATACTCGGGACTGACCGCAGGCTTTGACTTTCTTCGAACCTATGACGAACGCCGATCCCCATGAGCTACAGAAATTCAGCGATCTTGCTCATCGCTGGTGGGATCCGAATGCCGAGTTCAAGCCTCTGCACGAGCTCAACCCCGTTCGGCTCGGCTGGATCGACGCCCACGCCCATCTCCCGGCCAAGCGCGTGCTCGACGTCGGGTGCGGCGGCGGGATCCTGTCCGAATCGATGGCCGGGCTCGGTGCGCAAGTAAAAGGGATCGATCTTTCTTCGGAAGCGCTCGGCGTCGCCGATCTCCACAGTCTCGAGAGCGGCGTCTCCGTCGAATACGAGGAGATTTCGGCCGAGGCGCTCGCGGCACGCGAGCCGGCGAGCTATGACGTCGTCACCTGTATGGAGATGCTCGAGCATGTGCCCGATCCGGCAGCGATCGTCAAAGCTGTTGCCACGCTCGTGAAGCCCGGAGGGTGGGTCTTCTTCTCGACGTTGAACCGGAACGTCAAGTCGTACCTCTTCGCCGTCATCGGGGCCGAATACATCGCCCAGATGCTGCCGAAGGGCACGCACGACTATGCGCGCTTCATTCGCCCGTCCGAACTGGCGGGCTTCGCGCGCGCCGCGGGGCTGACCGCGGCCGATCTCAAGGGCATCACCTACCGGCCGCTCGGCAAGCGCTTCGGGCTCTCGGACGATACGAGCGTCAACTATATGTTTGCCTGTCGCCGCGGCGGTTGAGCCCAACCCGCGATCGCGGGCCGGCTCACACGCCCTCGCCTTCCAGCTTCCCAACGACTTTTTTCTCCATGAGTCAATCGATTCCCCAATCCGACCCGCGCCTCGGCGTCGGCTCGATCGATCTGTGCCGAGCCGTTCTCTTCGACCTGGACGGCACGCTAGCCGACACGGCGCCCGACCTCGCGGCCGCGGCGAACAAGATGCGCGCGGATCGCGGGCTCGAGACGGTGCCGCTCGAGCAGTTGCGGCCGCTTGCCTCCGCGGGCGCGCGCGGCCTGATCGGCGGGGCATTTGGAGTCGGGCCCGAGCATCGCGATTTCGCGGCGATGCGCGAGGAATTTCTCGCCAACTACGAGACCGATCTCTGCATCGAGACGGCGCTCTTTCCGGGGATCGGAGAATTGCTCGACGAGCTCGACGCGCGTGAGATCCGCTGGGGCATCGTGACCAACAAGGTCGGTCGGCTCACGATGCCGCTCGTCGAACAGCTCGGGCTTGCGAACCGGGCGCACTGCGTCGTTGCTGGCGACACGACGCCGCATGCGAAGCCTCATCCCGCGCCGCTCCTTCATGCGGCCGAGGCGCTGGCGATTCGGCCAGAGAACGTCGTCTACGTGGGTGACGACCTCCGCGACGTGCAAGCGGGGTTCGCGGCCGGCATGGTGACGGTTGCGGCCGCCTACGGCTATTGCGGCACCGACCTGCCGCCGGCGCTGTGGCATGCGCAGCATGTCGTCGACTCGCCGGTTCAGTTGCGGCGGCTCCTCGGCGCACTGAACTGTCGCGCTTGAAGCGCCCGTTCGCCACACGCGTGCTCTCGCGACCGAAGATACCGCGAGCCTCTTGAATTCACTGGAAGGCGCACCATGTTGCGTTCTGTGGGATAATTCTTCTTTCGACCGGGGCCGACCTGGTTTCGACGTGGGTAACGAAGCAGTGCAGGGCATACCGAGGACCCGTCACCTCGTTAATCAATGGGAACTTAAGTAACTGCGAACGACAACACGTACGCATTGGCGGCTTAAACCCCGCCAACCTCGCACTGGCTCGCTGACGGGCTAGGGTCGCAAGACCAGCGAGGTCATCTACGTCAGCTAATCCCGGGTGGTGTCGCGACATCCAGGCCGAAAATCTAGCGACTCGCCGTATCGAAGCGTGTTCGTCCGCGTCGGTGCGGTCAAATCAAATGACTGAACTAAGTATGTAGAACTGGCTGTGGACTATTTGCGGACGCGGGTTCGATTCCCGCCGGCTCCACCAACACCCTCTCCTCGCTTCCCCGAACTTCTCCTCAAAGCCCCGCAGATGACCGTCTGGCGGGGCTTTTGTTTGCCATAGTGCTCCGCGGTTTTCCGCGACCATCCGCTCCATTGTGTTGGTACATGCGTTGGCATATGGCGCCCCGTCGATCCAGCAGCCCGGCCTGGAAGGCAAGCATTTTCGAGGTCATCTCATAGTTGATCAGGAACCGCG
>JBCNPL010000169.1:0-5547 GCA_039593375.1 Paraburkholderia sp. | reverse complement strand
CGCTGCGTTCGGGCCAACGGATCGTCGACGGTATACGCACAAGCGTCATGACTGCCCGGTACGGTGAGGGTATGCAGCGGCCGCGCGTCGTCGAGCGCCGACATCCAGTCGGCGAGCGGCGCGTCCGCATCGTTTGATTGATGGATCATGAGTCGATGACTGAGGCACAGAAAAAGAATTGGGTAACCGCATCGGACGTCGCCGAACGGGCAGGCGTCTCGCGCTCCGCGGTATCGCGCGCGTTCTCGTCGACGGCCAGCATCGCGCCCGAGACGCGCGAACGCGTCATGCAAGCAGCACGCGCGCTCGGCTATCAAGTCAACCGGATCGCGCGCGACATGATCATGCAGCGCAGCAGCATGGTCGGCGTCGTCACCGCCGGCTTCGAGAATCCGTTTCGCGCGCGGCTCCTGTCGGATCTGATGGCCGCGCTCGGGCGGCACGCGCTCACACCGCTCGTAACGAACGCCGAGGATCCGCGCCAGGTTCGGCAATCGCTCGAGCTGCTGCTCAGCTACCGAATCGCCGGGCTCGTGATGACCTCGGCGTCGCCGCCTCTGTCCGTCGCGCGCCGATACCTCGACCACCGCGTTCCCGTCGTGATGATCAATCGGGCACCGGCCCTGCCGGGCGCGGACGTCGTCATCAGCGACAACGCCGCGGGCGCGGCGTTCGCCGCCCGGACGCTGACGCAGGCAGGCGCCGGCCGACTCGTGTTCGTCGGCCCCTGTAAGACGAGCTACAGCGCGAAGTCGCGCGGCAATGCGTTCGCCGAAGCGATCGGCGCGACAGCGACACTGCGCGTTCACGAAACACGCGCGGACACCTACGAATGCGGCGTCGAGGCCGCCCGCGAAATGCTCGCCGGCAAAGCCCGCCCAGACGGCGTTTTCTGCTCGTCCGATCTGCTCGCGCTCGGCGTGATCGATGTCGCACGCGAGCAATTCGCGCTGCGCGTCCCGGACGAGCTGCATGTAGTCGGTTTCGACGACATTCCGGCCGCCGCCTACGACGCCTACCGATTGACGACAATCAGGCAGGATACCCAGGTTCTCGCGAAGGCCGCGATCGAGATGCTGACGGAACGGATGCGGATACCCGCCGGCGCATCGCGCACGCGCGTCGTGCCGGTCGAGAGCGTGCTGCGTCAAAGTAGCGGCTGAGGATCCTGCGCCGTGCTCGCGAGCGTCATTTCAGCCCGCCCGCGAAGCCGCGCAGCAGATAGCGCTGCACGTATCCGGCCACCGCCAGCGTCGGCAGCGACGCGATCAAGCCCGCGCTCATCAGATCGCCCCAGTCGATGCCGTTCTCCGTCACGTAGCCCGCGATCGCAAGCGGCAGTGTGAAGCGGCTCGGCGTGGACACGAACAAAAGCGCCAGCAGGAACTCGTTCCATGCGGCGATGAACACGAACACGGCGGTCGCGATTAAACCGGGCCCGCACAGCGGCAAGACGATCTGCACGAGTCGCCGTGCCAGCCCGGCGCCGTCGATGCAGGCGGCTTCCTCGTATTCGACGGGTACGTCGCGCACGAACGCGAGCAGCATCCAGATCGCCATCGGCAATACGTAGATCTGATACCCGAGCATCAGTCCGGCCAACGAATCGAGCAGATGCAGACGCTTCGCGAGCGTGAACAGCGGCACCGCGATCGTGATCGGCGGCATTAGCTTCAATGCAAGCACGAACATGAGAAAGAGCACGTCCAGACGCGAGGGAAAGCGCAGCCGCACGAGCGCGTAGGCGGCCGGAAACGCGAGCGACAGCGCGAGCAGCGTCGTTCCGGCGCCGACCAGCAGCGAGTTGAGTACCTGCGCGCCGATACCGCTCGCCCACACCGCGGCGAAATGCTCGAGCGTCGGCGCGGCCGGCCACAACCTCAGCGGATGGTCGAGACGCTCCAGCGTCGGCATGAACGCGGCGCCCGCCATCCACGCGCAAGGCAGCAACAGCAAGCCCAGCGCCGCGATGCGCAGCAACCACGTCGTCGTCCGCCCGAGCACGGCGCGGCCGGCCCGCGCGTGACGCCGCGCCGCCACGCCGGTGCGCGTCAGTTGCGCCGCTTTCGGACTGTTTGCCATACATACCCCGAGACCAGCATCGCGCACGCCGCAAGCATCAGCACGGACGCGGCGCTCGCCGGCCCGACGTTGAAGAAGCGGAACCCCGTGTCATAGATGTAGGTCGACAGCGTCTGCGTCGCGTTGCCGGGGCCGCCGCCCGTCAACGCATAGACCTTGTCGAAAAGCTTGAACGTATCGATCGAGCGCAGCAGCAGCGCGAGCCCGATCTGCGGCGCGGCGAGCGGCAGCGTGATATCGCGCAGGCACTGCCATTCGCTTGCGCCGTCAGTCCGCGCTGCTTCGTGAAGCTCCTCCGGAATCGACTGCAACCCGGCAAGCACGATCAGGAATGCCATCGGCGTCCATTGCCAGATGTCGACCAGCATCAGCGACCACAGTGCCAGATGCGGATCCGAGAGCCACTGCACGCCGGCAAGACCAGCCATCGCGAGAAGCGCGTTCAGGAACCCGTGAAAGTTGAGCCAGTTGCGCCAGATCGCCGAGCAAACGAGCGTCGACAGCATCATCGGCAGGATGGCGAGCGGCAGCGCGAGCTTGCGCCCCGGGAACGCGCGCACGAACAGCAGCGCGAGGCCGGAGCCGAGCGCAACCTCGGCGATCGATGCCACGATGCTGAAGCGCAGCGTGTTGGCGAAGCCGATCGTGAACGCGTCGTCGGCGAGCACTGCACGGTAGTTCGAAAGGCCGACGAACGCGCGCCGGCCCGCCGCGTAGTCGACGCGGCACAATGAGTCGATCAGGACCTGCGCGATCGGATAGAGCGCGAGCACGGCGAGCAGGACGAGCGACGGCCCGAGCAGCGCGACGAACGGCAGGCCGCGGCTGAACGCCTTCATGCGCGGCGTCCCCTCAAGCGTGCGCGGCTCATCACTTGCCCGCCGCGGCCATCGCCTGCGCGATCTTTTGCTGCGCCTGACGCAGCGCGTCGTCGGGTGCCGCCTGTCCGGTCAACGTAAGCTGCAACTGATCGCCGAGGATGCTCTCGATCTGTTGCCAGTCCTTCACGCGCGGCCGTGCGCGGCCCGCTTCGAGCGCCTTCAACTGATCCGGATACCAGCGATACTGGCGCACGAGCGCCGGATCCTCGAAGACACTCTTGCGCGTCGGCGGAATGCCGAGCGCGGCCAGACGCGTCTGCGTCTCGCGCGTGGTCAAATACGCGAGGAAGTCTTGCGCGAGCTTCGCGTGCGGTGCGTCCTTCGGAATCGCCATTTGCCAGATGCCGAGCATCGGCGCCGGGCCGGCGGTCTGCCCCGGTGGCGCTTGCAGCGCGATCTCGCCGGCCACGCGCGACTGCTTGGGATCGTCGAGCGCGGGAATCCACGCCGGCCACACTTCGATCGCTTGCGCGGCGACGCCGCGCTGCAACGCGTCGCGCACCTCGGCCGCGCCGTACACATCGACGTCTTGCGGCGCGGACGCCTTGAGCAAGAGGAACGTCTTGAGCGCCGCCCGCGCCGCGGGCGAATCGATCGTCACGTTACCCGCGCGGTCGAGCACGTCGCCGCCGTATGCCCAGAGTATCGGCAAGAATCCCGTGACGACCGGGTTGCCCTTCGTGCCGCGGAACACGACGCCGGACACGCCCTTGTCCGCACCGCCGACGGTTCTCGCGATCTTGACGACGTCGTCCCAGCTGCGCGGCGGCTGCAGATTGTATTTCGCGAGCAAATCCTTGCGGTACGCGAACATCTCGACGTTGCCGACGATCGGCAGCGCGAACAGCTCGCCCGATGCGTTGCGTCCGAGCGCGACCGTGGACGGGATCAGATCCGCGTCCGCGAGCGACGCCGGTAGCGGCTTCAGCCAGCCGTTGCTGATGAATTCGGGCGACCAGATGTCGTCCATCATGATCAGATCGTATGCGCCGGTGCCCTCGCGCATCGACAGCTTGAGTTTCTGGTAGAGATTCGCGTTCGGCAGTTTGAGCAGCTCGATCTCGGTGCCTGGATGGAGTTTCACGAAACCGGCGACGGCTTCGGCGATGCCCTTGCCGTAGATGTCGTCGCGCCCGGCGATGACGAGGTCCGCGGCGACGGCATGCGACGCGGCGGCGGAAAGCGCGAGGGCGGCGCACAGCGCGCGCAGGCTCTTCAACAGGGTCATGGTCTCTCTCACGATAGGCATGACGTTGCACACGTGTGCAACGCGGATTGCAGTCCGGGGAACCCGAAACGACGCCATTGTTCACGGCGATCGTTAAGGATTTGTGGCAGGCTGCCCGCGCCTACAATTGCGCTTCGATTGCGCGCTTGTCAATTACCGACCACACGTTCGCGATCTTCCCGCCGCGAAACTCGTAGAAGACGTTCTCCGTGAAGGCGATCCGCTTGCCGCCGATGTTCAATCCGAGGAAAGTGTGCCTGGGCGAGCAATCGAACCGCAGACGGCTCGCGACAACAGGCGCCTCGATCACGAGCAGTTCGATGTCGAAGCGCAGATCCGGTATGTCATGGACGTCCCGCTCCAGCATCTCGCGATAGCCTGACAAACCGAGCGGCCGACCGTTGTGAGCGACGTCATCGTCGACGAACTGGCCGAGCGACGCCCAGTCCCGCTTGTTCAGACAATCGATGTAATTCCCGTAAATGGTGCGCAGGTCCAGCTCGTCCATAGCGCTCCCCTTTCACTCGATGAGCCGATTCGATCACGATGATAGTCTCGCACGGCTATGCACACTCTGCCGTCAGACTTCGGACTACCGTCGATCGTCGTGCTTTGTGACCTAACGCTCCTTTCCCCGAACCGATTCAACGCCTCGCCAGCATGCGTTTGACGACCAGCGCGAGCGGTACGGTGAAGACGAAATGCGACATGAAGCCGCCGATCACGACGTTCGGATCGAAATAGTTCGGATGGTTGTTGGATGCGATACTAATCAGCGGCCCCTACATCCGCTTCATCCAGAAGAACCTACGGCACGCCTCGATCGAGACGACGGGCCTCTATCTGCATGCCGAGGGCGATCGACGCCATGCCCACACTGTAGGATCGAAAGACGAGCCCAACGCGGGCAACCTCCGTCACAATAGCGAAGCTCGCTTTGCCACTTCCACGCACGTTGGTGCGAGCTAATGTTGACTGTCGCTGCCGACGTACGACGAGCCGTGCCGAAGCCGGCAGCCGCATTCCATTCGCCCTGCGATCGCAGGGACAACCATCACAGCTGACATGACATGGCACACGCGCGATGTGAACAATGCGGCAACCTGACGCCGCCGTGGGACACCATCCACTGCGGCTCCGGTGACGGCAGCTACCAGTTGCTTTGCACTCTGTGCTTTAACGCCCGGATCGCAGAGTCAATCGGCTTCACCGATTTCGAGAATGTCCGGCTTGACCCCATCGGCATGATCGACTGCGGTGGGGAATCCCACCAGTTCCATTTCCAGGTCCGGCTGCTGGGCGACCGGGTCGCCCTGGATGCCTTTGAGCTCCGGGGCGATCTTCCCGCCGGCTACC
>JBCNPL010000168.1:0-5560 GCA_039593375.1 Paraburkholderia sp. | reverse complement strand
CGTCGGCATCAGCACTGCATTGTTCGGGACGTTGCCGACGGTCCATCAAGTCGGGATCCTCGCACCCATCATTTTCGTGCTGCTGCGACTGGTGCAAGGTATCTTCGTCGGCGGCGTGGTCGCCTCCTCGCACACGATCGGCACCGAGTCGGTGCCGCAGCACTGGCGCGGCGCCGTGTCGGGCTTGATCGGCGGCGGCGGCGCGGGTATCGGCGGGCTCATCGCATCGTTCGTGTTCTATGTCGCCTCGGAACTCTTTCCCGGCCCGCAGTTCGAGGTTTGGGGCTGGCGCACCATGTTCTTCGCCGGGCTACTGACCTCGCTGATCGGCACCCTGCTGTTCACGAAACTCGAAGAGTCTCCGTTCTGGAAAGCGCAACAGGCGCGGCGTGCCGCTCGACGCGCGGAAGGCTCGATGCAAAAGTCGCCGCTGAGCGTCTTGTTTTCTCCGCCGCATCGCCGCGTGATGCTCGTGAACTTGATCCTCACCGGCACGAGCGGCGCGGGCTACTACCTGAGCTCCGGCTACATGCCGACCTTCTTCAAAGTCGTCAAGCATCTGCCGAACAGCACCGCGTCGACGATCTTGATGACGACGGGGCTGCTTTCGATGGTCGCCGCGGTCGCGATCGGAGCGCTGTCCGAGCGGGTGGGCCGCAAAACCGTCTTTATCGGCTCGGGGGTGCTGCGCCTTCTGCTCTTGCCCGTGCTCTATCTTCTGATGACCCAAACCGCGAGCGTACCCGTGCTCGCCGCTTACTCTCTGGTACTCGCGATTCTCGGCGGTGCGACCTACGCTCCGCTCTTGATCTTCCTGAACGAGCGCTTCCCGACAGCCATTCGCGCGAGCGGCACCGGTCTCTCCTGGAACATCGGCTTCGCGATCGGCGGCATGATGCCCACCGTCGTTTCGCTGTTCGCACGCGACGTGCAGCAGTTGCCGGCGACGCTATCATGGTTCCTCTTCGGCATTTCAGCGCTGTTTCTGCTCGGCGCCTGTATCGTGCCCGAAACGCGCGGCAACCTCGAAATCGCAAGGCAAGTGGAAGACCAATAATGACAAGCGAAACGGGTTCTCTTTCAGGTGCGCGCCTGCTCGTTGAATCGTTGCGCGCACAACGAACCGATACCATCTTCACGGTACCGGGCGAGAGTTTTCTCGCGGTGCTCGATGCGCTTTACGATGTGCGCGATGAAATTCGCCTGGTCGTCTGCCGGCACGAGAGCGGTGCGGCGAATATGGCGGAAGCACACGGCAAGCTCACGAATCGCCCTGGCGTCTGTTTCGTCACACGCGGCCCCGGCGCATCGAATGCCTGCATCGGCGTGCACACGGCACGCCAGGATTCGACGCCGATGATCGTTTTCGTCGGCCAAGTGTCGCGCGATGCGCTCGAGCGAGAAGCATGGCAGGAAATCGACTACCGACAGATGTACGGCCACGTCGCCAAGTGGGTCACGCAGATCGAGTCTGCCGCGCGGATTCCCGAGATCGTGAGCCGCGCATTCCATGTGGCGACCTCGGGACGACCCGGGCCGGTCGTGATCGCGCTGCCCGAGGACATGCTCGCCGAGCTCGTTGCCGCTGAGAACGTTCCGCCGTTGCTGTCCGCTCAGTCGATCGCCATGCAGCCTGCCGGCGAACAAATCGCCGAGCTGCGAACGCTGCTCGACGAAGCGCATCGACCGGTCGTCCTGCTCGGCGGCGGCGCATGGACTCGTGCCGCGTGCGCCGACTTGCAGGCGTTCGTCGCGCGCTTCGATTTGCCGGTTGTTTGCGCGTTCCGGCGGCAGGACCTGTTCGACAATCGCGACCCCCATTATGCGGGCGAAGCCGGACTCGGAATGGATCCTGCCCTCGCCGAACGACTGCGCGCAGCCGATCTCGTTCTTGCGATCGGACCGCGCCTCGGCGAAACGAGCACGCGCGGCTACGAGCTTTTTTCGGTTCCAGTGCCCGCGGCACGGCTCGTACATGTCCATCGCGACGCCGGTGAGCTCGGGCGCGTCTATCGCCCGCACCTCGCGATCAATGCCGGCATGGCCGAGTTCGCGCAGGCGCTCTCGCGATTGCCCGCGCCCGCCCGCGCGGCTTGGAGCGAATGGACTCGCGCCGCGCACGCCGACTATGAAGCCCGGCGAGCACCACCGAAGAGCGAGAGCGCAATCGATCTGGCGGCGATCGTGGCTCACGTCGACGAGGTCCTGCCTGACAACGCGATCGTCAGCAATGGCGCCGGCAACTATACGCTGTGGGTGCAACGGTTCTTTCGCTATCGCGGCTGGCGCACGCAGCTTGCACCGACGAGCGGCGCGATGGGCTACGGATTGCCGGCTGCGATCGCGGCAGCGTTGCACGAACCGACGCGGCCGGCAGTGTGCTTTGCCGGCGACGGCTGCTTCCTGATGACGGGTCAAGAACTCGCGACGGCGGTGCAATACGGCGCGCGCGTCATCGTGATCGTCGTCGACAACGGCATGTACGGCAGCATCCGCATGCACCAGCACCGGCACTACCCGGGGCGTGTCATCGGCACTGAGCTCAAAAGTCCCGATTTCGTCGGGCTCGCGCGCGCGTATGGCGCCTACGCCGAACAAGTCGAGCGCACGGCGGATTTCCCGGCCGCTTTTCAGCGCGCACGCGACGCGCAGACCGCCGCGGTGCTGGTTCTGCGCACCGAGCCGAACGTCCTGACGCCGAACCTCGTCATCGAGGCCAACGAGGAGGCGAACGCTCGATGAAGCTCGCGCGTCATTTGTCCATCGCGGACCTCGAGCGAAGCGCGCGCAGGAGCTTACCGGCCAGTATCTATGGTTACGTGAACGGCGCGGCGGAGGATCAATGCGCGCTCACCGGTAACCGCGCCGCCTTCTCTCGCTGGGCGCTCGTGCCACGAATGTTGACCGGCGTCGCCGAGCGCTCGCAGGAAATCGAATTGCTCGGCACGCGCTACGCATCGCCGATCGGCATTGCGCCGATGGGGCTTGCCGGATTATGCGCACACGACGGCGATCTGCAACTTGCCCGCGTCGCGCAGAGCGAGCGCGTGCCGTTCGTGCTGAGCGCCGCGTCGACCGTGCCACTCGAAGCGATCTCGGCCGCCGCACCCGGCAGTTGGTACCAGGCTTATTTGAGCGCCGATCGCGCGACGATCGCCGCCCTGCTCGCGCGCGTCGAAGCCGCGGGCTTCACCGTGCTCGTGGTCACGGTCGACGTCCCGCTCGCTTCGCAACGAGAAAACGAGTTGCGCAACGGCTTCAGCGTGCCGCTGCGGCTGAGCCCTCGGCTCGTGCTCGGCGGGCTCGCCAGACCGCGCTGGATGTGGTCGACTTTCGCGAGGACGTTGGCGACGCGAGGCATCCCGCACTTCGAGAATTTCACGGCGGCGCGCGGCGGCCCGATCATCACCGGCGCCACCGGCGATCACCGCAGCGGACGCGCAGCGCTCAACTGGCGCGATATCGACTGGATAAGAACGCAGTGGACGGGCAAGCTGCTGATCAAAGGCATCCTTCATCCGGGCGATGCGCAGCGCGCGAAAGAGGCCGGCGCCGATGGCGTGATCGTGTCGAACCACGGCGGCCGGCAACTCGACGGTGCGCTCGCCACACTCGATGCGCTGCCCGAGATCGCCGCGGTCGCGGGCGACATGGCCGTCATTCTCGATGGTGGGGTACGCCGCGGCACGGACGTGCTGAAAGCGCTCGCGCTGGGCGCACGGTTTGTCCTCGTGGGCCGGCCGGCCATGTATGGGCTCGCGGTGGGCGGCGAGGCCGGTGTGCGACATGCGCTGCGATTGCTGCGGCGTGAGATCGACGTCGATCTCGCATTGATCGGATGCGCACGGATCGACAATATCGGTCGGGAGTTCGTGGCGCGGATCGCGTGATCGGAGGGCTGTTCCGCGATGAAGCTACACTTTTGTTGTCGTGACCGTCGCGCGCATCCGGCTATTGATCGCCGCCGCCCAATTGGCCGTCCAAGTGTAGACGGCCTTCCTCGACCCACCCTTCGAAATCGTCACCCGTTTTCTTGTTCACGTACAAGACCTGGTACCAGGTCTTGTATGGCTTATAGACCGTCACAACGTCGCCGGGAACGATAAACGTACGTTTGGTCAGGCACTGGGAGGCAGGAGCCGAATAGAAATAGGCGCGTCCCGATCCCGTCACCGTCGCGGAAGCCGGCGGCCGAAAATTGTCGTCCGGGCCGCTCGCTGCCTCGTTCAGTTTTCGGCAGTCCAATGAACCTTCAGCGTACGCGTATGTGGTGGCGAGGCTCGCGCACAAGGCGAGGACGGCCCCTCCCCAGAGACTCACTGCAATCGCAATCTTTGCCGCGGCACGGCTTGGAGGCATAGATGTCGACACGGTTTCTCCATGGCTTCGATATTGCGTCCGAACGGCAACTCGATCACTCAGCGCGTGTCAGCCGCGGCTTCCCAACGCGCGCTCGATCTTCTTGTCCGTCTTGTACTGGCTCAACGCGTAAACAGACCAGATGGCGGCGGGCACCCAACCGATAATCGTGAGCTGGAGCAGGAGACAGATGATCCCGGCGAACGGACGACCGATCGTGAAAAACTGGAACCACGGCAATACCAAAGCGAGCAAAAGACGCATTTCAGTCCCCATGTGGTGAGCGTCGTTATCGATGCCGGCTACCGGCCGGGCGGCGCTTGCGCGCCACTCATTTTCTCATGGTTCCCCGTTTTGTCCGTCAGCGCGAAGAAAAGCTGCCCGCGCGCGGGAGCCGCGTGCGGGCAGCATGACGCTCGCCTTGATCGGCAACGACGCGCTTTTATTGCCGCTGACGCTGCTGCAGGTACTGCCTGACGTCGCTCATCGTGACCCGGCCGCTGTGCGCCGTATCGATTTGATCGAAGTGCTTGACGATGTAGCCAAGCCCGTTCGCCTGGGCTTGCGTCTTCGTGATCGCGGCGCCGTTGCTGAGCACCGTGTTAGCGCCGAGGCGAGCCTCGAGCCGCTGCTGCGCCGCTTGGGCAAGGTCGTTGCCCGTCGTCGGCATCGCCGCCGTCGCCCGCGTTTGCGGGAAGTACGGGCCATCGACCCCGCCGCCGCGATGCGGCAGCTGAACAGGCGCAACCGATTGAAGCGTGGCCGCATGGGCACCACCGGCCAGCATGCTCAATACCATCAAGAAAGAAAGTCGCCGCAGCATATCGATTGGTGACATGATCCGCTCGCTTTAAAAAAGGGTAGCCGAAGAAACTTGCAATCGCCAGTTACTGTGTCGCGGACTGCGCCGCCAGCGTCGGGGTGCCCGCCGGGCTCTCGTCGCTCCATGGTGGCGGCAGCATCCACAGCGCCAGCGCACCAGGCGCGGGCCGTCCGGCATAGAAATCACGCAGGTCGGATTTCATCCTCGGGCGCGCGGTATCGTCGAGATAGATCATGTGACCGCCCGGATAAAACGTCACCTGCAGATTCGGATTGAATCCCTGCACCGTCTGCAAGCGAGCAAGCTGCTTTTCCGTGTTGAAGAACGGCGTGGCGAGATCGTGGTAGCCGTTCAACGCCAGCACCTGCAACTGCGGAT
>JBCNPL010000167.1:0-5632 GCA_039593375.1 Paraburkholderia sp. | reverse complement strand
GACGGCTGCCGTCCTGAGACTCGCGCCGCCGCTCGTTGGTTCATCTTCGAACCGGGGAGATGTCGAGCGGCCCGCGCAAGCTCCATCTTACCTGTGGCTTGGCGCAAGGCGGGGGCGAAGCGCGGAGGCGCCCGTTCCCCGCGCCGCATCGGTTACTGCTTCGAGGCCGGCGGAATCACGACCGTGTCGATGCCGGCTTCCGAAAGCCGCTGCCGAATCCCGTTCATGTCCTCGAACTTCGCGAACGGCCCGATTCTGACGCGGTAGTACGACGCACCGCGCTCGGCGCGCTGCGTCACCCTCGATTCGATACCCTGGAACGCGAGCCGCGCGCGCTGCTGCTCGGCCGCCGAAGCGTTCGAGTAGGAGCCCGCTTGCAGGAAGTAAGCCGCGCTTGCCTGCGCGTTCGCCCCGTTCGGCGAAGTGGGCGCGGGCGCGTTGTTCGCGTGCGGGGCCGACGCATTGCCGGGAGGCGGCACGTTCGCGATGATAGGCGGCTTGTTCGCCGTCATGTTCGGCGGCGCTTGCGTCGCTCCGTTCGGCGCGGACGCGCCGGGCGGTACTTCGACGATCTGAGGCTCCTGCAGCATGCCCGGAGGCGCGTTCGTCGCGGGGCTCGATTGCCCCGGCGCCGTGTTCGGCGGCGCGTTCTGCGCCGTTTGCGGCACCGGCTGGCCCGGCGACTTGCCTTGCAGCGAACGGTTCGGATCGTACTGCTGCTCGACGGCGCCCGTGCCCGAGGCCGCCGGCGGCACGACTTTCTCGACGAACGGCGTCGGCGCGCGCGTGATATAGAGCGCCACTACGACGGCGATCGCGAGTCCGACGATCAGCCCCAGCACGACGCCGAGGAACGTGCCCCCGGTCTGCTTCGTCGGCTTGGATGCCCCGGAGGAAGTCCGCTTGGGGGAGGTGCTGCGTGGCGAACTGCGGCTCGGTTTTGCCATTGTCTCAATTACCTGCAAAAAAACTCGGGAACACGAAAAGCGAGCGGAGCGCGGCGACTATGCCGCATAGGCGGCGAACATCGTGGATGCGGCCATCGATTATAGCGACGGCCGCGCGCGGCATGGCATCGCGGACGGCTACATCTTGGCTGGCGCCGATACGCCGAGGATCGCGAGACCGTTGGCGAGGACTTGACGCGTCGCCGCGATCAGCGCCACGCGCGCTTCGCGTTCGGGGCGTTCGTCGACGAGGACGCGCTCGGCATTGTAGAACGAGTGGAATTCGCCCGCGAGCTCCCGCAGATAGAAGGCTACCGCGTGCGGTGCGAGCTCGGCCGCGGCGTGCGCGAGCACGTCGGGGTACTCCGCGAGCTTGGCGCAGAGGGCCATCGCGCGCACGCTCGAAAGCGCGGTCACGTCGGTGCCCGGTAGAGCGGATTCATCGCCGCCGAAGCGAATCTTCCATTCGCCGAGCACCGATGAAATCCGTGCGTGCGCGTATTGCACGTAGTAGACCGGGTTCTCGTCGTTTTGCTTCAGTGCGAGATCGATGTCGAAGACGAATTCCGTATCGGCCTTGCGCGAGATCAGGAAGAAGCGAACCGCATCGCGCCCGCGCCGGATCGTGTCCGCATCGAGCAGCTCGGGCGAGGTCTCCGAACCCGGCGTCGCGCCGCCCGACCATTCGATCAAATCGCGCACCGTCACGTAGCTGCCCGCCCGCTTCGAGATCTTGACTTCCTGGCCGTTGCGCATGACCGTGACCATTTTGTGCAGCACGTAGTCGGGATAGCCGGCGGGGATGCCGATGTCGAGCGCCTGAAGGCCCGCGCGCACGCGCGCGATCGTGCCGTGATGGTCCGAGCCCTGCACGTTGATGACCTTCGTGAAGCCGCGTTCCCACTTGGCGACGTGGTAGGCGACGTCGGGCACGAAGTAGGTGTAGGTGCCGTCGGACTTGCGCATGACGCGGTCCTTGTCGTCGCCGTATTCGGTCGTGCGCAGCCAGAGCGCGCCGTCCTCTTCGAACGTCTTGCCGGCCTCGACGAGTGCTTGGACCGTTTTCTCGACGCGCCCCTCGGTGTAGAGCGACGACTCGAGGTAGTACCGATCGAACTTCACGCCGAACGCCTGAAGATCCATGTCTTGTTCGTGGCGCAGGTAGGCGACCGCGAACTTGCGGATCGCTTCGAGATCCTCGACGTCCCCCTTGCCGACGACCGGCTCGCCGTCCATCGCCGCCACGGTCTCGCGCTGCATGTAGCTCTTCGCGATATCGGCAATGTACTCGCCGTTGTAGGCCGCTTCGGGCCAGCCCGCGTCGCCGGGCGCGAGGCCGCGCGCCCGCGCCTGCGTCGAGATCGCCAGATTGCGGATCTGCACGCCCGCATCGTTGTAGTAGAACTCGCGGTGCACGTCGCAGCCTTGGCTCGCGAGCACGTTCGCGAGTGCGTCGCCGAGCGCGGCCTGGCGGCCGTGGCCGACATGCAGCGGACCCGTCGGATTGGCCGAGACGAACTCGATCATCGCGTGCTTGCCGGCTTCGCGCGTGCCGCGGCCGAACGCGGAGCCCTGATCGAGGACGGCGGCCACGACGGCCTGTTTCGCGCTCGTCGTCAGGCGCAGGTTGATGAACCCGGGGCCCGCGATCTCGGCGCTCTCGACGAGACCGCGCGCGTCCGGCTGCGCCATCAGCGCGTCGACGATCGACTGCGCGAGTTCGCGCGGGTTCTTCTTGAGCGGCTTCGCGAGCTGCATGGCCGCGTTGCAGGCGACGTCGCCGTGGGCGGCGACCTTCGGCCGTTCGAGCGTAATGGCGGGCAGCGCGGGCAAGGCCGCGCCCTCGAGCTTGGCGGCGACTTGCTCGACACTCGCGGCGAGCAGATTTTCGAGAGTCTCTTTTTGTACAGGCAGCATGCTGGTTCAGGCGGTCGAATGGGAGGGTCCGCGGCGTCGCGGCCGGACGAGGGCGGCGAGCCATCCATGGCTCGGGCACGACCCTTCGAGGGCGGTTGCTCTGCCGGCGCGAGCCGCAAAGCGATTGCAAGCTACTGCATATTGCATCGCGGCGGCGCTGCGGCGATCTAGACGGATTTTAGCAGGTGCTAATATGTCCAATCAGCAGCTCCCGTCGCGAGTCGCGGCGGCTCAATGCCGGCGCGGAGGTGGCGCGGCGCGAGGAGCATGCGACTTCGACAGAAAAAACGTGGGGAACGCGTTATGCTCATCACCTTCAAATGCCGTTCGACGCCCGATGTCATGATGCTGGAAAATCTGGCCCAGTATCTCGTGGGGATCATCGGCAAGCACCTCGGTCAGCGTGGCGTCATCACGCACGACGAGCTCGACGAGGCCATCAGGCGGCTCGAGGAGGCGATCGTCTTCGACAAGAGGGAGATCGCCGAGAAAGACGGTCACTTCCATGAAGGAGAAGAAGGGCATGAGCCGCACGAGCTGCCGATCGGCCTCGCGCAGCGCGCCTACCCGTTCCTCGACATGCTGCGCACGGCCAAGCGCGAGAACACCGACGTGCTCTGGGGCGTATAACCCCGTTGCGCTCCGGGGCGTATGGCCCCATTGATTGCTCCGACGAAAACGCGAGAGCCCGCAAAGCCGGTCGGCTGAGGCGGGCTCTCATGCTTTTGTGAGACACGCGGCGGCCCCGGAAGCGGGCCGCCGGTGCTCGATCGACGTTCAGAGCTGCGGCGCGAGCGCCCGCTCGGCGTCGGCTGTCGAGAGGCCCATGCGGCGCGCGTAGTCGTCGAGCTGATCGCGACCGATCTTGCCGACCGAGAAGTAACGGCTTTCCGGGTGAGCGATGTAGAAGCCCGACACGCTGGCCGCCGGCAGCATCGCGAGCGAATCGGTCACGGTCATTCCTATTTCGTCGGCCTTGAGCGCGGCGAAGAGATCGCGCTTCACGAGATGGTCCGGGCACGCCGGATAGCCGGGCGCGGGCCGAATACCGACGTAACGCTCGGCGATGAGCGCGTCGTTGTCGAGCAATTCGTCCGATGCGTAGCCCCAGAGCTCGCGCCGCACGCGTGCATGAATCGCCTCGGCGAACGCTTCGGCAAGACGGTCGGCGAGCGCCTTGAGCATGATCGCGCTGTAATCGTCGTAGTCGGCGAGGAACTGCTTTTCTTTCGCGTCGACGCCGAGGCCGGCCGTCACGGCGAAAAGCCCGATGTAATCGGCGACGCCCGAATCCTTCGGCGCGATGAAATCGGCGAGCGATCGATTCGGGCGCATGACGCCGTCGACGACGGGACGCACGCTTTGCTGCCGCAGATTGCGCCAGGTCAGCGCCACTTCCGAACGGGATTCGTCGGTATAGATCTCGATGTCGTCGTCGCCGACCGTGTTGGCCGGCAAAAGCGCGATGACGCCGTTGGCCGTGAGCCAGCGGCCCTGAACGAGCCGCCCCAGCATCGTCTTCGCATCGGAGAAGACGCGCCGCGCCGACTCGCCGACGATTTCATCGTTGAGGATGGCCGGGTAGGGGCCGGCGAGATCCCAGGTCTGGAAGAACGGGCCCCAGTCGATGTAGTGCGCGAGCTCGGCGAGATCGTAGTTCGCGAAGACGCGCCGGCCGACGAACTTCGGCTTGACGGGCCGGTATGCCGCCCAATCGATCTTCGCCTTGTTCGCGCGCGCGGCCTCGAGCGTGACCATCGGCAGTGCCTTCTTGTTCGCGTGCTGCTCGCGGATGCGCCCGTATTCGGCCTTCAGCTCCTCGAGGTACTTGGCGGCGCCTTCGTCGGAGAGCAGGCTCGAGGCGACCGACACCGAGCGCGAGGCGTCCGGCACGTAGACGACGGGACCTTCGTAGTTCGGCGCGATCTTGACGGCCGTGTGCACGCGCGACGTCGTCGCGCCGCCGATCAAGAGCGGAATTTTCTTCACGCGGAAGTAGTCGTCGCGCTGCATTTCGGAGGCCACGTAGGCCATTTCCTCGAGGCTCGGCGTGATGAGGCCCGAGAGGCCGACGATGTCCGCGCCCTCGACCTTCGCTTTCGCGAGAATCTCGTTGCAGGGGACCATGACGCCCATGTTGACGACTTCGAAGTTGTTGCACTGAAGCACGACAGAGACGATGTTCTTGCCGATGTCGTGCACATCGCCCTTGACGGTCGCGATGACGATCTTGCCTTTCGCGCGCACGTCGCCGCCGGCCTCGGCAAGCTGCCTCTTCTCTTCTTCGATGAACGGAATCAGATGCGCGACCGCCTGCTTCATGACGCGCGCCGATTTGACGACTTGCGGCAGGAACATCTTGCCCTGCCCGAAGAGGTCGCCGACGATGTTCATCCCGTCCATGAGCGGCCCTTCGATGACATTGATGGGCCGTCCGCCCGCCGCCGCGATCTTCTGCCGCGCTTCCTCGGTGTCCTCGACGATGAAGGTCGTGATGCCGTGCACGAGCGCGTGCGCGAGACGCGACTCGACGGGACCGTTGCGCCATTCGAGGTTTTCTTCCTTCTTCGCCGCGCCCGTCTTGAATTTGTCGGCGATCTCGAGCAGACGATCGGTCGCGTCGGGCCGGCGGTTCAGGATGACGTCTTCCACGCGCTCGCGCAGCTCGGGATCGAGGTCGGCGTAGACGCCCAACTGGCCGGCGTTGACGATGCCCATGTCCATGCCGGCTTGAATCGCGTGATAGAGGAACACCGTATGAATGGCTT
>JBCNPL010000166.1:0-5641 GCA_039593375.1 Paraburkholderia sp. | reverse complement strand
CACCTCTCGAACGTACACCGTCGTGAGCCGTTCAGGCATCACTCCTACTTTTCCGATGTAGCGGAAGGCGTCATCTGCGGCCTCGGCTGGAAAGGCTATCTCTACGCGCTCGAATTCGCGCTCGACAGGCTCGCGTCCGAACCGCGCGGCTGAACCAAGAACACCAATTCGGCACCGGCCTTGCAGCCGGCGCCTCACGCATTGAAGGGGATTCCCTATGGATCTACGTAAGCTGAAAACTTTGATCGACCTCGTCTCCGAGTCGGGCATCTCCGAACTGGAAGTCACCGAAGGCGAGGGCAAAGTCCGCATCGTCAAGAATGCGCCGCCGGTTTACGTACAGCCATCCACGTCGTACGCGCCGCAGCTGACGGCGGCAGCCCCCACGGGCGGGGCGTCCGCTCCCGCAGAAGCCGGCGCCGCCCAATCCGCTCCGGCCGCGGCCGCGGCCCCGCAGGGTCACGTCGTCGCCTCGCCGATGGTCGGCACGTTCTATCGCGCGCCGTCGCCGGGCGCCGATCCGTTCGTGCAAGTCGGCGACGCCGTCAAGGAAGGCCAGACGCTTTGCATCATCGAAGCGATGAAGCTGCTGAACGAGATCGAGTCCGACAAGGCCGGCGTCGTCAAGGAAATCCTCGTCGAGAACGGGCAGGCCGTCGAATTCGGACAGCCGCTTTTCGTCATCGGCTGATCCGCGAGCGAGCCTCGCGCCGGGCTCGCATGGCACCCGGGCTTCAACGCCCCGCGCCGCAACGCTTGCCGCCCGCACCTCGCGCGGGCTGCGTGGCGCACAACGAAGAGACGAATCATCGCCATGTTTGAAAAAATCCTCATTGCCAATCGCGGCGAAATCGCCTTGCGCATTCAGCGCGCGTGCCGCGAGCTAGGCATCAAGACCGTCGTTGCCTACTCGGTTGCCGACAAGGAAGCGAAGTACGTGAAGCTTGCCGACGAGGCCGTCTGTATCGGGCCGGCGCCGTCGCCACAGAGCTATCTGAACATGCCGGCGCTCATCAGCGCGGCCGAAGTCACCGATGCCGAAGCGATCCACCCGGGCTACGGCTTTCTGTCGGAGAACGCCGATTTCGCCGAGCGCGTCGAGCAATCGGGCTTCACGTTCATCGGCCCGCGCCCGGAAACGATCCGGATGATGGGCGACAAGGTCACGGCCAAGCAGACGATGATCAAGACCGGCGTGCCCTGCGTGCCGGGCTCGGAAGGCGCGCTGCCCGACGAGCCGAAGGAAATCACCAAGATCGCGCGCGCGATCGGCTACCCGGTCATCATCAAGGCGGCCGGCGGCGGCGGCGGGCGCGGCATGCGCGTCGTCCATACCGAAGCCGCCCTCGTCAACGCCGTCAACACGACGCGCGAGGAAGCGGGGCGAGCGTTCGGCAATCCGCAGGTCTACATGGAGAAGTTCCTCGAGAATCCGCGCCATATCGAGATCCAGGTTCTGGCCGATTCGTTCAAGAACGCCGTCTGGCTCGGCGAGCGCGATTGCTCGATGCAGCGGCGCCACCAGAAGATCATCGAGGAAGCGCCCGCGCCGAACATCCCGCGCCGGCTCATCGATCGCATCGGCGATCGCTGCGCCGACGCCTGCAAGAAGATGGGGTACCTGGGCGCGGGGACGTTCGAGTTCCTCTACGAGAACGGCGAGTTCTACTTCATCGAGATGAACACGCGCGTGCAGGTCGAGCACCCGGTCACCGAACTCATCACGGGCGTCGATATCGTGCAGGAACAGATACGCATCGCCGCCGGCGAAAAGCTCGGCTTCCGTCAGCGCGATATCGAGTTCCGCGGCCATGCGATCGAGTGCCGGATCAATGCGGAGGATCCGTTCAAGTTCACGCCCTCCCCCGGCCGCATCACATCGTGGCACGTGCCGGGCGGCCCCGGCATCCGCGTCGATTCGCACGCGTACAATGGCTATTTCGTCCCGCCGAACTACGATTCGATGATCGGCAAGCTGATCGCTTACGGCACGAGCCGAGAACAAGCGATCCGCCGCATGCGCATCGCGCTGTCGGAGATGGTCGTCGAAGGCATTCAGACGAACATTCCCCTGCATCGCGAATTGATGCTCGACGGCGGTTTCGTGGAAGGCGGCACGAGCATTCACTACCTCGAGAACCGGCTCGCCGAGAAGCAGCAGGCGGCACCGGAAGAAGCCTGAACCGACCATATGAAGAGCTATCGGGAACTGATCGTCGAACTCGATCGGGCCCGCGCCGAAGCCCTCTCCGACGCGCTCCTCGAATTGGGTGCGCTCTCGGTATCCGTCGAGGACGCCGACGCCGATACGCCCGACGAGCAGCCGCTCTTCGGTGAGCCGGGCCTCGTGCCCGAACGGACGGCGTGGCTGCATTCGCGCGTAGTCGCGCTGCTCGCGCAAGAGCATGATCCGGCCGTGCTCGCGGCCGCGGCCGCCAATGCGCTGGGCCTGCCGGCGGTGCCCCCGTTTCGGGTGCGCGAAGTCGCCGATGCCGATTGGGTGCGCCTCACGCAGTCGCAGTTCGAGCCCATCGCGATCGGCAAGCGAATCTGGGTCGTGCCGTCCTGGCACGAAGCGCCCGATCCGGACGCTCTCGTTCTCGAACTCGACCCCGGCCTCGCCTTCGGCACCGGCAGCCATCCGACGACGCGCCTTTGCATGGAATGGCTCGAGCAATCGGTGCAGTCCGGCCAGTCGGTGCTCGACTATGGCTGCGGTTCGGGCATCCTCGCGATCCTCGCCAAAAAATGCGGCGCGAATCCCGTCTTCGGAATCGACATCGACCCGCAGGCCGTCGAATCGGCTCGCCAAAACAGCGCGCGCAATCGTGCCGACGTCATCTATGCGTTGCCCGACGCATGTCCCGCCAACGAATTCGACGTCGTGGTTGCCAATATTCTGTCGAATCCGCTCAAGCTCATGGCATCGATGCTCTCATCGAAAGTGAAGCCGGGCGGACGACTGACGCTGTCGGGCGTGCTCGCGCGGCAAGCCGACGAGGTCGCTGCGGCCTACGCGCCGTGGATGACGATCGGCGTCTGGCGAGAGCTCGATGGTTGGGTCTGCCTGACAGGAACGAAGCGTCCCGGGAGCGAACAGCCGAAATAAAGCAGCACGCAACGCCGCGCGCCGGGGCGCTGCCGGGAAAAACTTTAGAATAGAGCGTATCGATCACCCTGCGCCCTCCGCGGCCAGTTTGCGTCCCACTATGGTCCTTGCCACCCGCTGCCCTCATTGCGAAACCGTCTTCCGCGTACAGGACGCACAGCTTGCCCGTACGCGCGGACGCGTGCGCTGCGGACAATGCAACGAGGTCTTCGACGCGTTGCAAAACCTGCTGGACCCGAGCGCCGCGTCGACGATCGACTTCGGCGCGAGCGATCACGGCCGCAAGCAGGACGGACCGATTGCGGCCTCCGCGGCCGAACGGGCGCCGCTCGACCGCGTGAACGGCGAGCCGCGCGCGTTCATGGCGCCGGCGGCGCAACGAGCGGCATCCGAAAAGGCCTCGCCCGAAAAATCGGCACCGCCGGTTCAAGCGGCGCCCGCGACGTTCGCGGACCTTCTGGCCGACGAATTGCGCGAACCGACGCTCGCGCCGCCTTCCATGGAAGCGCCACCGGAGGCAGCGCCGCACGAACCCGGTGCGACGCGTGCCCCCAGCCCGAATGTGCCCGAAACGCCGCGGACAGCGAAGGAACGCGCGCCCTCGAGCCCACCGAGTCAACCGCTGACACCTGCCGCGACGAACGCGCCGCCCGAATCCGAGCGCACGCGGTCGGCGCCCGCCGCTTCGCCCACCGCCGCTTCGCCCGCCGCACCTGCTCCCGCAGCCTCTGCTTCCGCCGCCCGAACCGCTGCGACCGAGCGCGAGCGTGCGGCCAGCGCGGCCGATTCGCGGCCGAGACCTCGTGCGGAAGACGACGAGGAACCCAAGCTATCGCTCGGCGACGCGCCCAGCGCGACGTGGCGCGCGGAGCGCGAACCGCGGGAACCGCGCTTTTCCGAACCGCCGTCGACCGAAGCGCGGGTGCCGCCGCGCTCCCCGGCCGCGGGCGCGGAGATGCCGCCGCCCGCGGCGCAAGCCGAAGAGCGCCCGCGTCCGTTCGAAGTGACGCGAGAGCCTCGTACCGGTGCGCCACGCCATACATGGCTGCGTGTCGTCGGCGCGTTCGTTTCGCTCGTGCTCGTCGTGCTGCTCGTGGCGCAACTCACCTGGTGGCGCCGAGAAACGGTAATGGTCTATTGGCCGTCGTCTCAATCGCTCTTTGCCGAGGCCTGTACGTATCTGGGCTGCCAGATCTCGCCGCCGCGCGACATCGACGGTCTGCAAGTGGAGGCCTCCGATCTGCGCCAGATCGATGGACCGCACCGGCTCGAGCTGCGCGTGCCGCTGCGCAACCGCTACAACGTCGCACTGGCCTACCCCGCCATCGAGCTGACGCTTTTCGACGACAAGAACGAGGTCGCCATTCGCCGCGTGCTCTGGCCGCAAGAATACGTGCCGCCGGGCACGCCGATCGCGGCGGGCCTGCCGCCGCACAGCGCGCAGACGATGATCGTGCGGCTCGACAGCGGCAACGCCGTCGCCACGAATTTCCGTGTGCAGATCTTTTACCCGTAGGCAAGCCCGGGCGCGTCGCGTCAACGGCTCGGCCGCGCCCATTCCCTCGCATCCGCGATCACCTGAAACGAATTTCCGGAGCACAACATGAGTCAAGTCACGCTGGGCGGCAACCCGATCGAAGTCGGCGGCACGTTTCCTTCGGCCGGCCAAAAGGCGCCCGAGTTCTCGCTCGTCGGCAAGGATCTGAAGCCGCTGACGCTCGCCGACTTTGCCGGCAAGCGCAAAGTACTGAACATCGTACCGAGCCTCGATACGCCGACTTGCGCCACCTCGACGCGCAAGTTCAATGAAGCAGCGGCAAAGCTGACGAACACCGTCGTCATCGTCGTCTCGGGCGATCTGCCGTTTGCCGCGTCGCGCTTTTGCACGACCGAAGGCATCGAGAACGTCGTCACGGCATCGACGTTTCGTGGCCGCGAGTTCGCGAAGGCATATGGCGTCGACGTCACGAGCGGGCCGCTCACCGGCTTGACGGCGCGCGCCGTCGTCGTGCTCGACGAAAGCGACAAGGTGCTGCACGCCGAGCTCGTCGGCGAGATCAAGAACGAGCCGAACTACGAGGCGGCACTCTCCGCGCTCAAGTAATCCGGCGGCAAGCGCATCGCAAAGACGCCGCGCTCACGAGCGCGGCGCTTTTATATTGGATACAAACAATCCCGACCAGAGGAACCTCGCCGTGGCCACGCTGATTTGCGGCTCGCTCGCCTACGACAACATCATGACCTTCCAGGGCCGGTTTCGCGACCACATCCTGCCCGAGCAAGTCCACATCCTGAACGTAAGCTTTCTCGTGCCGACGATGCGCCGCGAGTTCGGCGGCTGCGCCGGCAACATCGCCTACGCGCTGAACCTGCTCGGCGGCGACGCACGAATCATGGCGACGCTGGGCTCGATGGACGCGCAGCCGTATCTCGATCGCTTCGATCATCTCGGCCTCGCGACGGATCACGTCCTCGTCGTGCCCGACACCTATTCGGCACAGGCGATGATCACGACCGATCTGGACAACAACC
>JBCNPL010000165.1:0-5656 GCA_039593375.1 Paraburkholderia sp. | reverse complement strand
CGCCCGAGTCGGTGTTGATGAGCAAGCAGATTGCGCAGACGGTCAACGCCGCGATGGCGTTGTTGCCGGAAGAGTTGCGCGTCGCCATTACGCTTCGGGAAATCGAAGGCCTCAGTTACGAGGAAATCGCCGAAATGATGGGGTGCCCGATCGGCACCGTGCGGTCGCGTATTTTTCGCGCGCGCGAGGCAATTGCGGCAAAATTGCGTCCGTTGCTCGATACGCCGGAGGGCAAGCGCTGGTAGAGGCGGTGGTCGCGCCTCGAGTTGGCGCCGCGGCCCGCGGGCGGTGTTGGGCGAGTGGTGTGATAGGGGTTTGCAAGTATGGGGAGCGTCATGGGGTCGGTGTCGAAGGTTTCGCAGGGCTCGCGAGGCGAGCGTTTATCCGCCTTTGTGGACGGCGAGTGGTTCGAAGGAGCGGGACATGCCGATGCCCTACTCTCGGAGCTCAGCGGCGCCGATCGGGCCGCCTGGTCCGACTATCATTTGATCGGCGACGCATTGCGCTCGGACGATCTCGCGGTCCATCCCGCGACCAGCAACGAATTCCTGCGCGGATTCGCCGCGCGGCTCGAGGCCGAGCCGCACATGCTCGCGCCGGCGGCGGCCCCGGTGCCGGCTCCGGCCCGGCCTCGCGACGGTCGCCGTCTGTCGTTCGTCGGTCGCCGTTTCGTGCCGAGCCTCGCGGCCGCCGCGGCGGCGGCGACGCTGACCTGGATCGTCGTTCCTCAAGTCCAGCACGCCGGCGGACAGCAGGCGGCGCTGCAAACCGCCGCGGTACAGGCACGTCGCGATCCGGTGCAAACAGTCGCAATGGCCGGCGGGCGCGGTTCTTCGGGCTCGGGCGAGCTCAATATCATTCGCGATGCCCGCCTCGACGAATACCTCGAGGCGCATCAGCAGTTCGCGCAGCAACCCGTGGTCCCAGGTTCGGCACCGTTCATCCGCGCGGCCGCGCTGACTTCGCAAGGCCAATAAGCTGATGCCGATTTCGGGGGTGAGGCGCATTGCCGCAAAGGGGGGGCTGCCGGTCTGGCTGCTCCTCGTGGCCGCATTGGTGTCGGTCGCGCCGCGGGTGTTCGCGCAGGCGGCCGGTACCGCAGGTTCGCCCGCGGAGGCCGCGAGCCGGCTCGACCGGATTCCGCGCGCCGCCCAGCAAGAGAACTACGAAGGCGTCTTCGTCTATCAGCGCGGCACGTTCGTTCAATCGTCGCGCATCTCGCATTATGCCCTGCACGGCAGTGAGTACGAAGCGCTCGAAACGCTCGACGGCAAGCCGCGCAAGCTGCTGAGGCACGACGACGATCTTTATACATTCGTGCCCGAGCGCCATCTGTGCGTCGTCGAGAAGCGCCAGAACCGCGATGCGTTTCCCGCGCTGCTGAGCGAAAGCGGGCGAGAGGTGCTTGCCGTCTATGATCCGAAGCTTCTGCCTCCCGACCGCGTGGCCGGCATCGACGCGCAAGTGATCGAGCTCGACCCGAAGGATGCCTATCGTTTCTCCTACAAGCTCTGGACCGATGCGAAGACTGGGCTGCTGCTGCGCGCGCAGACGCTCGACGCGAGCGGCCAGGTACTCGAGCAGATCTCGTTCACGCAACTGCGGATCGGTGTGCCCGCGCAAAAGGCTGCCATCGCGGCCGGCATCCGCAACACGGCCGGCTGGACGCTCGTGCACCCGCCCGTCGAACCGGTCGACATGGAAGCGCAGGGCTGGTCCCTGAATCCCGACGTGCCCGGTTTTCACAAGATTCGAGAAGTCCGGCGGCCGATGGCGGCGCGCGATGCCGGCGATCCTCCGATCCCAGTCGATCAGGCCGTCTTTTCCGACGGGCTCTCGACCGTTTCCGTCTTCGTCGAGCCGACCGAAAAGAACTCGCGCAAGGAAGGCGCGGGCGCAAGCGGCGCGACGCATGTGCTCGTCACGCGGCATGGCGATTATTGGATTACCTTGCTTGGCGAGGTTCCTCAAGGCACACTGCAACTATTCGCCTCTGCCATAAAATACAAGGCTGCGAAATAAGCTTTCGATCCCTTTCAGTCTTCGAGCCGTTCGAGCGCGTCGAATCCTTTTCCGTTATTCGCGCGTTCGGCGGCGTGACGACAGCCTTTCGGTCAACGTTTCGGTCAAATCCCCCTTTATGAATCACTCGGTGCGCAAATTCTTCGCGGCCGCCGCGTTGCTGGCTTGCCTGCCTTTCATGCCCGAGCTCGCGGTCGCGATGCCGGCGGCCAGCCTGCCCGATTTCACCGATCTCGTCGATAAGGTCGGGCCGGCGGTCGTCAATATCCGGACGACGACGCATGTCTCGAGCGCGGGCCCGCAGCGCGCGCTGCCGCCGGGCACGGACGAGGGCGACATGTCCGAGTTCTTCCGGCGCTTTTTCGGGATCCCGCTGCCGCAGGCGCCCAATGGGCAAAACGGGCAGAACGCGCCGCGCGGCGGCCAGAACGACGGCGGAAACGGCGGCAATCAGGATGGGCCCGACAACGATTCCGAGCAGAACGCCGGGGTCGGTTCCGGCTTCATCGTGTCGCAGGACGGCTACGTAATGACGAACGCCCATGTAGTCGACGATGCGGACACGATCTACGTCACGCTCACCGACAAACGCGAATTCAAGGCGAGGCTGATCGGCTCGGACGATCGTACCGACGTCGCGATCGTGAAGATCAATGCCTCGAATCTGCCTACCGTCACGATCGGCGATTCGAACAAGGTGCGCGTCGGCGAATGGGTCGTCGCGATCGGTTCGCCGTTCGGCCTCGACAACACGGTGACGGCCGGCATCGTCAGCGCGAAAGGGCGCGATACGGGCGACTATCTGCCGTTCATCCAGACGGACGTCGCCGTCAATCCCGGCAACTCGGGCGGCCCGCTCATCGATATGCAGGGGCAGGTGATCGGCATCAACTCGCAGATCTACAGCCGCACGGGCGGGTTCATGGGCATTTCGTTCGCGATACCGATCGACGAGGCGATGCGCGTGGCCGATCAACTGAAGGCGACGGGCCGTGTCGTGCGAGGGCGGATCGCCGTGGCGATCGGCCAGGTGACGAAGGACGTGGCGGATTCGCTCGGCCTGCCGAAGGCCGAGGGCGCGCTCGTGAGCAACGTCGAGTCGGGCGGTCCCGCCGATAAGGCCGGCCTGCAGCCCGGCGACATCATCCTCAAGTTCAACGGTGCGCCTGTCGACACCGATACCGATCTGCCCCGCATGGTCGGCGACACGAAGCCCGGCACCCGCACGACGGTGACGGTCTGGCGGAAGGGACAGTCGATCGATTTGCCGATCACCGTCGCCGAGACGCCGTCGGAAAAAACGGCGAAGGCGGGCGACCATGAGACGCCGTCGCCGAAACAGCAGCCGCGCAACCCGCTCGGCGTGACGGTCAGCGACATTCCGGCCGATCAGCAAAAATCGCTGAAGTTGAAGGGCGGGGTGCAGGTGGAGACGGTCGAAGGGCCGGCCGCGCGCGTGGGACTGCAGAAGGGCGACATCATCCTGCGCATCGGCGATACCGATATCGGCAATACGAAGGATTTCCAGAAAGCCGTTGCGCACCTCGATCCGCAGAAGGCCGTGGCCGTTCTCGTCCGCCGCGGCGACAACACGCAGTACGTGCCGATGCACCCGCGCGTGGCAATGGCGCAAAAATGACGGCAGCCGAGCCGAAGCCCGCTCGCGCTGAACGCGCCGCGCTTACGCTGTATAGCCGCGCGTGGTGTCACCTGTGCGAAGAGATGCGGGCCGCGCTGGTCCCGCTGGCCGCCGAGTTTGGCGCGAGTATCGAGGTGATCGACGTCGATGCCGACCCCGCCCTCGTCGCGCGCTATGACGAACTCGTGCCGGTCCTTGTCCTCGACGGCGTGGAGCTGGCCCGCTACACGCTCGATCAGGAGCGCGTGCGCGCCGCGCTGGCGGGGCGGCGCACGGGCGACGGATGAGGCACGAGCGCGATATACCCGCCTCGATGCGCCGTCGGGCCGGCCATTTCGGGTAAAATAGGCCGTTTTTCAGTACTTCCGAGGCGCGCTCCGCGGTTCTCCGAGCGCGCCTTTTTCGCTTCGATCGGCACGGCCTGCCTCACGCATTGAATGGATCATATTCGCAACTTCTCGATCATTGCCCACATCGACCACGGCAAGTCGACGCTCGCCGATCGCATCATTCAGATTTGCGGGGGCCTCACCGACCGCGAGATGGAATCGCAGGTGCTCGATTCGATGGATCTCGAGCGCGAACGCGGCATCACGATCAAGGCTCAGACCGCGGCGCTCAGCTATCGCGCGCGCGACGGCAAGGTCTATAACCTGAATCTCATCGATACGCCCGGACACGTCGATTTCTCCTACGAGGTGAGCCGCTCGCTTTCCGCTTGCGAAGGAGCGCTGCTCGTCGTCGATGCCAGTCAGGGCGTCGAGGCGCAGACCGTTGCGAATTGCTATACGGCGATCGAGCTCGGCGTCGAAGTCGTCCCCGTGCTCAACAAGATCGATCTGCCCGCGGCCAATCCCGAGAACGCGATTTCCGAGATCGAGGACGTGATCGGAATCGATGCGGCCGACGCGGTGCGCTGCAGCGCGAAGACGGGACTCGGCGTCGAAGACGTGCTCGAGGCGCTGATCGCGAAGGTGCCGCCTCCGAAGGGCGACCCTAAGGCGCCGCTGCAGGCGCTCATCATCGATTCGTGGTTCGACAACTACGTCGGCGTCGTGATGCTCGTGCGCATCGTCAACGGCACGCTGCGGCCCAAGGACAAGATCAGGCTCATGGCGACGGGCGCTCAGTATGGCGTCGAGCACATCGGCGTATTCACGCCGAAATCGAAGAATCTCGACGAGCTCTCGGCGGGGCAGGTCGGGTTCATCATCGCCGGCATCAAGGAGCTGACGGCGGCGAAAGTCGGCGATACCGTCACGCTTTCGAACCAGCCGGCCGGCGAGCCGCTTCCGGGTTTCAAGGAAGTCAAGCCGCAGGTGTTCGCGGGGCTCTACCCCGTCGAGGCGAACCAGTACGATGCACTGCGCGAATCGCTCGAGAAGCTGAAGCTCAACGATGCATCGCTCCAGTACGAGCCCGAAGTTTCGCAGGCGCTCGGCTTCGGCTTCCGCTGCGGCTTCCTCGGGCTCCTGCACATGGAGATCGTGCAGGAGCGGCTCGAGCGCGAGTTCGACATGGACCTCATCACGACGGCGCCAACCGTCGTCTACGAGGTCGCGCTGAACGACGGCACGACGATCATGGTCGAGAATCCCGCGAAGATGCCCGATCCGTCGAAGATCGGTGAGATCCGCGAGCCGATCGTCACCGTGAACCTCTATATGCCGCAAGACTACGTCGGCTCGGTCATCACGCTTTGCACGCAAAAGCGCGGCGCGCAGACCAACATGCAGTATCACGGCCGCCAGGTGCAGCTCACCTACGAAATCCCGATGGCCGAGATCGTGCTCGACTTCTTCGACCGGCTCAAGTCGGTATCGCGCGGTTATGCGTCGATGGACTACGAGTTCAAGGAGTACCGTGCTTCGGATGTCGTCAAGGTCGACATGCTGATCAACGGCGACAAGGTCGATGCGCTTTCGGTCATCGTCCATCGCTCGCAATCGCAATATCGCGGGCGCGAGGTGGCGGCGAAGATGCGCGAGATCATTC
>JBCNPL010000164.1:0-5683 GCA_039593375.1 Paraburkholderia sp. | reverse complement strand
TCGAAAGAGTGTAGCCGCGCGGCGTGATCGTAGATCTGTGCGGTGAGGATCAATTCGTCGGCCTGCGTTTGGGCGATGATCGATTCGAGTCGGGCGCGGACCGTTTCCGGGCTCCCGATCGCCGAGCACGACAGCGAGTGCTTGACGCCGGCAAGTTCGAACTCCGAGGCATCGAGCCGATCGACGGGCGGCGGCAACTGCCCGGGCGTACCCCTTCGCAGCGCGATGAATTGCTGCTGCAAAGAGGTGAAGAGCCGTTCGGCCTCGGCGTCGGTATCGGCGGCGAAGAGGTTCGCGCCGACTATCGCGTAGGGCTTGGCGAGCGTCGCCGAAGGCCGAAACTGCGAGCGATAGACCTCGAGCGCGGCGAGCAGATAGTCGGGCGCGAAGTGCGACGCAAACGCGAACGGCACGCCGAGCGCCGCCGCGAGCTGGGCCGAAAAGAGCGACGACCCCAGCAGCCAGATCGGCACGTTCAGCCCGGCGCCGGGCACCGCGCGCACGCGCTGTCCCGCGACAGGCTCGGCGAAATAGCGCTGCAGCTCGACGACATCGTCGGGAAAGCGCTCGGCGCTACCGTGCAGATCGCGGCGCAGCGCATGAGCGGTGGTCTGGTCCGTGCCCGGCGCGCGGCCCAGGCCCAGATCGATACGGTCCGGGTAGAGCGAGGCGAGCGTGCCGAACTGTTCCGCGATGACGAGCGGCGCGTGGTTCGGCAGCATGATGCCGCCCGAGCCGACGCGGATCGTCTTCGTGCCGCCCGCGACGTGACCGATCACGACCGCGGTTGCCGCGCTCGCGATGCCGGGCATGTTGTGATGCTCGGCTAGCCAAAAACGACGATAGCCCCAGCGCTCGACGTGCTGAGCGAGATCGAGGGTCTGGCGAAACGCGTCGGCCGGCGTTTTGCCGACGGGCACGGGGGAGAGGTCGAGTACCGAGAACGGGATCATCGTTGATCTGCGCGCCGCGGACGGTCCACGCACGCGAGCAGTGATGGACGATCCGCGCGGGCGGCGAGGAAGCGAAAGAAGGCATTGTGCCAAAGCACCCGCGCGGCCGCTGGCGGCGCAAAAGAATCCCTGCACGCGGCAGGGACAAAGTGGAGGGCCGGCCTGCGCGGATCACCCGGCCGGACGGATGCGACCTTTATGGTGCATTCGCTGCAGCTGGTCGTACTCGCCGGAGATGTCCTTGTTCGTGTAGTCGCCCATCAGCCAAGCCGCGACCAGGCTGAATACCGCGCAGATGAGGATGTACCCCGCGATCGCGTAACCCGAGTGCGAGTACGCGAAGATTGCTGTCGCGATCAGCGGCGCCGGGCCGCCGGCGATGACGGAGGCCAGTTGATAACCCATCGATGCACCGCTGTACCGCAGGCGCCCCGTGAACGATTCAGCGATCAGCGCGGCTTGCGGCCCATACATCATCGAGTGCGGCACGAGCGACAGCACGATGGCGAGGAAGATCCAGCCGGTGCTTTTCGTTCCCATCATCGCGAAGTAGATGAAGCCGAATATGCCGACGGCGGCCGCGCCGATCATGTACATGCGACGCCGCCCGATCCGGTCGGACGCGTGGCCGAAGAAAGGAATCGTAAAAAACTCGACGACCGAGGCGGTCAGCACTGCCGTCAGCAATAGGTTGCGCGAGGCACCGAGCGTCGAGACGCCATAGGTGAACACAAAGGCCGTGTAGATATAGAAGGGCGCCTGCTCGGCCATTCGGGCGAAGGCCGACAACAGGATGTCCCTCGGTTGGCGGCGCAACACCTCGAGCATCGGCGTTTTCTCGATTCGCTGTTCTGCGAGAAGCCGCGCGAAAACCGGCGTTTCGAGGATATTGAGTCGTATGTAAAGCCCTATCGCAACGAGCACGATGCTGAGAACGAACGGCACTCTCCACCCCCAGGTGATGAAGCTGCTGCCCGCAATCGCGCTGACGGCCAGTACGGCGAGATTGGCCAGGAAGAGCCCCGCCGGCACGCCGAATTGAGGCCAGGAGGCGGCGAAACCGCGGTGCGCGCTGGTGCGGGTCCATTCCATCGACATCAATACCGAGCCGCCCCACTCGCCGCCGACGCCGACCCCCTGGACGAAGCGCAGGACCGTGAGGATGACGGCGCCCCAGATGCCGATGGACGCATAGGTCGGGACGAACGCCACGGCGAAGGTGGCCAGTCCCATCAACAACAGCGTGACGATCAGCGTGGCCTTGCGGCCGATGCGATCGCCGTAGTGTCCGAAGATGGCCGCGCCGACCGGACGTGCCACGAATCCGACCGCATAGATGAGAAACGCCTCCAATGTCCCGACGAGTGGGTCCGATTTCGGAAAATACAGCTTCGCGAAAACGAGGCCGGTGACGGTGCTATAGAGGAAAAAGTCATACCACTCGATGGTGGTGCCGACGGTGCTGGCGATGACGGCGCGGCGTAGCTGACGCCGGGCGTCGTCCTCGGACAGGGGCGCACCCCCCGATGAAGAGGTAGCCATATCGAACCTCCGACGACGATAGTCGTGAATTCAATATAGGCGATTTGCATGATGGCGACGGGCGCGCGAAGTCGGTCGCGGGGCGCCGCGGCCTATCCTCCCACGAGAAGACTCTTGAGTTTCACCTCGGCCTTGGTCAGCTGTTCCGGCTCCACGGCGGCGCCTTGATCGACGAGCATCCGGGCGAGCCTCATTTCCCTGACGAAGTTCCGGGCTGGCCCGAATCCGCTCGCGCCGACGAGCTGAGTCGCGCCATCGAAGTAGAAATGGATCTCCGCATCGCCGCCAAGCAGACGCGTCACTGAGCGCACGCCCAACGCAGGCTCGCCCGCGACTTGCAGTTGATGGTCATATTGGTCCGACCAAAACCATGGGAGCTCGCGATACGGCTCGCCCGCGCCCAGCATGTTGCGCGCTGCCACGCGCGCCTGGGTTTCCGCGTTGTGCCAGGTTTCCTGACGAATAGGGCGCCCTGAAAAGCGGCTCGGAAACACGGCGACGTCGCCGGCCGCGTAGACCCCGCCCACGGACGTTTCGAGCTCCGCATTCACGACCACGCCGCGTTGCACCTCGAGGCCCGCGGCGCGCGCGAGTTCGTCGGCGGGATCGATGCCGATTCCCACGATGACGGTATCGGCGGCGAGCACATCGCCGGTCGACAAAGTAACGCCGAGCGCACCATCGGACATCCGGCCGATCGAGATCGGTGTCACGTCGACGCGGAGTTGCACGCCGTTGCGCTCATGCAGCGTTTGCACGCGCGCCGCGATGGAGGCCGGCACCGAGCGGCCGAGCAGACGTGGCGCGCCTTCGAGCAGAAAGACGCTGCAATCGCGCGAACGCGCCGAAGCGGCCACTTCGAGACCGATGAAGCCGCCGCCTATCACGACGACACGCGACCCCGGCGCGAGACGTGGCGCGATGACGGCCGCATCGTCGAGCGTACGCAAACTGACGACGCCTTCGAGTTCCGCGCCCGGAACCGATAGCTTTCGCGCGCGGCCCCCTGTGGCCAACAGCAGCTTCTCGTATGCGATCGTCCGCCCATCGGACAAGCGCAACGTCCGTTCGCCAGGATCGATCGCCTCGGCCGCGCCAACGATATGTTCGATATTGTCGTCGCGCCATGCGTCGTGCGGTCGCAACTGGCATTGCTCGGCGTTTCTCGTGCCCGTCAGCAATCCCTTCGACAGCGGAGGCCGTTCGTAGGGCAGGTGCGGTTCAGCGCCGATCAGCGCAATGCCGCCTTGCCAACCCGCTTCCCGCAGCGCCTGCGCCGCGCGACCGCCGACATGGCCCGCGCCGACGATAGCCATCATGCGATCGATTGCCATGGCGTCAGACCTCGATGAATATGCGGTCGCCCTCGATTTTCGCCGGATAGGTCTTGAGCTTCTCGCACACCGGCGCGCAAAGAGGGCGGCCGTCGCGGACATCGAAACGGCCGTTGTGCTTCGGGCATTCGATCACGTGGCCCATCACGAGACCGTCGCTCAGATGCACATGCTCGTGCGTGCAGAGCCCGTCGCTCGCATAGACGTCGCCGTCGACTCGATAAATGGCGAACGTGCGGCCCGCATGATCAAAGCGCACGACATCTTCGTCTTCGATGTCGTCGAATGCCGCCGCGTCGATCCATTGCGTCATGTCTTGTCTCCTGCCGAGCTTCGGCTTCGGTTATGTCTTCGATTCAGGCCTGTGCCGTGGTGCGTCGCGCGGCGGGCACGGGCCTCGTTACGTGGTAAGAGGGGTCTCGCGTCTGCCGGATCAGAGCGGGGATGATTTCCGCATAGGCCGCGAGCGTGCTGCCGTAACGCGGGGGCATGTCCGCTTTCACCACCTCGTGCAAGCGCGGCAACGCGTGAAACGGAATCATCGGAAACATGTGGTGCTCGACGTGATAGTTCATGTTCCAGTAGAGAAACCGGAATACCGGATTCATCGCCACCGTCCGGCAGTTGAGGCGATGATCGAGCACGTTCTCCGGCATGCCAGCATGTTGGGTGAGGCCGAAGTAGAGGTAGAGCCAGGCGCCGTATAGGCTCGGCAGCCCGATATAGAGCAGCGGAAGAATGGTTCGGAAGTAGAGGCACGCGCCGATGACGGCCGCATGGATCGAAACGTGGATCCGAGCCTCGCGAACGACTTTCGGCCATTCGGACTCCGGTACGTACGTCCGAGCCTCTTCGTCGATTCGCCCGAACGCGGCGGCCAACATTTTCGGCAACTCGTTCGAGACATGCTTCAGCGCAACGAGATTCAGCGTAATCCCGAGCCAGTCGGTCGGCCGAGGCGATGCAATTTCGGGATCGCGCCCGACCACGAGCGTGTCCGTATGATGGCGCGCGTGGCTCCAGCGCCAGACCGTTGCGCGGCGGAAGATCTGAAACGAGGCGATCTGATAGAGCAAGTCGTTCATCCAGCGCGTCTTGAACGCAGTGCCGTGTCCACACTCGTGCCAGCGCGAATCGGCGGGACTGCAGTACAACGTGCCATAGACGAAGAGTGCCGGAATCGCCCACAGGGAGTGGGCATGCCATGCGAGCCAGGCGAGCGCTCCGCTCGATACGATCGCCGCATACCAGATCACCGTGTCCCGAATCGCGCGCGCGTCGCTGCGCTGCATCAACTGCTTCATGACAGGGCGCGGAACGGCGCACCTGTACCACTCCGCGTTGACGAGGCCGGCGGCCCGCGCGCGTTCGCCGGCCCCGCCTACGAGCCGATAGGCCGCATATCGCGGCGCGGACGTATCCGCGCGTGAGCGAGTCTCGGTATGAGGCACCAGTGTCTCCTTGGTCTGGTTGAACTGCGATTTTTTGTCGTCTGAACGTGTGATCAAGTTAGGCGAGACGCGCTCGCCGCTCAACCAGAAGATTGACGAGATTTCGCCAATCTTCTAGCGTACGGCTTCGACAGCGATTGCACCGTCATGGAAGGAGAGGTCGTGACCGGAGAAGCCCAGCCGAAATGGAGAAAGCGGACCGCGCGTTTCGTCGAAATCGCCGAGCTCGCCGGCGTCAGCACGACCACGGTCGATCGGGTGCTCAACGAACGGGGGAGCGTATCGCCGAAAACGCGTGAACGCGTCGTGGCGGCCGCGCGAAAGCTCGCGCTGCCGCGCCTCTTGCCGGAGACGCATCACGGCCTGATCCATATCGACGTTCTGGTGCCCGATAGCGAGGCGC
>JBCNPL010000163.1:0-5736 GCA_039593375.1 Paraburkholderia sp. | reverse complement strand
TGGCGATGAGATTCACATCCTCCTGCAAATCGCCCGAGAACATCGCGAGCATCTGCCCGTTGCGCCTCGCGAGATCGACGACGCGTTCGATTCCATACGGCCAATACGATTCGCCGCCGAGATGGTCGACCACGACGACGCGCGCGTGCCGCAACACATCGTCGATATAGAAGTCGACCGATGCGGGCTGCCTCAGATAGGTGACGTTCGCGAGCCGGACGCTCGGGAAGCCGGCGCCGAGCCGATCGACGACGCTCGCCAGTAGCGAGAGCGTCGTATCGGCCGAGCTCAGCACGACGATGTCCGCGGGGCGCTGATCGATGCGAACGACACCGGCCGTGTCGTCGACGAAGCCGCCCGGTATGGTGCGCAGCAGGTGCATGGCCGAGCAACCGCGTTCAGGCCTGCGCGAAGCGGGCGCCGGATTGCGCGCTCAACGCCTCGTCGAAGGCGCGCTGCAGCGTCTCTCGATCGAGATCCTCGCCGATCAGCACGAAGCGGCTCACCGGCGTTTCGCCATCGCGCCAGCGCCGATCGAAGTAGCTATCGAAGCGTCGGCCGACGCCCTGGATGACGAGCCGCATCGGTGCCCCCGGCAGCGCCGCGAATCCTTTCGCACGATAGATGGTGTGACGCTCGACGAGCCGCTGCAACGCGGCGATCGCCGCTTCGCGCGAGGCGGGCGAGCCTTCGACGACAATGGAATCGAATTCGTCATGATGATGGTGATCGGGATCGTTGGACGACCCGTGATGATCGGGGCGCTCGTCGATCGTCTCTTCCGAGGCCGCTTCCAGTCCGAAGAGCGCATGGAGGTCGAGCTCCCCCCTCTGAGACGGCACGATCTTCACATGTGGCGGAATCTCCTCGCGAATCAGCGATTCGACAACTAGCCGTTGCGCGTCATCCAGCAGGTCGGTCTTGTTGAGAACGACGAGATCGGCCGCGCTCAGTTGATCCTCGAAAAGCTCATGCAGCGGCGACTCGTGATCGAGATTCGGATCGGCCTTTCGTTGGGCGTCGACCGCATCCGGATCGGCCGCGAACTGACCGCTCGCGGCCGCGGGCCCATCGACGACGGTCACCACGGCGTCGACCGTGAAGCTGTTCTTGATCGAAGGCCAGTTGAATGCTTGAACGAGCGGCTTCGGCAACGCGAGACCCGAGGTCTCGATAACGATGTGATCGATCTGCGCGCGGCGCTCGACGAGCGCCTCCATGACGGGGAAGAACTCTTCCTGCACGGTGCAGCAGAGACAGCCGTTCGCGAGTTCATACAGGTGGCCCTCGTTCTCGCGACCGTCTTCGTCGCAGCCGATCCCGCAGCCTCGGAGAATTTCGCCGTCGATACCCAGCTCGCCGAATTCATTGACGATGACGGCGATACGTAAGCCTTTCGCCTGGGAGAGCATGTGTCGCAACAATGTGGTTTTGCCACTGCCGAGAAAGCCGGTGACGATCGTGACGGGTATCTTGCGCAATGGTGATTGCATGCGGCTCCTCGCTCGCAGTCGATAGTGGACCGAGCCGCCCCCCGAGTCCGGGCCGACGAGCTCGGAGCACGGCGCGAGGCGCGCAGCGGACGAACGAAGAGAAAGATGGACGATGCCGCGCCGACACGGTGACGAGCGGGCGAAACGCCGCAAGGCGCAACGAAACCTTGGCCGGGACACCGCCTACCCGCAGCGCCCACCCTTCTCCTCTGGCCGGTATCCGGGCTGACGAAAGCGCCGCTTCACCTTCCCGCGCAAGTGATGTCGTTTCTTGCGCAGTGGTTGTCTGCATACGCGGCCTTGCGCGTATCCATCGAAGCTGGCTCTGCATCGCTTCGAGCGATGCCTTCGCCTACCGTTGCGGGGGCAGCACAGGTTCGCTCATGCCATGAACGCATCACACGCCGAGCGTCTGTTTCCCGTTTAACTGCGCGCGCCGTGAACCGGCGCGCGCGAGCACCAGATTGCGTGCGAGTGTAGGTTCGTTGGCACGCGGCGTCAAGAAACGGACACACCGCCTCCACCATCCCGAAGCCATCCAATCCGGCCCACGCCTACCTCGACGAATCTCCGCCCGAATACGTCTGCGAAATCCACTTGGCCGGCCACGGCGAACAGCGCGGCGACGAGAACGCGCCTGGCGGAACGCGTATCACGCGGAGGATGCCGCGACGCTTCCGGCCGAGGCTCTCGCGAATGTGGATCCCGCAGCTTGGGTGCCTGTTCGGCTGTGATACCTTATGTGCGCATCCGGTACCCAGCGCAACGATTACCTCGAAAGCCGCGGAGCCGGCTCTGGTCGAGTTCCGAGCGCCACGGGATCGCAATTGACAGGCAAAAGACAACTTCCATGAAGACGGACCCAGAATCGCATCAGCGCATGACGCAACGGCGCCGTGAGGGCCACGAGAAAAAACAGGCGGCGGCCACGCACGAAAAGGGCCTTTTGATCGTTCATACCGGCAACGGCAAAGGCAAAAGCACGGCGGCTTTCGGCATGGCCGTGCGCATGCTCGGGCATGGCGAACGCCTCGGCGTCGTGCAGTTCATCAAGGGCGCGTTGCACACGTCCGAGCGAGATTTTCTCGGCAGTCATCCAGCATGCGACTTCGTCACGATGGGCGACGGGTACACGTGGAACACGCAGAATCGCGAGGCCGACATCGCGACGGCCCGCAAGGGTTGGAGCGAAGCCGTCCGGATGATCGAAAGCGGCGAGTACCGCATGGTCATTCTCGATGAGCTGAACACCGTTCTGAAGTACGAATACCTGCCCCTCGAGGAAGTGCTCGCCGTGCTGCGCGCGCGCGAACCGATGTTGCACGTCGTCGTGACAGGCCGCCACGCGCCCGACGCACTCATCGATGCGGCCGACCTCGTTACGGAGATGCGGCTCGTCAAGCATCCGTATCGCGAGCAAGGCGTGAAAGCGCAGCGAGGCGTGGAGTTCTGACGATGCCCGCATGCCCCGCGCTTTTCATCAGCGCGCCCGCCTCGGGCGAAGGGAAGACCACGATCACGGCCGGTCTCGCGCGCCTGCATCGCAGGCAAGGGCGACGTGTGCGCGTCTTCAAAACGGGGCCCGACTTTCTGGATCCGATGATCCTCTCGCGCGCAAGCGGCGCTCCGGTGCTGTCGCTCGATCTATGGATGGTGGGCGAGGACGGATGTCGACGATTGCTGGCGGAAGCGGCAGAGGAAGCCGACCTCATTCTCGTCGAGGGCGTGATGGGGCTTTTCGACGGGACGCCGAGCAGCGCGGATCTCGCCATCAGATTTCAGGTGCCCGTCGCGACCGTCGTCTCGGCGAAGGCGATGGCGCAGACGTTCGGCGCGCTCGCGTTCGGCCTCGCGCGCTATCGGCCCGGCCTGCCGTTTCACGGCGTGCTCGCCAACCATGTCGGCTCGCCGCGCCACGCCCAGATGCTCGAAAGCGCGCTGCCGCCCGATCTGCGCTGGCTCGGTCATGTCGCTCGGTCCGAACGCATGGAATTGCCCGACCGGCATCTGGGCCTTCATCAAGCCGACGAAATCGTCGACCTCGAAGCCCGCATCGAGTGCGCGGCCGACGCGCTCGCGAGCACCGCGCTGGCCGAGCTTCCGGCCGCCGTCGACTTCGCGCCCGTGCCAACACGATCATTGCCGCCACTGCTCGACGGCTTGCGGATCGCGATCGCGCGCGACGCCGCCTTTTCGTTCATCTACCCCGCGAATGTGAGCCTGCTCCAAGCGCTCGGCGCACGCCTCAGTTACTTCTCACCGCTGGCGGACGAGCCGGTGCCCGACGATGCCGACGCGCTCTACCTGCCCGGCGGTTACCCCGAGCTCCATGCGGCAACGCTCGCCCATTCGACGCGAAGTGCGATGTCGATCCGAGCCCATGCGGCGACCCGCAAAACGATCGTCGCCGAATGCGGGGGGCTGCTCTATCTGCTCGAGCGGCTCACCGACGTCAACGGCGCTTGCACACCGATGCTCGGACTGATGCCCGGTCACGCCACGATGCAAACCCGGTTCGCGGCGCTCGGCATGCAGCAGCTCGACACGCGTCACGGCGTGATGACCGGCCACACGTTTCATTACTCTCGACTCGAGGGCATGCTCGATCCGGAGCGTCACGCGACACATCCCGAGTCCGGTGCCCGCGGTGAGCCGTTCTTCCGGCACGGCTCGATCGTCGCCACTTACATGCACGGCTACTGGCCTTCGAATCCCACGTTGACCGCGGCACTCTTTCATGGCGAACCCCTTTAGCGAATCCGAGCGCGCGGCCGTCTATCGCGCCATCTATGAGCGGCGCGACATGCGCCACTTCGTACCCGATCCCGTCGACCCCGCCGTGCTGCGGCGGCTGATCGAAGCCGCGCACCATGCGCCGAGCGTCGGCTACATGCAGCCCTGGCGCATTGTTCGCGTCACGGACGTCACCGTTCGCTCCGCGCTGCATGCGACCGTCGAGCGCGAGCGGCTGAATACGGCCGATGCGCTAGGCCAGCGCCACGACGAGTTCATGAAGCTGAAGGTCGAAGGGATGCGCGAATGCGGTGAATTGCTGGTGATGGCGTTGATGGACGGCCGCGACGCCCATGTATTCGGGCGCCGCACCATGCCGGAGATGGATCTCGCGTCGGTCGCCTGCGCAATCCAGAACATCTGGCTTGCCGCGCGCGCCGAGGGTCTCGGCATGGGTTGGGTATCGCTCTTCGATCCCGACGAGATCCGCGCACTACTCGCGATGCCCGCGGGGGCAAAGCCAGTCGCCATTCTCTGTCTCGGACATGTCGAGCAGTTCTATGATGCGCCGATGCTCGAAACCGAGCGCTGGGCAACGCGCAGACCGCTCGAAGATTGCGTATTCGAGAACCGTTGGCGCGAAACATAACGTCCGCCCACGCGATAGGCGAATCGTTTCCGTCAAGACTCCCGACGATTCGCCTCTTCAGTCCTTCAGTTCGGAGCGCGCGCCTCGCAGTGCCGCCTCGAGACGGGCCCACGCCGAATCCTCGTCAACGGGCAGGCCGAATCGCAAGCCGGGCACCACATCGAACCGACGCACCCAGACGCCATGTCGAGCGAGGCGGTCCTGCCACTGGCGCGCATCGGTATGGCCCACCCAGGCAAAGAGCGGCGTGTGACGCGCTTCGAGGCCGAACGTCTCCAGCAAGCGGGCCAGCCGTGCGCTCGAAGCCGCGAGCCGGTCGCGCGCCTCCTCCTGCCACGCCGTGTCGAGCAGTGCCGCGCGCACAACGGCTCGGGCGGGACCGGAAACGGTCCACGGCCCTCGACGCAGTCGGATCGCGCGATCGATTTGCGCCGAAGCGAGAACGAAGCCGACGCGCGCGCCGGCAAGGCCGAAGAACTTGCCTATCGAACGCAGCACGATCAGGCCCGCGCGATCCGCGCGTGATGCCACACTGAGCGCCGGCAGCGCCTCGACGAACGCTTCGTCGACGATGAGGGTGCCCCCGCGCGCCGCGAGTTGACGATGCCAATCCTCGAGGACGTCCGGCGCGAAGCGTTCCGTACCTGGATTGTTCGGATTGACGAGGACGAGATGCTTGAGGTGCGCGGGCAACGCGCGCCCAGGTTCGAGCACGAATGCCGCGTCGGTCGTCTTAGCGAACTGGGGCGTGACGAATCGTTCGACGCAAAAGCCCGCACGCATGAAAGCAGGCGCATATTCGCCATATGTGAGCAAGCCGATGGCGATCGGACCCGCGGGCAACACCTCGGGCAGCAAGCG
>JBCNPL010000162.1:0-5770 GCA_039593375.1 Paraburkholderia sp. | reverse complement strand
ATTTGCCGAGCGCATCTCGCGCCTCACGCACATCCCGACGCGCGTGTCGCCGAACGCGACTGGCGAAGCGCAAATGAACTCGCGCGGCGGCGCGGCAGCCATGGTTCCGGTGCTCGGCAGCGTCCCGCCGCTGCCTACGCTGCCGGGGCTCGATTCGTCGCGTGGCAATTCGCTGGCCGCGGACGCGATCACGGGCGTCGCGACGCCGACCCATATCTCTTATCGCCACGGCGATCTGCGCGGTCTGCTCGATGCGGCCGCCGCGCGCTTCGGCGTGTCATGGAAGCTCGCGAACGGCACGATCCTGTTTTATTTCACCGATACGCGCACGTTTCAGGTCAGCGCCATTCCGGGCGATGCGTCGGTGAACGCGAACGTGATGAGCGGCGCGACGAGCGACAACGCCACCGGCAGCGGAGGATCCTCGGCGAACGGCACGGGCTCGAGCTCGAACCAACCCAGCGTGTCGGCCACCAACACCGCCAACACGGTGGTCAATTCGCAGCTCTCCGTGTTCAACAGCCTCAGCGCCTCGATCAAGGCGATGCTCTCGCGCTACGGCAGCGTGGTGTCGTCGCCGGCAACGGGCTCGATTACGGTCACCGACACGCCCGACGTGCTCGATCAGGTGGGCAAGTTCATGGAGGCGCAGAACCGCTCCTTGTCGAAGCAGGTGCTGATCAACGTGACGGTGCTCGCGGTCGACTTGTCGGACGACGACAGCTACGGGATCAACTGGCGCGCGGTCTACCAGGCACTCGGCACCTCGTTCTCGCTCGCGAACGCGTTCTCGACGACCGCCACGAACCCCGTGTCGTTCACCGCGCAGGTGATTACGCCGAACAGCCGCGCGTCAGGCACGCAGGCGATGATCAGCGCGCTTTCGCAGCAGGGCAAGGTGAGGCGCAAGACCTCGGCGTCGATCACGACGCTCAACGATCAGCCCGTACCGGTGCAGGTCGCGACGCAGCAAGGCTATCTGGCCGCCGTGTCGACGACCAACACCGTGAACGTCGGCTCGCAGACGGCACTGACGCCGGGCACCGTGACCACCGGTTTCAACATGACGCTGCTGCCCCACGTGCTCGACAACGGCACCGTGCTTTTGCAGTTCTACACGAATATCTCGTCGCTGCTCTCGCTGCAGACCGTGCAAAGCGGCGGGCAGCAGATCCAGACGCCGGAGATCGATACGCGCAATTTTCTGCAGCGGGTCTCGATGAAGTCGGGGCAGACGCTGGTGCTGAGCGGCTACGAGGCGACCAACGACAACCTCACGAAGTCGGGTGTCGGTACACCTCGCAACTATGCGCTGGGCGGCGGTTACCAGGGGACTCGCGACCGGCAGGAAATCGTCATCCTGATCACGCCGATCATGATGAACGGTGCATAACCGGCTTGCGCGCCACGGACCTCGACATGGCCACTCACGTCATTCAGCTCGGGCACCAACGCTTCGTCTGCGGGCTTTTCTGGCAGTCGCTCTCGCGGCGTCACGAGCTGCGCAAGGAAGCGATCGAACTCGGGAAGAAGCTGAGCTTCGACCTCATGGTGCTGCGCATGGACCGCGGTGTCGCCGCCGCGGGGTTCGCGAACGCGGGAGACGGCGTGCAGTCGGGCGCCGCGTCACTCGGCGTCATCATCGCCAAGGCGGTCGCGAAGCAGGGCGCGTTCTACAACGGCCGCCAGCAGCCCGCGCCCAACTGGCTCGGCGCATTCAAGCTTCCGGACGATCGCTGGGCGTTCTTTGCGGTTCGCGACGGTTCGTTCCTGCCCAACGGAGACTTCATCGGCACGGCCGAGGAAGTGTTCGAGCGGCTCAACTCCGACTACGCGCTCGGCGGATGGAACACAGTCATCGGCGACCCTGAAATCGAGCCGATGGGGTTTCACAACTTCTATGCACGGCGCATCGGCGACCTGCTGGAAAGCCGGCGCGGCCGTGTTCACGTGCCGCAATGGACACGGCTGCGCCCCGTCGGGCGCAGGTTGCCGTGGCCCGCGCTGGGGCTTGCTGCCGGCGTTGCGGTGGCGGCAGCCGGCTTCTCCATGTGGTATGCGCATCATCGCGCCGAGCAGGAGATCGAGCGAGCGCGCGCGCTGGCGCTCGCTCGGGCGCGCCTGCACCTGAACGCGTCGGCGTCGATCGCGCATCCGTGGGCACGGCTGCCCGAGCCCGATGCGTTCGCCCGTGCGTGTCAGCGGCATTTCGCGCTGCTCGCGCCCGGCGGTTGGGCGCTCGAGCGCTATGTTTGCGATCCGCAGGGCGTGCAATACACGTGGTCGCGCAACGGTTCGACCGTGGCGTTGCTGCTCGCCGGCGCGCCGCTGGCACAGCTCGATGCGAGCGGCGACCACGCGTCGTTCAGTGAAACGTTCGAGATGGGGGCGTCGCGCGACGAGACGTTGCTCGCGGGCGGCAGCGTGAAAGCGCTGCTGCTCGCGCGGTTCCAGGCGCTGAACGTACCTCTGACCCTTTCACCGGTCGCGCCGCCCGCGCCGCAAGGAGCGCTCGCGCCTGTCGGCAGCTCGCCGCCGACGCCTGTGCCGTGGCATCAGTGGCGCCTGCAAGCGCGGCTCGGCGGCTTGCCGCCCGAGGCGTTCACGCCGTTGCTGAGCGCCGCCGGCGTTCGCCTCGTCAAGTTGACCTATCAGGCGGGCGACTGGTCCGCGGAAGGAATCGTCTATGCGAACTGATACGAGACATTATGCATGTGCCGGCGTCATCGTCGCGGCACTCACCTGGGCTGGCTCTGTCGGTGCCGCCGCGCCCGAACGGGGCGCAGCGTCGCAGCCGCCGGCGGCCAGTGCCGTCGCCGGGCAACCTGCGACGACACGCGCGAGCAGCGCCGCGCCGGAGCCGCCGCCGAGCGGCTGGTCGGCCAACGCCGCGGCGCAACTGACCCGCCTCGAGGAGCAGACGGTGTTGCTCAAGGCCGAAATCAGAAGGCTCGATGCGCAGGCCGAGGTCGCTCAGCGTACGGCGGCACTTGCCCGGCTCGGCAGCGCGGCGACGATCGATCCGGTTTCGCAGAACGTGCGGGTCGTCGCCATCGAGGGGCTCGGCCGTCGCTACAGCGCGGTCGTGCAAACCGGCGACGGGCAGCGCTTCGACGTTGCGCCCGGCGATGAGCTGCCGAACGGGCTGAAGATCGTGTCGATCGGCGCGAACGAGGTGGTGGGCCGCTGGCCTAATGGGCAGACGACGCGCATGGTCCCGGTGCTCGCGGCCCGCAGCGGTGCTGTCTTCAACGCCGGCACAGGCGCGGTTACCAACGGTGCGGTCAATGGCGGGGCTAACGGCGGGGTCAACGGCGGTGTGGCCATGGGCATGGGTGCCGCGAACGGCGGCGCGGGTGCGCCTGGCGGCACCCTGGTGCCCGCGCTCGATCGCGCCACGCAGGGTTTGCCGCCGGCGTATCAGCCTGTCCAGTAGCCATGCGAGGTGATTCGATGAGTTCGCTTCGACTGGGCCGGTCCGGTACCGGTTCGCAACGCAAGGCTGCCGCCAACCTCGACGCTGCGCATCCGCTCTCGGGCGAAGGCCCGTGGGCCGCGAGCGAGGAAGAGCGCAAGCTGCTGTGCCTGCTCGACGATGGCCGCCTGCTGATCGCGGAAGGGCATGAGCTGAGCCCATACGTGCTTTCCTATCGCGCGCGGCTCGATCGCCTCCAGTATCACTACCGAATGCAAGCGGTCAGTCTCGACGAAGTGCGTCGCGCGTATGAAGGGATGCGCCTCGACGGCACCGGCGAGCGTGTCGATCACACCGCGATGCAGGTGCTGGCGAAAGAGTTGATTACGCAGGCATGCCGCGAGCGCGCTTCCGATATCCATATTCGTGTGAAGCGCTTCAGCACCGAGATTTTCTTTCGTATCCACAACGAACTCGTGCGCGTGAGCGAGCAGACGCGCGAGCAGGGGGCGCGCCTGCTCGCGACGCTCTACGCGGCGATGGCGAGCGTATCGGACAACATGTACAAGCCGAACGAACGCCAGGACGCGGCGATCGGCGATCGCGACAAGCTGCCGCCGGAGCTCTTCGGCGTGCGCATTGCGACCGCGCCCACGAGCACGGGCAACGTGATGGTGATGCGGTTGCTCTACAACGACGCGGGAGACTCGATCGATCTGCGCCTGCTGGGCTACTCCGACGCGCAGGCCGTCGATATCGACGAGCTCAAGCGCCTGCCGCACGGCATGAACATCATCAGCGGGCCGACCGGCTCGGGCAAGTCGACCACGCTGCAACGCGTGCTGGCCGGACAGATCGCCGAGACGAGGGGATCGATCCACGTCATCACCGTCGAAGACCCGGTTGAGTACCCCATCGCCGGCGCCGTGCAAACGCCGGTCGTGAATGCGCCAACCGAAGAAGCGCGCTCGCTCGCGTTTGCCGGCGCGATCGCCAATGCGATGCGGCTCGATCCGGACACGATCATGATCGGCGAAGTACGCGATCGCGCGTCGGCGCAAAGCGCGCTGCGCGCGTCGATGACAGGTCACCAGGTATGGACGACGGTGCATGCGAACAGCGCCATGGCGATCGTCGACCGGCTCGTCGATCTGGGTCTGCCGCTTGCCATGGTGGCCGATGAATCGGTGATTACCGGGCTCATCAGCCAGCGCCTCGTCAAACTGCTGTGCCCGCATTGCAAGCAACGGCTCGCGGGCTCGCCGCAGTACGACGATGCGCTCGCCGCGCGCGTGCGCCGCGCGGTGGGCGCCTCGTTCGAGCGCGTCTTCGTTCAAGGACCAGGCTGCGAGCACTGCAGCGGGCGCGGCACCATCGGGCGCACGGTAGTGGCCGAGGTGATCAGGCCGGACGCGCGTTTTTTCGGCCACTTGCGCGAAGGCGACAAGCAGGCGGCGCTCGCGTACTGGCTCGATGAACTCGGCGGTCGCACGACCACCGAGCACACGATCGAGAAAGTCGCCGCGGGGCTCGTCGATCCGCGCGCGGCCGAGCGCATCGTCGGCCCGCTTGTGGCGCGCAGCGAGCCCGTGCGGCTGCGCCCCGTCGAGAGTGCGGAAGGCAAGCGCGCAAGCTCGGGCGGAGCCGTCGTCGGAGCGGGATATGAATCTTGACCCGAACCGGTACTGGGCAAAGCTGCAGGCGACGCCGCAGGCGCGGTTGCGGCACTACCGCAAGATCGAGAAGATGCTCTCGAACGGCCTGCCGCTGCTGAAGGTGCTCGAAGAGCTTGAAATGCGCGCCTCGCACGACGGACGCAAGCCGATGCTGCCCGAGGCGATTTTGCTCGGGGAATGGCGGCGCGCCGTGCAAAACGGCGGCAGCCTCGCCGAGGGCATGGAAGGCTGGGTGCCGCAGGCCGAGCAGATGATCGTGATGGCGGGCGAGCAGTCGGGCCGCCTCGAAATCGCGCTGCGCTCGGTGACGGGCATCGTGACGTCCGGGCGGCGCATCCGCAACGCGATCATGCAGGGGCTCGCGTATCCCATCGCACTGCTCGCGATGATGCTCGCTTATCTCTATCTGTTCGGCGCGAAGCTCGTGCCGCAGTTCGCGGCGATCGAAGATCCCGAGCGCTGGCACGGCTCGGCCCGTGTCTTGTATGGCCTCTCCATGTTCGTGCAAACCTGGTTGCCCGAATGCGTGCTCGCGCTCGTGGCCATCGCCGCGCTGCTCGTCTGGTCGATGCCTCGCTGGTCCGGCCGGCTGCGCAGCCGCTTCGACGAATATGCGCCGTGGTCGCTGTACCGGCTGATGGTCGGCTCGAGCTTCCTGACCGCGTTCGCGTCGATGCAG
>JBCNPL010000161.1:0-5813 GCA_039593375.1 Paraburkholderia sp. | reverse complement strand
TTCAGGCCGTCAAGAGCTTCGTCGAGCTGCACAATCTGCAGCCGAAGGGCGTGAAGCTGCTCGCGGAAGACGTGTTCGCGCGCGTGTCGTTCGTGCTCTCGGCCAAGGTCCTCGATCCGCAGTTCCAAGGGCAGATCAAGGAGCGGCTCAACAGCCGCGACGCCGTCAAGCTCGTCTCTTCGTACGTCAAGCCGGCTCTCGAGCTCTGGCTCAACCACCATGTCGAGCACGGCAGGAAGCTCGCCGAGCTCGTCATCAAGCAGGCCCAGGCGCGTACGCGCGCGGGCCAGAAGATCGAAAAGCGCAAGAGCTCGGGCGTGGCCGTGCTGCCGGGCAAGCTGACCGATTGCGAGTCGACCGACGTGTCGCGCAACGAGCTCTTTCTCGTCGAAGGCGATTCGGCCGGCGGCTCGGCCAAGATGGGCCGCGACAAGGAGTATCAGGCCATTCTGCCGTTGCGCGGCAAGGTGCTCAATACATGGGAAACGGAGCGCGATCGCCTCTTTGCGAACAATGAGGTACACGACATCTCGGTCGCGATCGGCGTCGATCCGCACGGTTCCGACGACGAAGTCGACCTCTCGAACCTGCGCTACGGCAAGATCTGCATCCTGTCGGATGCCGACGTCGACGGCGCGCACATCCAGGTGCTGCTGCTCACGCTCTTCTTCAAGCATTTCCCGCAGCTGATCGAGCGCGGCAACGTCTACGTGGCGCGGCCGCCGCTCTTCAGAGTCGACGCGCCGGCGCGCGGCAAGAAGCCCGCGCAAAAGCTTTACGCGCTCGATGAAGGCGAGCTCGAGGCGATCCTCGACAAGCTGAGGAAGGACGGCGTGCGCGAATCGCAGTGGACGATCAGCCGCTTCAAGGGGCTCGGCGAGATGAGCGCCGAGCAGCTCTGGGATACGACGATGAACCCCGACACGCGGCGCCTCATGCCCGTCGCGCTCGGCGAGCTCGATTTCGATTCGACGGTCTCGCGCATGACGATGCTGATGGGCAAGGGCGAAGCAGCCGCGCGCCGCAGCTGGCTCGAAGAGAAGGGCAACGAAGTCGAGGCCGACATCTGAGGCGAATGGCCCTGACGGCTAGAGGCGCTTCTCCTGAATACGGATACCATTTTCGATGGCTCAACAAGACGATCTGTTCGCCCCGGCCGCCGTGCCCGACGGCGAATCCCTGACGCTCGGCCACTATGCCGAGCGAGCCTATCTCGACTACGCGGTGAGCGTCGTGAAAGGCCGTGCGCTGCCCGACGTGAGCGATGGCCAGAAGCCCGTGCAACGCCGCATCCTCTATGCGATGAGCGAGATGGGCCTTGCGGCCGATGCGAAACCGGTGAAGTCGGCGCGCGTCGTGGGCGATGTGCTCGGCAAGTACCATCCGCACGGCGACCAATCGGCCTACGATGCGCTCGTGCGCCTCGCGCAGGATTTCTCGATGCGCTATCCGCTCATCGACGGTCAAGGCAATTTCGGCTCGCGCGATGGCGACGGCGCTGCGGCGATGCGCTACACCGAGGCGCGCCTCACGCCGATTGCCCGGCTTTTGCTCGACGAGATCGACGAAGGCACGGTCGACTTCATGCCGAACTACGACGGCTCGTTCCAGGAGCCGAAGCTGTTGCCGGCGCGACTGCCGTTCCTGCTGCTGAACGGCGCGTCCGGCATCGCGGTCGGCCTCGCGACGGAGATCCCGTCGCACAATCTGCGCGAAGTCGCGGCGGCAGCCGTCGCAATGATTCGGCATCCGAAAATTTCGCATGCCGAACTGATGGAGCATCTGCCGGGCCCCGATTTCCCGGGCGGCGGCCAGATCATCTCGAGCCCGGCCGAAATCGCGGCCGCTTACGAGACGGGGCGCGGAAGCCTCAAGGTCCGGGCCCGGTGGAAGATCGAGGAGCTTGCGCGCGGCCAGTGGCAGCTCGTCGTTACCGAATTGCCGCCGAATACGTCGGGACAGAAGGTGCTCGAGGAAATCGAGGAGCTGACGAACCCGAAGGTGAAACTCGGCAAGAAGGCGCTGACCCCCGAGCAGTTGACGCTCAAACAGACGTTGCTCGCGCTGGTCGACGCGGTCCGCGACGAATCGGGCAAGGATGCGCCCGTGCGGCTCGTCTTCGAGCCCAAGACGAGTCGCATCGATCAGACCGAGTTCGCGAACTCGCTGCTCGCACATACGAGCCTCGAATCGAATGCGCCGCTCAACCTCGTGATGATCGGCGGGGACGGGCGCCCGAAGCAAAAGGGCTTGGTCGAAATCCTGCAGGAATGGGTCGGGTTCCGCTTTGCCACGGTCACACGCCGTACGCGTCATCGCTTGGCGAAGGTCGACGATCGCATCCATATCCTCGAAGGACGGATGATCGTCTTCCTGAACCTCGATGAGGTCATCCGCATCATCCGCGAATCCGACGAGCCGAAACAGGCGCTCATCGCGGCCTTCGGACTTTCGGACCGCCAGGCCGAGGACATTCTGGAGATCCGGCTGCGTCAGTTGGCCCGGCTCGAGAAGCTCAAGATCGAGAAGGAATTGCAGTCGCTGCGCGAGGAGAAGGCGAAGCTCGAGGAGCTGCTCGCGAGCGACACAGCCATGAAGCGGCAGATCGTCAAGGAAATCGAAGCCGATGCCAAGCAGTACGGCGACGAGCGCCGTACGCTGATTCAGCAGGAAAAGCGCGCGACGTTCGAAGCGCGTGTCGTCGACGAACCGGTGACCGTCGTCGTCTCGCAGCGCGGCTGGGTGCGCGCGCTCAAGGGGCACGGACTCGATCCGGCCGGCTTCTCGTTCAAGGATGGTGACAGCCTCTATGCGGCCTTCCAATGCCGCACGCCCGATACGCTGATCGCCTGGGGCAGCTCGGGGCGCGTGTACTCGGTGGCAGTCGCGACACTGCCGGGCGGCCGCGGCGACGGCGTGCCCGTCACTTCGCTCATCGAACTCGAAGCCGGCACGCACTTGCTCCACTACTATGCGGCGAATGCCGAGCAGGCGCTCTTGCTGGCATCGAGCAACGGCTTCGGCTTCATCGCCAAGGTGGGCGACATGGTGAGCCGCGTCAAGGCGGGCAAATCGTTCATGACGATCGACGCGGACGCGGCGCCGCTCGCGCCGATGCCGGTACTGCCCGAGGCGAGCCAGGTGGCCTGTCTGTCGAGCTCTGGGCGCCTGCTCGTGTTCGGACTCGACGAGATGAAGACGCTCACGGGCGGCGGGCGGGGCATCACGCTCATGATGCTCGACGAGAAGGAGACCCTTGCGCAAGCGCTCGCGTTCGGCTCGGCCGGTGTCGTGCTGCTCGGGACGGGGCGCGGGGGCAAGCCGCAGGAAGAGATTTTCGCAGGGGCGACGCTCGAGCCGCACGTCGGCAAGCGCGCGCGTCGCGGCCGCGCACCGGACACGCGGATCAAGGTGAGCGCAATGCGCCCGGCGCTCGGCTGATAGGGTCACCCGCATGCCGTGGGCCAATGTCATTCGTTCGGACTGCTGAATTCTTGGAGAAACGCCTGATGTCGATCGCCATGAACGTTGCGTTGTTTCTGCATCTCGCCGCCGTCGTCGTCTGGGTGGGCGGGATGATCTTCGCGCAGTTTTGCCTGCGCCCATCGTTAGGGGACGTATCGCCGCAGTTGCGTCTGCCGCTGATCGAAGCGGTGTTCGGGCGATTCCTGACCTGGGTCGGCATCGCCGTGATCGCGATTCTGCTTTCGGGCGGCTTCATGATGTCGCGGTTCGGCGGCAGCCACGCACCGTGGCCGCTGACCCTGATGGCGGTGCTCGGCATCCTCATGATGCTGAACTTCGGGCACCTGCGCTTCGCGGTCTTCCCGCGGATTCGTCGTGCCGTACAGGCGCAGAAGTGGCCCGACGGGGCTCGGGCGGTCGACACGATGCGCCGGCTGGTGGCGATCAATCTCGTCCTCGGCGTCATCACGATCGGCGCGGCCGTCTATTCGCGCGGCTTTTGATCACCGTGCCGTCGCCGGCTTCAATGCATGGCGATCGCCTTTCAGGCGGACTGTCCGCTCGTGCTCTTTTGGCTGCCGCTGCTGCCGTAGGCGGCAAGCGGTTCACGCATGCCGCAAACGCCGAACCGGTCGAGTAGCGCGACGATGCCATCGGCCGGGACCGGGCGCGAAAACAGAAACCCTTGTGCCTGAATGTTCCCGAGCGCCGAGAGCCATGCAATCTGCTCTTCCGTTTCCGTGCCCTCGACGACGACCGTGAGCCCGAGCGAGCGCGCCAGGTTGACGATGGCCGACACCATCACGCAAACGCTGCGATCGGCGGGAATGGCCTGAACGAACGATCGATCGACCTTGAGGGTGTCGACCGAAAAGCGGTTCAGGTACGAGAGCGACGAGTAACCGGTGCCGAAATCGTCGAGTGCGATGCTGACGCCAAGCCGTTTCTTGAGTGCCGCGATCTTTTCCGATACGAGATCGGGGTACTCCATCATCGCCGTCTCGGTGATTTCGAGCTCGAGCCGATGGGCGGCGATTCCGGTCTCCTCTATCGCGCGCGCGATCGTTTCGTAGAGGTCGCCGCGCCAGAACTGCACGGCGGAAATGTTGACGGCGAGCGTCAGCGTTTCATAACCCTGGCTTTGCCAGGCTGCCAATTGCTTGCAAGCCTCGGCGATGACGAAATCGCCGATCGGTACGATGAGGCCCGTCGATTCGGCTACGGGAATGAACTCGCTCGCCGAGATCACACCTTGCTGCGGATGATTCCATCGTGCCAGCGCCTCGAAGCCCGTGATGCACCGCCGCGCCAGATCGATCTTCGGCTGGTAGACGAGAAAGAGCTGGCGTTCGGTGAGCGCGACGCGAAGCTGTTGCTCCCACTGCATGAGGTGATCGGCGCGATGCGACAAATGCGGCGAGTAGAACTGATAGCAGTTCTTGCCGGCGTCCTTCGCGCTGTACATCGCGAGATCGGCTTTCTTGAGCAGATCGATTTCACTTTCGCTTGCGACCGAATAGAGCGCGATGCCGATGCTCGCGTGCAGCACGAACGAGGTGCCGCGTACGTCGAACGGCTGCTCGAAGACATCGCGCACGCTTTCGGCGAGTTGAACGGCTTGCCGCTCGACGTCGCCGCCCTTCAACACGACGACGAATTCGTCGCCGCCGATCCTCGAGAGCACGCCCGCGTTGCCGACGGTATCGGCGAGTCGCGAGGCCGTCATCTGCAGCACGATGTCGCCCGCGTTGTGACCGAGCGTATCGTTGACGGTTTTGAAGTTGTCGAGATCGATGAACAGAATGCCTAGCCGGCCGACGTTGGCCGGATCGCCCACGTCATGACGCAGGCCTTGCAGCGTCGCATAGCGATTGCGCAGGCCTGTCAGCAGATCGTACTCGACGAGATGCGTCATCTCGCGCTCGCGGCCGAGCAGCTTGCCGATGAGCCCCGTCGCGACGGCGAAGAAACCGAGCATCGCAAGCGAGATGAAGCCGGCCATCAAGAGATAAACGTTGCGCGTGTGATTGTAGTCGGCGAACTCCTCCGCTTGCGAGAGCCCGACCATTACACCCATCGGATAGCCGTCGATGTGACGATAGGACACGATGCGCTTGATGCCGTCGATCGGGTCGACCTGCGTGCCCGAGACGTGCTCCGAGATCGGATAGATGCCCGTCGCCGAAAACGAAGTGGGCGATCGCGCCGCGCCGGTGCGGCGCGCGAGCACCGCACCGCTGTCGGCGATGACGGCGATGACGCCGTCCTTGCCGATCGCCGCGTTGTTGTAGAAATCGCTCGTGAAGTAGCCGGGGTTTTCCGAAACCACCACGACACCCGCGAACGAG
>JBCNPL010000160.1:0-5817 GCA_039593375.1 Paraburkholderia sp. | reverse complement strand
TTATCTGTCATGTTCATTGCGGCTCGTCTCGTGCTGCATCAACATCATCTTCAAGTAGCGGTAGTAGGTGCCTTCGGCGTTGGCGACCGCGAGTATAAAGCCCATCCGTCCGTCGAGAAATCCGGCCCGCAACACGTAGGCGCGCACGAAGGCCCAGAACCCGCGCACGATCGCCTGTCCGAAGCTGCCGCGCCGGCCCGCCGCGAAGCGTTGCCGCGCACCCGCCGTCGAATAAGCATCGAGTTTGCGGAGTACGCCCTCCAAATCATCGTACGAATAATGAAGCAGCTTGCCTTCGAGCCGTACGGGCGTGCCCTCGAACACGAGCCGCTCGTGGACGAGATCGTCCGAGAAGCGGGCCGCGCCGCGCCGAAAGAGCCGCGGCACCCAGTCCGGCGACCAGCCACTGTGGCGCATCCAATGGCCACAGAAGTTCGAGAGGCGATCGACCTCGAAGACTTGGGCCCGTGGTGCCGCAATGGCGTCGCGGATCGAAGCCGCAAGCTCCGGTGTGACGACCTCGTCGGTGTCGATCGACAGGATCCAGTCGGTGGCGAGCGCGGCCACGGCGCGGTTCTTCTGCGGGCCGAAGCCCGGCCATTCACGTTCGACGACTACCCGAGCCCGATGCCGTTCGGCGATCGGCACGGTGGCGTCGGTGCTGCCGCCGTCGACGACGACGATCTCGTCCGCGAACGAGACGGCTTCGAGGCATTGCGCTAGCCGCGCCTCGCTGTTGAGCGCGATGATGGCGACGCCAAGGGTGGGGCGCGGGCGGTTGGGCGACGAAGCGGTCACGGTTCGGTTGTGCGGCGACGGGTGAGCGGAGTCGGAGTATACAGGGCGGCGCCGCGCGAGGTTGAATGCGGCGAGCGCGTGCCGGCGCCCCGGCTCGCGTCAGCCGCGCTTCAAAAAAAGGCGGCCGGCTATAATGCATCGTTTTTTCCGGTGAGGGCGAAACCCGCCCCTCCGTTTCGGACGCGCGAGGCGCGCCCCGGCAAACGCAGCGAGTCGCGATGAATGCGGGAGAAGCCTCGCTTCGCCGCCTCGACCCCGCTGCAAAGGGAATCCGTTGGACACCAGAAACACCTTGCGCAAGACGATCGGCGCGACGGGCACCTCGGCCGCGTCCGTGATGAAGCGGCTTTGGCCGTACGTGAAGCCCAATCTATGGGTGATCGTGCTGGCGATCGTTTCCATGGGCGTGAGCGCGGCGACCGACGCCGGCATCCCCGCGCTTCTGAAGCCGCTGCTCGATCACGGTTTCGGTTCGAAGGCGAACGTGAGCGCGAAGTGGCTCGTGCCGCTCGCCGTGATCGGCCTTGCGCTCGTGCGGGGCGTGGCGCAGTACGCGTCGGGCTATCTGCTCTCGTACGTCTCGAACCGCATCCTGCTGACACTGCGGCTTACGATGTTCGAGCGGATGATCCATACGAGCGCCTCGTTCTTTCAGCGCGAAACGGCGAGCACCGTCATCAACGCGATCGTCTTCGAGGTCAACCAGATCCTGTCCGTGCTGACGAGCGTCATGATCACGCTCGTGCGCGATTCACTGACAGTTCTCTTCCTGCTCGGTTATCTGTTCTATCTGAACTGGCGGCTGACGCTCATCGTCGCCGTCATCCTGCCTGGGATCGGCTGGATCGTCAGCAAGATCAACCGCCGGCTGCGCCGCCTCGGCCGCGAACAGCAAACGCTCACGAACGAGCTTTCGTACATCGTCGAAGAGACCGTCGGCGGCTACAAGGTCGTCAAGGTGCACAACGGCGAATCCTACGAGATGGATCGGTTCACGGCGATGAGCAAGCGCCTGAGAGGGTATGCGATGCGGATGACCGTCTCGGGCGGGCTCGCTCAGCCGATCACGCAGTTTCTCGCATCGATTGCGCTCGCCATCGTCATCACGATCGCCGTCGTGCAGTCCACCCACGATCAGACGACGGTCGGCGGGTTCGTCGCTTTCGTCACGTCGATGCTGCTCGTGATCTCGCCGCTCAAGCACTTGATGGACGTCAATCAGCCGTTGCAGCGCGGAATGACGGCGGCCGAATTGATCTTCGGCCTCATCGACGAGCCTCTCGAGCCGACCGGCGGCACGCGCAAGCTGCCGAGCGCGCGCGGCGAAATCGAGTTTCGCAACGTGTCGTTCGCCTATGTGTCGAGCGAGCGGCCGATTCTCGACAAGGTCTCGTTCAAGGCGGCGCCCGGTGAAATGATCGCGCTTGCCGGGCCTTCCGGCAGCGGCAAGACGACGCTCGTGAATCTGCTGCCGCGCTTCTTCGATCCGAAGGGCGGAACGATCCTCGTCGACGGCGTGCCGATCGACGAGTACGACATTCACGAGTTGCGCGGCCAGATCGCGATGGTGAGCCAGGACGTCGTGCTGTTCAACGACACGATCGCCGCGAACGTCGCCTATGGGGAGACGCCGGACCGTGCGCGCGTCGAAGCGGCATTGCACGCGGCGAATCTCGCCGATCTCGTCGCAACATTGCCGCAGGGCATCGATACGCCGATCGGCGGCAATGGAATGCGGCTGTCGGGCGGGCAACGCCAGCGTCTCGCGATTGCGCGCGCCATCTACAAAAACGCGCCTATCCTGATTCTCGACGAAGCGACATCGGCGCTCGATTCGGAATCGGAGCGTCATGTGCAAGCGGCGCTCGAGACGCTGATGCAGGGCCGGACGACGCTCGTCATCGCGCATCGACTGTCGACGATCGAACGCGCCGACCGCATTCTCGTCATGGAGGGCGGTCACATCGTCGAGCACGGCAATCACGAGGAACTACTGCGCCAGGATGGGCTTTATGCTCACCTGCATCGCATTCAGTATCAGCAACAGGCCGCATGAGCGCGCTCGGGCGGCCCGCTACTTCAAAACCCGCTGGTCACGAGCGATAGTACGGTCAGATCGGGATGCGTGCCGTCGACGATCGTGCGACCGATATGCAGCCCCTCGTCCCAGGCTGCCTCCGCGTTGGGAAACGTCTCTTCCCCGTCGGCATGAAACGGAACCGTATGCCCGGGCAGTTTCGGATCGGCTCCCGGATGGCAGACGTAGCCGACATAGGTGAAGCGGTCGTTCGGTGCGAGCTCGCGGTGCTGCCCTCGTTCGTCCTCGTGGCCCTTCACGAGCGCTACGACATGAATTTCGAACCCTTCGTATCCGGTCGTTCGCCAGCGGGCGTCTTCGTGAGATAGAACCTCGGGCATCGTTGCCTCCCAAAAGCTTCCGTTCGCGCCGATCACTGCCGATGCCGCAGCCTGTCCCAGAGGCGCTGACCCTCGAGCCGGCCGAGCCACTGTTCGCGGCGGTGCTGTCGACGGTAGTGCGATGTCACGAGGATCGCGGCGACCGCGAGCACGATCACGCCCGTCACGATGCTTTCCATCGATTCGGCCATGGCGACCTCCTTGCGCAACACCTGCATAGAGCCATTCTAGGAGATTTGCCGATCGGCGCAGGGTGGCGGTCCGGCATGACAAACCCGGTCGGCGCACGAACGTTTACCGTTGTTACGCGCGGTGACAACTTTCTGTCGAACGAGGGCCCGAGCTTGCTCATCTAACTTCGATGATCAAGGGGAGATGCCATGTTCAGATCATTGATTGCTCTGACCCTTATCGGCGCCCTTGCGGGCTGCGTGGTCGATCCCGCCGCGTCGCCGTACTACGGATATGGGTACGGAAACGACTACGATTATCCCTATGGCTACGGTTATGCGCCGGGTTACTACGACTATGGCGGGCCTTCGGTCGCGCTCGGGTTCGGGTACTGGGGCGGAGGGGGCGGCCATCACCACTGGGATCACGATCACGACTGGCACGGCGGTCATGGCTGGCACGGCGGTCATGGAGGCGGACATGGATGGGGTGGAAGGTAGCCCATCGCGGTACGCGCGCGTCTACATCAGCACGATGTCGTACTGTTCCTGACTCAGATTCGACTCGACTTGCAGCGACACGGGCTTTCCGATGAAGTCGATCAACATCGCCAGATGCTGCGATTCTTCATCGAGAAAAAGATCGATGACTTCCTGAGAAGCCACTACGCGAAACTCGCGCGGATTGAACTGCCGCGACTCGCGCAGGATTTCTCTCAGCACGTCGTAGCAAACGGTGCGCGCCGTCTTCACCTGTCCCTTGCCCTGGCAAACCGGGCACGGCTCGCAAAGCACATGCGCGAGCGATTCGCGCGTGCGTTTGCGCGTCATCTCCACCAACCCCAGTTGCGAGAACCCGTTGACCGTGGAGCGCGTCCGGTCACGCGCCAGCGCCTTCTTCAACTCGGAGAGCACGGCATCGCGATGCTCGGCGTTCTCCATGTCGATGAAGTCGACGATGATGATCCCGCCCAGGTTGCGCAGCCGCAGCTGCCGGGCGATCGTATGCGCTGCTTCGAGGTTGGTTTTGAAGATCGTGTCGTCGAAGTTGCGCGCGCCGACATAGCCGCCCGTGTTGACGTCGATCGTCGTCATCGCCTCGGTCTGGTCAATCATCAAGTAACCGCCCGACTTCAGATCGACGCGGCGCGACAGCGCGCGCTGAATCTCCTGCTCGATGTTGTAGAGATCGAATAGCGGCCGCTCACCCGTGTAGTGATGCAGCTTCGAGCTGACGGCGGGCGTGAACTCGGCCGCGAACTCGACGAGCATCTGATGCGTCTCGCGCGAATCGACCTGAATGCGTGTCGTCTCATCGGTCACGAAATCGCGCAGCACGCGTTGCGCAAGATTGAGGTCCTGATAGAGCAGGCTGGTAGGCGGCAGGCGCTGCGCCTGTCCGACAACGGTTGCCCAGGTCTTGCGCAAATAGGCCACATCGGCCGCAAGCTCTTCGCTCGTCGCGTCTTCGGCGATCGTGCGCACGATGTATCCGCCTTTTTCGTCGGACGGCAGCACGGCCGTGAGGCGCGCACGAATCGCCTCGCGTTCGGATTCGTCCTCGATCTTCTGCGAGATGCCGATATGCGGTTCCTGCGGCAGGTAGACGAGCGTGCGCCCGGCGATGCTGACCTGCGTCGAGAGTCGCGCTCCCTTCGTGCCGATCGGATCCTTGATGACTTGCACAGTCAGTGTCTGCCCTTCGAACACCGTCTTTTCGATCGGCTGCGGCGGCGGGGCATGCTCGCCCGCGATGCGCGGATGCCAGATGTCGGCCACGTGCAGAAACGCGGCGCGCTCGAGGCCAATATCGATGAAGGCCGACTGCATGCCCGGCAACACACGCACCACCTTGCCGAGATAGACGTTGCCGACGCGGCCGCGAGAAGCGGTCCGCTCGATATGGAGTTCCTGCACGGCGCCTTGCTGGATCAGCGCGACGCGCGTTTCCTGCGGTGTCACATTGATGAGGATTTCTTCGTTCATCGCTGTCTTTTTTCGAACGCCTTCGAACGGAACGATTTAGAACTCGACCCGCGCGGCACGCAATAGCGCCGCTGTCTCAAAAAGGGGCAGACCCATGATACCCGAATAGGAACCTTCAATACGCTCGACGAACTCGGCGGCTCGGCCTTGAATGCCATAGGCACCCGCCTTCCCGAGCGGCTCTCCGGTCATGGCGTAGCGCCTGAGCGCCTCGCGCGAGGCGGCCGCGAAGCGCACGCTCGAGCGCGAGAGCGCGGGCGGCAGCATCCGGCCGTCGCCGTCGACGACAGCGAGCGCGGTCAGCACCTCATGCTCGCGACCCATGAGCCGTTCGAGCATCTCGACTGCATGCTCGACGTCGGCCGGCTTGCCGAGAATCGCGCCGTCGATCGAGACCGTCGTATCGGCCACGAGTATCGGCGCGGGCGTGTGATTGCCCGCGATG
>JBCNPL010000016.1:0-23965 GCA_039593375.1 Paraburkholderia sp. | reverse complement strand
CCAGTGCCACCGAATCCGACTCAAGTGTCGCGCTAGCAATCGCCGCGGCGCAGGCGCAGGGACTCAGCGTCACGCTGGACCCGCATCTCGATATTGCGGACGGTACATGGCGGGCGTATCTCGCCCCATCGGATGTTGCCCAGTTCTTCGCGAACTACCAGGCAATGGTCGTGCACTATGCCGAAATCGCTCAGGCAACAGGCGTCGGGATGCTTGTTATTGGTACCGAAATGGAATCGTTGAGCGGCAGCACGTACGAGCCGTATTGGAATGCGCTCATAGCGGCTGTGCGGCAAGTCTACTCGGGTCAATTGACTTACGCGTCAGGTTGGAACGAGACCGCAAACGTGAGCTTCTGGAACAAGCTTGATGCCATCGGTGCCGATGCGTATGTCCCCGTGACGAGTGAAACCGACCCGACATTGCAGCAGCTCGAGGCCGGATGGACGTCTGTGTCCAGCGATAGCTACGCCGCATCGGTGATGAACGGTATGTCGCCGCTCGCGTTCTACGAAAGCATGTCCGCCGAGTACAACAAGCCGCTCCTGTTTACCGAGATTGGCTACCAGAGCGTGAATGATACGAACCAACTAGAAGGCGCTTTCGGCACTTCCAACTGGGTTGACTTTCAGCAGCAGAGCCAAGCTTTGCAGGCTTTCTTCTCGACCTTCAGTCAGAACGGCGGTAACTGGTTCGAGGGGGCCTACCTATGGAACTGGGAGGCGAATCCGGCAGGGGTCGAGGCTGGCGACTTCAGTGTTCAGGGCAAGCCGGGCCTGAATATTGTTGATTACTGGTTTGGTCAGCGCGCGGGGGGGCAAGCCGAGATGCCGGTTCCGAATACTCTAACCGGTGATTCGAACTCGATCACGATCGGCAACGGTGATGCGCTTGACGTGACAAGTAACAACAATCAGATCTCGCTGGGCGCAAATGGAGCTGTCGGCGTCAATGGGCAAGGCAATACGGTCGCAGTAACGGGTGGCAACAACCTGGTCCATACCGCCGGTGCGACGGCAATCAACCTGACAGGAAGCAATACCACAGCAATCGTGGAGGGGGACGGCGATTCGATTACCGCGAATGGAGCGCAAGACGGTCTTGCAGTAAGTACGAACGATTCGACCGTAACGCTTACGGGAACGACTGACGCCCTCACGCTTTCCGGGAATGGCTCCACAGTCAACATTGCCGGAACAAACGATACGTTATCCGTTTCAGGAACGGACAATACGATTAATGTTTCGGGCACCGGTGCCGTTATCCAGACGAGTGGATCGAACACGATCGATTTGACCGGAACCGACAGTTCGGCAACGGTCGATGGCGGCGATGCCAACATCGCGCTCACCGGGGTGGGCGGCAGTATCGCGGTTACGGGTACCGGAGCGACCCTCACGATTGGGGATGGCGGGAGCTCGGTTGCGCTCGACGGTGGGAACTACCAGCTTACGGCTGGCAACGGTGACAACACCATTACGGCAGACAACGGATCCGACGTCATCACCGTCGGTTCTGGGACCAACAGCATCCAGCTTGGGAATGGCAACGATACGGTCCATCTCGGCAACGGCGCCGATACCGTCGTCCTGGGCAGCGGCGCGGATGCAGTTACCTTGGGAAGCGGCAGCGATACGGTGACGTTGGGAGGCAACGACACCTTGACGATCAACGTTGCGGCTGGCGATAGCACGAATGCAGCAAGTGCTCTCATTGCAGACGGGAGCACCGCGTCGAGTCAATCAAACGAGTTGACCTTCAGTGGCGCCAACAGCGACCAACTGTGGTTCTCGCGCGCAAATAACGACCTGCTCATCAACGTCATCGGCACCGCATCGCAGATCGATATCGCCGGTTGGTTTGACGGAAACCCGACGGCGGTACAGTCGCTCAGTGCCGCGGATGGCAAGCTGCTGGCGGGCAACGACGTGAATGCCCTTGTTAATGCCATGGCATCGTTCAGCCCGCCCACGGCAGGTTCCACCACCTTGCCCGACAGCTATCAGAACCAGTTGCAATCGGTGATCGCGGCGAACTGGCACTGAGATAGATCGCTCGAAACAGCCAGAATTGCGCTCATGTGAGCCGAATCGCCAGACCCTTCACGGGTCTGGCAGATTTGCTGTTTGCTGCGCAAACGCAAGTCGTACGTACCTATTGTCTATCGATGGAAGAAACAACAATCGACATGCCACCCGCCGGCGAAACCCGGGCGGAAGAAAAACTTGACCCTTCCACGCAGGACTCGGGGCTTGTCGCACTCGTGCGAATCGCGCGCTTTCACGGTATCGCGACCGAGGCAGAGCAATTGCGCCACGCCGCCGCTTTGCGATCGATCGCATTCGCTGTGCCTGAATTGATATTGGCCGCAAAATCACTCGGATTGAAGGCACGGCGCGTCAAGGTCCGGGCCGAGCGTCTGTCCCGCGTACCGTTTCCGGCTCTTGTACTCGATCAATCAGGCAGGCACTTCATACTCGCAGGATGCGATGGAGAAAAGGCGCTCGTTATGGAGTCCGGGGCTAATGCGCCGGCCGTGATTTCCCCTGCCGACGTGTTTGCGCGCTCTGCCGGCGACATGCTGTTTTTCGCGTCACGGGCATCGCTTGCCGGCGAGCTCTCGCGCTTTGATTTTTCATGGTTCATTCCAGCGGTCGTGAAGTATCGGCGCCTACTGCTGGAGATCCTGCTGGTTTCCGCGATATTGCAAATCTTCGGCCTTGTCTCGCCCCTCATGTTCCAAGTGGTGATGGACAAAGTTCTCGTTAACCGTGCGTTCAATACCCTCAACGTCGTGTGCATTGCGTTGTTCGTCAGCTCCACGTTCGAGATACTGCTCACTGGGTTGCGGAACTACGTGTTCTCGCATACGGCGAATCGAATCGACGTTGAGCTGGGCGCGAGGCTGTTCCGGCATCTTCTTGCACTTCCGCTGTCCTATTTCGGCTCGCGGCGCGTGGGTGATACCGTCGCTCGTGTCCGCGAGCTCGAGAACATCCGAAGCTTTCTGACGGGACAGGCGCTTACCGCCGTCATCGATCTGTTCTTCTCGTTCATCTTCTTCGCCGTAATGTTCACATACAGCGTGTGGCTCACGATCATGGTGATCGTGTCGCTGCCCGTCTACGCGGCCATCTCTTTCACGCTGAATCCGGTGTTGCGCCAGCGGTTGAACGACAAGTTCGCGCGCAACGCTGACAACCAATCGTTCCTCGTCGAAGCCGTCTCGGCTGCCGAGACAGTCAAATCGATGGCCGTCGAGCCGCAGTTCACTCGCCGCTGGGATACACAGCTCGCTGCCTACATTGCGGCAGGTTTTCGCGTAACATCGCTTGGCAATGTCGGCCAGCAGTTGATCCAATACGTCGGCAAGCTCGTCACGCTCGCGACGCTCTATTTCGGCGCAAAGCTCGTGATCGACGGAAAACTTTCCGTCGGCGAATTGATTGCCTTCAACATGATGTCCCAGCGTGTCGCCGCGCCCGTTCTGAGGCTCGCGCAGCTCTGGCAGGACTTTCAGCAGATCGGTATCTCGATGGGGCGGCTCGGCGACATTCTCAACACGCGCACCGAGTTGCCGCAGAGCCGTCAGGCTCTGCCGGCTGTCAAGGGCGACATTCGCTTTCAGGGCATTCGCTTTCGTTACCGTCCAGACGGTCCCCCGATACTCGACGACGTTTCGGTTGAAATTCGCGCAGGTCAAGTGATCGGTATCGTCGGTCGTTCGGGGTCAGGCAAGAGCACCCTGACCAAGCTGTTGCAGCGGCTCTATATCCCCGAGCAGGGGCGCGTGTCGATTGACGGTATCGATCTCGCGCTGGCCGATCCCGCCTGGCTGCGCCGCCAGATCGGCGTGGTTCTTCAGGAAAACCGCCTGTTCAACCGGACGATCCGCGAAAACATCGCCGTGACCGATCCGGGGACACCCCTCGAAGCGGTTATACGTGCAGCGAAGCTCGCCGGCGCACACGAATTCATATTGGAGATGCCTGAGGGATACGACACCGTAGTCGGCGAGCACGGCTCTAACCTATCGGGCGGTCAGCGCCAGCGTATCGCGATCGCTCGTGCGCTCGTGACGAATCCGCGCATTCTGATCTTCGATGAAGCCACGAGCGCGCTCGACTTCGAGACCGAGCGAATCATCCAGCAGAACCTGCGCGCGATGTGCGCGGGGCGGACGGTTATCGTCATCGCCCACCGGCTTACTACCGTTCGACACGCCGACCAAATTATTGCGATGGACAAAGGCCGAATAGTCGAGCAGGGTACGCACGATCAATTGCTCAAGCAAGCGGGCTACTACGCACATCTGGTTTCTCTTCAGAATGCTTAGGTCAATCGCGCAAATGAAATTCCTGAGAGCACAGGCGCTAGCCGATCTGATGCGTCGCTACGCATCCATCTGGAAGACGGCGTGGGCCGTTCGCCGCCAGATGGACTCGCAGCCCCGGCTTGCCGACGAACTTGCATTCTTACCGGCAAACCTTGAGCTGGCCGAGACACCTGCGCATCCGGCGCCCAAGTGGTTGATGCGAGTCATCGTCGCGCTCGCGCTAATTGCTGTGCTGATCGCCGCATTCGGTCAACTCGACATCGTGGCGGTGGCAAAAGGCAAATTGCTGCCCGACGAGCGCGTGAAGATCATCCAGCCCGCGATAACCGGTGTCGTGAGACGCATCCTCGTTCACGACGGTCAGCGTGTGATGGCCGGCCAATTGCTCGTCGAGCTCGATACGACTCAAGCTGCCGCCGACGCGAGCAAAGCGAAGGATTCGAAGGTTGACGCCGAACTCGCCGTCGCGCGAGCGCAGGCGCTGCTCAAGGCGCAGGCCAACGGCAGGAAGCCCGTGGTCTCCGCTGTCGATGGCGCATCAAGTCAGGACATGGACGAGGCGCAGCGCTTTGCGGATGGCGTCTATCGTGCCTATGAAGACAAGGTGAGCAGTTCGCAAGCAGAGCTCGCAAAGCGCGAAGCCGAACTCGCCACCACGCGCGAGCAAATCGCGAGTCTCGCGGCAACGGCACCGCTTGCGCGGCAGCAGGCCAATCAGTACCGACTGCTGGCGAAAGACAAGTACGTCGCACAAACCGACTTCCTCGACAAGGAGCAGGCTGCACTGCAAAAGGAGCACGACCTGGCGGCTCAGCAAAGTCATGCGCACGAATTGACGGCCGGTATAGCTGAGCAGCGCGCCGATATCGCCGCGACGATGTCGGAGTTCCGCCGCTCGCAGCTCGACGAGCTCGACAAGGCCACGCAGCGGCTGAAGCAAAGCAGCAACGATGAAACAAAGGCCGTCACTCGACAAAAGTTGATGAGCCTGACGAGCCCCGTTTCCGGCACCGTGCAGCAGCTGGCCGTCCATACCCTCGGCGGCGTGGTGACCACGGCGCAATCGTTGATGGAGATCGTGCCGGACGATTCCGTCGAAGTTGAGGCCAATATCGAGAACAAGGACATCGGCTTCGTGAAGGTCGGGCAAACGGCAGTGGTCAAGATCGAAGCGTTTCCTTATACGCGCTACGGCTATCTGACGGGCAAGGTTGTCTCAGTGCCGAACGATGCGGTCCAAGACAAGAAGCTCGGCCTGACCTTCGTTGCGCATGTGCGGTTGCCGACGAATCGGATCCTCGCCAATGGTCAATGGGTCAACTTGACGCCCGGTATGGAAGTGACGGCTGAAATCAAAACCGGCAAGCGCAGCGTCGCGCATTATTTTCTGGATCCGATCGTCGAGACGGGTGAGGAGAGCCTGCGTGAACGGTAGTCGGCGCAGTTCCGCTCCCCCCGGTTTGCGGCAGCTGGCGGCATGTCTCATGGCGGCGGCGCTCGCCGGCATGGGCGAGTCTGCGCAAGCTTTCGATCCCCTCTTTGCAGAGCGCTCGATTCCCGCTACGCCAGCGGCAATGATGAGCGGGGATGCCGTTGTGGGCACCTGCGTGTTTGGTACGATGGCGACCCCGCTTCGGCTGCAGGAGGCGGTCGAGCGTGCACTTTGCAACCATCCAAAGACGCGCGAGGCATGGACGGACGTGAAGGCGGCTGCGGCCTCGGTCGGCAAGAGCCGTTCCGCCTACCTGCCGACGGTCACGGGAAACTGGCAGGGCTTGCGCGACGAAACAACGACAAACATCAGCGGCTTGCCGCAATTCGATTCGAGATATCGAAACAGTGTACTGCGGACTGAAAGCGTTTCGCTGAGCTGGGTGCTCTTTGACTTCGGCGGGCGCAAGGCAGCGCTCGCCAATGCCAATGCTTTGCTCGCGGCAGCGCGTGCAACAGAGGATGCGACGCTACAGTTGCTCTTCGCGACCGTTGCCAAGGACTACTACGCAGCACAAGCGGCGCAGGGAGCGTTCGTTGCGGCGAAAGAGGTGGAAGCGACGGCGGCCGATAGCCTGAATGCGGCAAAGATGCGCGTCGAGCATGGCGCCGCGCCCGTGACCGATGAGTTGCAGGCGCAAACCTCTTGGGCGAATGCCGTCGTCGAGCGAACGAAGGCAGAGCGTGATTGGAAAACAGCGCTCGGCACACTGGCGACGGACATGGACGTCGAACCGTATGCACCGGTTGCGCTGCCGGACGTTGCAGATGGCGTAGCACCTGACGCGCAGTTTGACGAATCGGTTGCCGACTTGATTAGTGATGCCAAGCGATTCCATCCGAGCGTCGCCGCAGCGCAAGCGCAGATGGAGGCGGCGGAGGCGAAGGTTCGACAAACGAGGGCCGAGGGGATGCCGTCGGTCAGCCTTGTCGCCAAGTACAGTTGGAACAACCAACCGACGACGTTGGAGGTGGGCCGGCCGCAGTTTCCAGCGACGACGCGTGAGTGGTATCTCGGCATTCAGGTGACGATTCCTTTCTTCGAGGGGTTCGGGAGGACGTACGACATTCACCAAGCCAAGGCTGAAGCGGAGCGTCAACGCGATGTGCTCGACGAGGCGCGGCAGCGGGTTGGGCTCGATGTGTGGACCAGTTTCCAAGCGTTACAGGCAGCCGGGAAGAACGTCACGAACAGTGCGACGTTGCTCGATGTCGCGCAGCGATCCTACATCGCGGCGCAACGCCGATATGAGATTGGGGTCGGCAGCATTCTCGAGTTGCTCAGCGCGCAGTCGTCACTGGCCGGGGCGAAGCGGCAGCGGATTCAGGCATTGACGGATTGGCGGTCGGAGCGATTGCAGTTGGCGGCGAAGCTGGGAAGGTTGGGGATGTGGGACACTTTGTCCAACCAATGAGATTTGAGCTCCCGCTATCCGCGATCCAATGCCGGATGGACGCAGCGACGAACTTCAACGTCGAAGGGTCCGCTGTCTCCAGGCAGTGGTGACGGCATCAGGTAGTGCGGCGTTTGAATACATCGAAGTGTTTTATAACCGCAGTCGTCGTCATTCATCGCTTGGCTTCATGTCGCCAACTCAGTTTATGCAAGACTGGCTTGCGGCTCAGCGGACAAAGGATACGGCTGCATAATCCGGAGCCTCTGGAAGGCGAAAAACCGAGGGAACCTCAGACTGAGGCGAATTGACACTTTCATTGCGCTCCGAGTGGAAGCAAAACTGTCACCGCAACGCCCGCTTTCCCGCATCGTGCTGTTCTGCAGCAGGTGACAGCGTCATTGCGCTCTACGGCGGGCAAAGCTTGCAGAATTCATGGCGCGGCTTCGCGACGCTCAGCCAGCCTTATCACGACACGAAGCGCTCGATTTGATTAGGTTCCGTCATGGACGGTGTCGAAAATGAGTTCTCCGGTGCGCCGCGTACCGACTACAGGGTAAGCGCCCGGCGAAGGCATCCCCGGGCGTCCTCCCCGTTAATCAAACGGCGGCAGGCTCCCAGCGATGAGGTAAAAGCGCGGCGATATCGTCGGCTCGGTGGGTGGGCAATCGATTGAGAACGTCTTTCAGATAGACGTAGGGATCATGGCCGTTGAGCTGCGCGGATCGAATCAAGGTCATGATTGCTGCGGCGCGTTGCCCGGCGCGCAGTGAACCGGCAAACAACCAGTTCGACCGACTGATGGCCCAAGGACGAATCTGGTTTTCCAACCAATTGTTATCAATGGGCACGTGCCCGTCATCCAGATAACGCGTGAATGCCTCCCAGCGCCTGAGGCTGTAGTCGAGCGCTTTGGCGATCGCCGATCCCTCGGAGACGAGTTTGCGTTGGGCGAGCATCCATTGATGTAACGCATCGGCGATCGGCCGAGCACGCTCTTGGCGCACTTCACGTCTGTGATCGGGCGTGAGTTGTGCAACGTCGCGCTCGACCGCGTAAAGTTCGCCGAAGTATTTCAGTGCCTGTTCGGCGATTTCACTCTTGTTGCTGGCATGCAGCTCAAAGAACCTGCGTCTCGCATGGGCGACACATGCGATCTCGGTGATGCCCAATTCGAATCCGGCTTTGTAGCCGCTGTGTTCGTCACATACCAGCTTGCCGCGCCAGTTGCCGAGGAACTTGCGAGCATGTTCGCCCGCGCGGCTATCGGCGAACTCGTAGACGACGGCGCGCACGTCGGCGAACTGCGTCGTGGCGTATGCCCATACGTACGCGCGCTGCGTCTTTCCTTTGCCGGGAGCGAGCATTTGCACCGGCGTCTCGTCGGCGTGCAGCACATCGTGCTGCAGAAGCACTTCGCGAAGCGCGTCAACCAGCGGCTGTAATCGCACGCCGCATATGCCAACCCACTCGCCAAGCGTTGACTGGGGGATGGCAAGACCCGCGCGTTCAAAGATGCGTTCTTGACGGTACAACGGCAAGTGATCGCCGTACTTCGCGACCAAGACTTGGGCGAGCAACCCGACGGTGGGAATGCCCTTGTCGATCACATGGGGCGGAACGGGTGCCTGAATCAGCGTCTCGCATGCCTTGCAGGCCCATTTACCGCGGATGTGATGCTCGACCGTGAACACGCCCGGCGTATAGTCCAGCTTCTCGCTGATGTCCTCGCCGATACGCAGGCGCTGGCAACCGCAGGCGCACGTGATGTCGTCGGGTTCATGGTGGATGTCGGTGCGCGGCAAGTGTGCCGGCAACGGCGCACGCTTGGGCTGCTGGCGCTGCTTGCGCTCGGGCGTATTCGACTGCAACTGCTCGAGCTCGATTTCCAGTGCGGCCAGGTCGGCGTCGATGGCCTCGTTCAGCAAGCTCATCTGCTCGGCGTTGAGCTGCTCGCTGCGCTCGCCGAAGTGCAGGCGCCTGAGCGTAGCAATCTCGTGCGTGAGCTGGTCGATACGCGTCTGACGGTAGTGCAGTTCCCGCTCGTTCTCGCCGACCTGAGCCATCAACTGCGCAGCCAGCGTGCGCAGTTCGTCGGGGCTCATAGCGTCGAGATTGGCGGGTAGGTTCATGCGGGCAGTCTGCCAGAACCGACCGCGCCGCGGAAGCAAGCCGGTTTACGGCTTTAGGGACATTACACGACCGTGATCGCGTGATCGTGGGCGAGTGTGCGCCAGGGCAGCCCCATCACCAGCGCCTGCAATTGCTCGGGGTTGAGCGCAGTGGCGATCATCAGGTCCCCATTGGTCCAGATGAACCGCCCCTTGTTCAGACGCCGAGCGGCCAGCCAGATACCCAAGCCGTCATAGACAAGCACCTTCATCCGCGTCGAGTTCTTGTTGGCGAACAAGTACGCGTGATGCGGGCGCGCCGAGCCGAAGACCTTGACGACACGCGCGAGGATCGTCTCCGTGCCGGCGCGCATATCCAGCGGTTCAGTCGCCAGCCAAATCGCCTCGATGCGAATCACCGCAGCCAGCCTTGCAGCCACGCGCCGTAGTCGCCGGCGGCCGACAACGGCCAACGCACCGTGATCGTCGTCGCCCCACGGCGCACTTCCACCTCGATTGCGCCAGGCGCCGGCGCGGCGCTCGGCGCCGCCGCGAGTTGCAGCGGAACAAATTCGGCAGGCGACACATCGGTTGAATGACTGGCTTGTGTGCCGCCTTGGCGCTTGGCTTGCCGGGTGATCCACGTGCGGACCAAATTGGCATTGAGACGATAGTGCAACGCCACGGCCGCAATTGACACGTGCGGCTGCATCGCCGCACGCATCACTTCCGCCTTGAATTCTTTGCTGTGCCGGCGGCGCCGCACCGGCTGCACTGCGACTTCGGGATTCGCTGCGAGTTCTTCCATCGTGTACACCTGTCCATTAAAAGTTGTTAATGGACACGATGCTCGCGTCAGAACACTTGGGCTTCAAGGCGACTTTGCCGGGCGCTTACGACGCGCCACCATATCGCGCGCACGCTCTGGCGAATGAATGCGGGCCGCGATCGCGACGCGCGCAAGCGACAAAAACGCTTCGTCGTTGAGAAGGCGCAGCCTGTTCGACGGAGACAGCACTCTGTGGGCGTCGTGGGTTATCGTCGATGACGACTTGCAGTCGCAGGCCGGCCATCGGCCCGCGGCTGCCCATGCTTGCGACACAGAAGCGAAAGAAAGGGCTAGTGATTCGACTGGCCAGAACCTTCCTGGCGCGGCTCGCCACCCGCCCCGGCCTCATTGCCTCGCTCTTCATAGCGGCCGCCGGGCGCCGGCATGGCACCCGGGCCGGGCCGCATGGCCGGGCCGCCCTCCGCACGCGAGGGACCCGCTCCAGGCCGAACGCCGCGTTCGACCTGAGGCTGTGGCTGCATCTGAGGTCGAGGTTGCGGTTGAGGACCGCCCGCGCGTGGCGATGGTTGCTCCATGGGGCGTGCATATCCAGACTGCGGTTGAGTCGGGGGCGGTCCACCGCGTACCGGAGGTGCTTCCGGCGCACGCCCATACGTCGGTTCCTGGCGCTCCTCCGGTCGCGGCGCCGGTGCGCGGTCCATGTCTCGAGACTCGGGCGGCCGGACGCCGCGCTCCGGCGGTCGGTGATTGGCCCAGCGCGGCTCATCGCGATACCACGGACGATCGCGATAGTGGCTGCCCCAATATGAATCGATCGAAAACGCGACGATCGGCAACCCGATCGTCGCGCCGTAGGTCATGACCGGAACCTCCGTACCCTGGTACGGATAGCTGAGATACCCGCCATAGGCCCAGCCGCGCAAGCCGGGCGCGGCGACGTCGCACCAGCTGTAGTCCTGGACGCAGCCCAGCACCGTGAGTTCCGAGCCCTCCTGGACCTGAGCGACGATGGGATAGTCCGGAGCGGGGCCTGCGTAGATGTCGACCGGAGCATTCGTGTATGCCTGTGTCTGCGCGAGCGCAGTACCGGATAGCGCCAGCAAGCCGACCCCGGCTGCGACGGCTCGAATCGCGAAGTCTCTTCGCATGTTGTCCTCCCTGGCTTGATTGTGTTTCGCGAGCTATGTCGTCTCTTCTTTTTTCGTTAGAAGAAGCGGCGCGCGTTGCGCCGATTGTTTCGCCTGCTTTAAACAATGAGCAAGTCTTGTGCTTTTGCTGCGCTTGGCGGTCAACGGCATGCGTTGCGTTCGGTGCGGACGTCCTGGCGCTCATGTCGTTTCGGGGTCGCGGCCTGAAAAAGTACCGGTTCACTGTAAGCGATTTGGGGTGTAGGATACTGTATGGATATACAGGCAGCGCCTTTCGATGCTCGCTGAAGCTCTTCACTCGTCGTTGCGAATCTCGTTGCGTGCGCGAGGCCGTGGTCGCGCCCGCGGTTGCGCCGTGAGGCGGGCGATCCGGCGTAGCTCATGCCGGTTCCTTCATGGGTTTTTCGGATGACGCGCGATGGATACCGCTTTCACCGCGCTGCCGGCCTATGCCGAGCTCTTTTGCTTTTCCAATTTCACGTTTTTGCACGGCGCTTCGCATGCCGAGGAGCTCGCTGAGCGCGCCGCGCAACTCGGCTATGCCGGTCTCGCGATCACTGACGAATGCTCGCTTGCGGGCGTCGTGCGCGCGCACGATGCGGCGAAATCGGCCAATCTGCCGCTCGTCATCGGTTCATACTTCCAGCTCGTGAACGCCGACGGGTCGCCGGCATTCGGCCTGATTCTGCTTGCGCAGAACCGGGAAGGCTACGGCAACCTTTGCGAACTCATCACGCTCGCGAGAACGCGTGCGCCCAAGGGCGAATATCGTCTGACGCCGCAAGATCTCGCCCGGCCGGACAAGCAATACGCTCATTTGCGCGGCATGCCGGATTGCCTCGCGATTCTCGTACCGGATTTTCCGGCGAGGGAAGCCGCGCTGCGCGAGCAGCTTCGGTGGCTCGGCGAGACTTTTCCCATGAGGTCTTGGTGCGGGCTCGTGCTGCATCAGCGCGCGATGGACGACATCCACCGCGGCGTAGTCGAATTCGTCGCAGACGATTGCGGAGCGCCCGTCGTCGCGCTCGGGCACGTGGCGATGCATGTGCGCTCGCGCAAGCTGTTGCAGGACACGTTGACGGCGGTTCGTCTCGGCAAGCCCGTGCATGAGTGCGGCTACGATCTCGCGCCCAATGCCGAGCAGCATTTGCGTCCGCGTCTACGTCTCGCCAATCTGTATCCGGCGCGCACGCTCGAGGAGACGACGAATATTCTCGCGCGCTGCTCGTTTTCGCTCGACGAGCTTCGTTATGAATATCCTGACGAGCTGGTGCCCGACGGGATGACCCCTGCCGCGTATTTGCGGCAGGAAACCTACATCGGCGCGCATCGGCGATTCCCGCAAGGCATTTCGCACGATGTTCAACTTCAAATCGAGCATGAGCTCGAGTTGATCGGCGAGCTTCGGTACGAGCCGTATTTCCTGACTGTCTACGATATCGTTCGCTTTGCGAGAAGCCAGGGCATTCTTTGCCAGGGGAGAGGATCCGCGGCCAACTCGGCGGTCTGCTATTGCCTCGGCGTGACTGAAGTCGATCCGGGGCGCGGCAATATGCTCTTCGAGCGCTTCATCAGCAAGGAGCGCGGCGAGCCGCCTGATATCGACGTCGATTTCGAGCATCAACGTCGTGAAGAAGTCATTCAGTACATCTATTCCAAATATGGGCGGGATCGTGCCGCGATTGCGGCCGCGGTATCGTGCTATCGGCTGCGTGGCGCGCTGCGCGACACGGGCAAGGCCCTCGGAGTCGACCCGCAGATCGTCGATATGGTCGCCAAGTCGCATCAATGGTTCGACGGCAAACATGATTTGCTCAAGCGTTTCGAAGAGTGCGGATTGGATCCCGAAACGCCGCTGATTCAAACCTGGGCGACGCTCGCCATTCAATTGCTCGGCTTTCCTCGTCATTTGTCGCAGCATACGGGCGGTTTCGTCATCAGCAGGGGCAAGCTCTCGCGTCTCGTGCCCATCGAGAATGCCGCGATGCCGGAGAGGTCCGTGATCGAGTGGGACAAGGACGATCTGGAGTCGTTAGGTCTCCTGAAGGTCGACGTGCTCGCGCTCGGCATGCTGTCGGCGATTCGCCGCACGCTCGATTTCGTATCCGAGCGGCGCGGCGAGCGGTTCGAAATGCAGGACATCCCTCCCGAGGACTCCGAAACGTACGAGATGATTTCGCGCGCCGACACGGTGGGGGTGTTCCAGATCGAGTCGCGCGCCCAGATGTCGATGCTGCCGAGGCTGCGGCCTCGGGAGTTCTACGATCTCGTCATCGAGGTCGCCATCGTGCGCCCAGGACCCATTCAAGGCGGAGCCGTTCATCCCTATTTGCGGCGTCGCCAAGGGATCGAGCCCGTGTCTTATCCGAGCGACGCGTTGAGGCGCGCGCTTGCGCGCACGTTGGGCGTGCCGATTTTTCAAGAGCAGGTGATGCAGATCGCGATTCTCGCCGCGGGGTTTTCACCGGGCGAGGCCGACCAGCTGCGGCGAGCGATGGCAGCTTGGAAGCGCAAAGGAGATCTCGGGAAATACTACGACCGCATCGTGGGCGGCATGACGTCGCGTGGCTACGACAAGGCATTTGCCGACAGCATCTTCGAGCAGATCAAAGGGTTCGGTGAGTACGGCTTTCCTGAAAGCCATGCCGCGAGCTTCGCGCTGCTCGTCTATACGAGCAGCTGGTTGAAGCGCCATGAGCCCGAAGCTTTTCTCGCCGCGATGCTCAACAGCCAGCCCATGGGATTTTATTCTCCGTCACAGCTCGTGCAAGATGCGAAACGTCATGGTGTCGTGGTTTTGCCGGTCGACGTCACCATCAGCGATTGGGACGCGAAGCTCGAGCGGATCGACGGCACCGCAAAACCGGCGGTCCGGCTCGGTCTCTCTTTGCTGAAGGGCATGCGCGACGACGCCGCTCGGAGAATCGAGGCCGCGCGGGCGGTGTATCCGTTCGAGGGCGTGCGCGATATGGCGCGCCGGGCGCAGCTCGCTCGTCACGATCTTCAAGTACTGGCGGGAGGCAATGCGCTTTCTTCGCTTGCCGGCAATCGCCGACAGGCATTGTGGCAGTCGGTCGCGGCCGTGCCGGACAAGGACATGCTCGAACGAGCCGCGGTGGATGACGGTACGCCGGAATTGGGCACGCCGTCGGAAGCGGACGATATAGTCGGCGATTACCGGTCGATGGGATTGACGCTCGGACGTCATCCTCTGGAGTTGCTACGGTCGCGTTTGCAGGAGAAGCGGCTGATGCCGGCCGCGATTTTGCAACGCTATCCGAACGGACGTCTCGCCCGCGGATGCGGCATCGTGACGGTTCGCCAGAGACCCGATACGGCGAAGGGCGTCATCTTCCTCACCATCGAAGACGAAACCGGCAACGTCAATGTCATCGTCTGGCCGAAGGTGCTCGAACGGCAAAGGAAAGAAGCGCTCGGCGCCTCACTGCTCGGCGTGCTGGGTGTATGGCAATGCGAAGGGGAAGTGCGGCATCTCGTGGCGCACAGGTTGATCGATCTCTCGCATTGGCTCGGGGAATTGCCTGCGTCCAGCAGGAATTTTCATTGAGACGTTTTCGTTTCGACAAGCTTCGAGGGCGGAATCTTTGCCCCGTTTCGAGCGCCGCGCGGCAGGCAGCGAACGAGCCTGCCGCGCGGGACCGGCTGTCCGACGGCTCAATACCTCGAAATTTGATTGCCGTCGATCCGCACGCGATCGCCGGGGCGCAGATCGCCCGGCGTCTGCATGTCGAATGAGCGTGCTGAACCGTCGCTCAACTGAACATCGACGCGATAGCCGGCGGGTTGCCCCATGCGCTGCCCGATCTGGTTGCCGGCCACGGCGCCGCCCAGCGCGCCCACGACGGTCGCGGCATCGCGTCCATGACCTCGTCCGATCTGGTTGCCGAGCACGCCGCCGACGAGCGCACCCACGACCGTTCCAGCCACGCCCGACGGACTCGTTGCGCCGCCGATCGGGCGAATCGCCTCGACCGTGCCGTATTGCGTGCTATAGCCGCTGCCGGGTTGAGCGTAGGCCGGATCGGAATAGCCGGGCTGCCCGTATTGAGGCTGGGCGTACTGAGGTTGCGCGTACTGCGGTTGCCCATAGGCCGGTTGCTGCACGTAGGCAGGCTCGGCGTACTGCGGTTGCGCATAAGCGGGCTGCGCATACTGTGGCTGCGCGCCGTAGGTTCCGTAAGAGCCAGGCGCAACACAAGCAGTCAGGGACAATGCGGCGCCGGCAACGAGGGGAACGAGCAGGGCGGTTTTGGTGAAGACGAGGCGCGTCATCGGTTTTTTGAAAAGAAGTAACGCTCGCGGAGCGCGGGTAGGTCCAGTTGCGCAACGGAGTATAGGGAAAGCCGTTTTGGCTGTATGCAGCGTGCGGGTAACAGACTGTAAAGTCTGTTGCCGCGGCGGCGAGAGCCGCGAGTCGCGTGTTTTACGTCGGCGAGCGCCGTTATCGAATAGCGGTGTCGCGCTTATTGAACGCCATAACCCCGGCTCTGCATGCAGTCGCCCCACGCGCGCCAGTAAGACGTCATCGGCGGCTCGGGAGGAGGCAGCGGCGGAAGCTTCGTTTCGCTCGCGTTCCCTGACGCGACGGACGTTCCGGATGCCGTGCCGAGACCCGATGCCATGGGCATCGAAGCTGCCGACGCGGAGGCGGACGCGGCCGGCTGGCTCGCGCTCACGCCCGCGCTAGCGCCTGAAGCGGTAGCGGCCGATGCGGCCGCGCCTGAAGCCGCGCCGGCGCTGCCCGGCAACGGTGGCGCCGAGGTGCCACGCCCCGCATCGGACGCAAAGATGATCGGGGTCGTGCGCATCGGCGTTTGCGGTTGACGCGCGACGTCGACATGGGTGTCCTTTTTCGCCTGCGCATAGCACAAGGCTTGATCGATGGCTTGCTGCGACGGCGTTTGGCTTCGCATCGGATACGTCATCGGTCGTTGCGCCCACGAAAGCGCGGGCGCGACAGTCATCAACAGCGCGATGCCAACCCGAAAACGGACGCTCATGAGTTTCAGTTCTTCGTTCGATTGAGGGATACACAGCGCCGCCAACTGGCGGTGCAGACGTTCGACGTCTTTTGGAGCATATCCATACGAGCGGCGTGGCGACCGAGAGAGTATCGTCACCATCCGCCAATTCGGGGCCGGCGTTGCCGTTCGAGACAGAACCGGTCGCCTCGTTCGGCGTGACAGCCGTATTAAGCGGTTGTTGCTGAATTGCAACTATTTACTCTGAGCGGCCCGTCGTCATCAGATGGGGGAAGCTGAAAAAGCGGGCGCTACCGCTTACACATATCCTCGTAGAAACAAGGGCATAGGCGCGATAACCGACAAGTTCCTTTCAAAATCCGAAACAATGTATTGCGACCTACGCGTATACCCTACTTAGGGTCGACCCGTAGACTCGCGGCTCGTAGGACGGCTTCAGCAGTGGATCCCGTTCGCTCGCCATGAGGGCGGCGACGACAATGCGGCCGTCTCTCGGAAGTCTGGTCGCAGGGCCAGTTGTCACTGGAAAGGGACTCTCATGAAAAAAACCCTCATTGTCGCGGCGGTTTCGTCGTCGTTCGCGGTTGCCGCTCATGCACAAAGCAGCGTCACGCTCTACGGCGTGCTTGACGCGGGCATCACGTACACGAGCAATGTTGGCGGTCACTCGAACTGGCAGCAGACGAGCGGCGGCATCGATCAAAGCCGCTTTGGTCTGCGTGGCGCCGAGGATCTCGGTAACGGTCTGAAGGCGATCTTCACTCTCGAAAGCGGCTTCAATCTCGGCAACGGCAAGTTCGCCAACAACAACGGCATGTTCAATCGCCAGGCGTTCGTCGGCCTGTCGAGCAACTACGGCACGGTGACGCTCGGCCGTCAGTACGATGCCGAGCAGGATTTCCTCGCGCCGTTGTCGGCAACGGGTAGCTGGGGCGGCACGTCGTTCGCGCACTTCGGCAACCTCGACAACCTGAACACGAACGGTGGCGCGGCCGTGAACAATTCGATCAAGTTCACGAGCGCGAACTACGCCGGCTTCACGTTCGGCGGCACCTATGGCTTCTCGAACCAGGCCGGCGGTTTCTCGAACAACCGCGAATACAGTGTCGGCGCCGCGTATCAGTTCCAGGGTCTGCGCGTCGCGGGCTCGTACGCGCAAGCGAACAATCCGTTCAGCAACACGAGCGGCGCGCTCGACTCGACGACCGGCATTACGGCGTTCACGGGCGACGTGGCTTCGGGTGCGTTCGTCGGCACACGTCTGCGTACCTACGGCGCGGGAGCGAGCTACACGTTCGGCCCGGCAACGGCCGGCCTCGTGTGGACGCAGGCGCGTCTCGACGGCAATGCGCTCATCCCGACGGTTCATCAGAACAACTATGAAGCCAACGTCAAGTACAACTTGACGCCGGCGCTGGGTCTCGGTGTGGCCTACACCTATACGAACCAGAACGAGTCGGGCGTGAGCGAGCATTTCCATCAAGTCGGCGCACAGGCTGACTACTCGCTGTCCAAGCGCACCGATGTCTATGCGCAAGTCGTCTACCAGCGTGCTTCGGGTCCGAATGGCACGACGGCTTGGATCTACAATCCGACGTCCGGTAGCGGCTTCTCGAGCTCGATCAACCAGACCGCGGCAACCGTCGGTTTGCGTCATCGCTTCTAAGACTCGTCCGATCGCTCGATCGTAGACAAAGGCGCCGCTTGCGGCGCCTTTTTTTTTGTTCGGCGTTTCCCCCTACTACGGAATGGGCCACTGCATTGCCGCCGGTCGTCGCCCGTATACTCGGGTCATTGCCCGACGGTATCGCCGAATCCCGGCCATCGGCATTGGTCGGCCGCATTGGCCGGTCGTGCGATGGCCGATAGTCACGCTGCGACAAGGCACGCGTCGTGCGATAAGACATGTATCGCCGCATTTCCCGCGAACTCTGGAGAATCGAGCGTGAACGAGGCAACGTCTCCCGCAAGCGGTAATCCGATACGCACCGACGTCGTCATCGTCGGAGCAGGGCCCGTGGGCCTTTTCGCAGCGTTCGAAGCCGGCGTGATCGGATTGTCGTGCCATGTCGTCGATGCGCTCGGCGAGGTCGGGGGCCAGTGTATCGAGCTCTATCCGGAAAAGCCGATCTTCGATATCCCAGCTGTTCCCGTATGCACGGCGCGCGAACTCGTCGAGCGGCTGATGGCGCAATGCCGGCCCTTTGCGCCGCCCATTCATCTAAGACAGCGCGTGATGCAGGTCGAGCAGCGCGGCGAGGACAAGCGCTGGCTTGTCAGGACCGAACAGGGTCTCGCGTTCGACGCGGCGGCCATCCTGCTCTCGGCGGGCAATGGTGCCTTCGTTCCGCAGCGCGTTGCGCTCGCGGAAGCCGAGGCGCTCGAAGGGCGGCACGTTCACTACGCCGTGCGTCAACGTGCCATGTTTGCGAATCGGCGCGTGGTCGTGGCCGGCGGCGGCGATTCGGCGCTCGATTGGGCTTTGGCGCTGCGCGACGTCGCGCAGCGCGTCACGCTCGTTCATCGGCGCGAGACCTTCCGTGCCGCCGCTGCGACGGTGCAGGAGGTGAAGGACGCGGCGGCGGCGGGCGAACTCGATTTGATCATCGGCACGATAGCCGCGCTCGATGCGCCGGGCGGCACGCTGCGATCCGTCGAAGTGAAGCGGATCGGCGGTTCCGTCATCATCGATGCCGATCATCTCATCGCCCTGTTTGGTCTCGTCGCGGAGCTCGGTCCGATTGCGCGATGGGGATTGGAGACGCTCGGCGGGCGCGTGGCCGTCGACACCTCCAACTACGAATCGTCTAAGCCGGGCATCTTCGCGGTCGGCGATATCGCGGTCTATCCGAACAAGCAGAAACTGATCCTATCGGGATTTCACGAAGCATCGCTGGCGCTGCGCAAAGCCTATACCTATGCTTTCCCCGACAAAAAGCGGGTGCATGTGCACTCGAGCTACGACCAGAAGCTGTCTGAGCGGATCCTCGGCGTCGACGGCCTGGCGGCCGCGCACGCCGAAGAGGGTTGAACGGGCGCGCGAGCGCGCACTTTCGCGCCGGCCGAACCGAGCATGCCGAAGTTGTTCCCGGCCGCGATCCGAACCATACTGCCTTTACACCGGACGTTCGCGAAGCGTAGCGACGCGCCTGGCGGACGCCGTTCTCTGATGGAGGCGCTTCATGTACAAGCGGATCTTGGTGCCTGTCGACGGCAGCGAAGGCGCGATGCATGCGCTCGATAAAGCCATCGAGCTTGCCCGGGCGCTGCATGCCGAAGTTCAGGCCGTTTTCGTGCTGGTGCATCCGGCGCAGCTTGTCGACATCTCGGGTGTCTACGTCGAGGAAGTGCCGCCGGCCGATGAGACGAGCCGCACCGCGACGTCCGTCCTCGATGACGCGCGCGAGCGGTTTTCGCGGTCGGGCGTGCAAGGAAGCGTGCGAGCGATCGATTCGTACGGAGACGGCATCGTCGCAGTCCTGAAGCGGGGTATCGACGAGTTCTCTGCGGATCTCGTCATCATGTACTCGCACGGCCGCCGAGGGTTCAGGCGGCTCCTTGCCGGCAGCGTTGCCGAATCGCTGCTGCGCGAGACGACGATCCCGTTACTTTTGCTGCGCGACAGTTCGGATGACGAGCTGGGCGGCGCGAGCTGAAGTCTGGTTTTTCGGGCGCGTCGGGGCGGTCGGCCCCGAGCGAGGTTGTCAGCCCTCGCCGATGGGGGCCCGCCTATCCGGCACGTGAGTGGAACGTGGCGGCGGAGGGGCGGAAGTTCGTCGCCAGTCGGCGGCATAGCAACGCGCGGCGCTGTGCGCGCCGCGCACGCATGGCCGCGCGGCTACGCGGAAGCCGTTCCTTGGTTGCGCGCTTCGCGCGTGCGGGTTTGCTCGTTTCCTCGAGCGCCGCCGTTTTCACCGAATCGGCGAATCTCTGCAGGGCCGGGAGTGAACCGCTGACGCTGTGGTAAGTCTGGCTGCCGATGCGCGCATCGAGCAACACTTGCAAGCCTGCCTGCGTCGCCATTTCCAGGATGTTCATTGTCGGCCTCCCCGTTTGCAGCCTGAAACCGCTCGGGCGCGATCGCATTTGTCGGTCTGTCGCGATCGAGCTTGGGCCAATTGTCAGACTTGGCGCGTACGACGAATGTGCGATGCCTAACGGCTTTTGCCCGCTTTTCAGTCGATTCGCGCACAATCGGTGCGCTCTCCCACGTAGCGCCGCGGGTTCATCCGATAGCCGCGGCTCGACCTCAGGTTTCGCGTCGACGCCTGGACGGGCGCAGCAGAGCGAGGCCGCGAAACCGCTCCCTCTTGTGCTCTTCCTCGAAGTGGGCTTGAGCCGGCTTGACGAGGTCGCTGCGCGCGACGATGCCGATGAGTTTCAGCGACTCGCGATCGGCGACGACGGGCAATCGCTCGAGGCCATGCACGGCAAGGCGTGTCGCAACGAGTCGACACGTCTCGTCGGCCAGCGCGACCGGCGTCGAATGACCGGCCAGCGCGTCGCCCAACGTGAGATCGGACGGACGATCGCCTCGTGCCGCGTTCAGGGCCACGAGAGTGACGCGATCGAGCACGCCGACGAGCCTGTCGCCCCTTACGATCGGGTAAGCTCGATGCGTCTGACTGGCGCCGAAGAACGTCGCGAGCGCTTCGTGCATCGTCAGCGAGGCATCGATGGTTTCGACGCTTCGCGTCATCACTTCATCGACGAAGTGGCGCTCGAGCGGATCGACGCCGTACTCACGGTAGATGTGATATCCGCGCCGTGCGATTTTCTCGGTCATGATCGAGCGCCGCATGACGACGGTCGTGAAACCGTGAGCGACGAGCGTTGCCGTCAAAAGCGGCAATAGCGCGTTGCTGTCGTGCGTCAACCCGAACGCGAAGAGAATGGCGGTCAGCGGCGCGCCGAGAGTCGCGCCGAGCGTTGCGGCCATCGAAACGAGCGGCCACAGCGTCGGCTCGCCGCCGGGCAACAGATGACCGAGGACGACGCCGAGCCCGGCGCCTAACATGAGCAGCGGTGCGAGGACACCGCCCGACGTACCGGAGCCCAGCGCGATGACCCATACGATCGCCTTGACGACGAGGATCGCCACTGCGATTTGAACCGATAGGTTCTGATGCAGCAGGTCGCCGATCACGTCGTAACCGACACCGAGCACGCGCGGCTCGATGAATCCGCCGATGCCGATGATGAGCCCGCCGAGCGCGGGCCACCACATCCAATGCAGCGGCAGTTTGCCGAAGAGGTCTTCGGTCTTGTAGAGCGCCATCGAGAGGCCGCATGCCAGCGCGCCGCTGCCGAGCCCGAGTATCGCGCACGACGCGAGCGAAATCGCATGAGGCGCGGCCGTCTGGAGCGGAAAAAGCGGCCCCGCGCCGAACCATGCGTCGCGCACGAACCCGGCCACGGCACAAGCCAGTGCGACGGGCAGGAAGCTGCGCGGACGCCATTCGAACAACAGCAATTCGACGGCGAGCAGCACGGCGGCGACCGGTGTACCGAAGACGGCCGTCATGCCGGCCGCCGCGCCCGCGACGAGCAGTGTCTTGCGCTCGGCGGCGGTTACCTTGAAACATTGCGCGAGCAACGAGCCGAGCGCGCCGCCGGTCATGATGATCGGGCCTTCGGCGCCGAACGGTCCGCCACTGCCGATCACGATCCCCGAGGAGAGTGGTTTCAGCACGGCCACTTTCGGAGACATGCGGCTCTTGCCGAAAAGGATTGCCTCGATTGCTTCGGGAATGCCGTGGCCGCGAATCTTTTCCGAGCCGAAGCGGGCCATGAGGCCGACGACGAGGCCGCCGGCGGCGGGCACGACAATGACCCAGGGGCCGAGCGCATTATCGGCGGGGGAGTGGTCCGCGAACGAGAACGTCCCGTAAAAAAAGAGGTTCGTGAACAAATGGATCAGATGAAGCAGCACGTACGCCGCCACCGTGCCGAGCACGCCGATGACCGCGGCCAGCGCGCAGATGGCAGGCAGGCGCGCGTTCGCGGAAAAGTCTCGCTTGTGAAAATCGACGCTCATTGGATCTCTGCTTCAAAACCTGTTAAAAATCGATCTGCGGCACGTTGAACGTGCCCTTTAGTGACTTCAGTTCGGCGCGGTGCAACGCGGCGAGCCGCGAGAGGATGGTTTCCCCGGCCTTCAACAAATGCACTTCCATTTGCCGCCGGTCGACTTCGCTCTGCCTGCGCTCGACGAGTCCGATCGCTTCACAACGCGAGACGAGTGCGACGACGCCATGATGCTGAGCCTGCAGGCGCTCCGCCAACTCGCCGATCGTCGCCCACGCGCGGCCCGGATAGCCTTTCACGTGAAGCAGCAGCAAGTACTGCAACGGTGTGATGCCCTCGCTTTGCGCCGCACGTTCCGAAAAGCGTTCGAAGCGGCGCATCTGATAGCGGAACTCGGAGAGTTGCTCGAAGCCTGATTTGTCGAGCGCATGCGAAGCAGGGTTTTTCATTTTCGGCCGGACATGGTTCAAGACGAAAGGGCCGAAAATTATATCACATTGTGATATTTTGGCTCTGCCACGGTTATCCGAATGCAATGCGGTAGACATGAGGTCACGCGCGAGCCAGCTTCAGACGCTGTGTTTGTGTTTGAGTTTGCCGATGCAGGCCGCCGATCAGATCGGACTGCGTGATCATACCCGCAAGGCGCCGATCGCTATCGAGCACCGGAATATGGTGGTGGCCGTAATGCGCGAAGAGCGGGATCAATTCGGCGACAGGCATCGAGGCATCGACAGTGCAAACGGCCGGTGTCATCAATTCGCGGATACGCCGCGTGGCGGCGCCGTCGCGCCTGAAGGCGGCGAGCCCGGTGCGAAGTCGGCGCAGCCCGAACGGCGTGCGGCCGACGAAATCGGTTCGCGTCACGATTCCGACGACGCGGCGCGCATCGTCGACGACCGGCAGCGCCTTGATGCGATGGCGCTCGAGCAGGCGCCAGGCCGCCGCCGCCGTCGCTTCGCTCGATACGGTAACGACGTTGCGCGACATGATCTGCTGACAGGTCATATCGCTGAAGCTGCGCGCGTAGGCGAGCAATTGCGCTTCGTGCACGAGCGACTGCAAGTCGTCGGCCGCTACGTCGATCCATTCGCCGCGGTGCCGAACGATCGCTTCGATATCGGCGCGTGTGACGCCGGCACGCGCCGCATCCTGTTCGGCGGCCGCTTTCGCCGCGCCTGACCGTCCGGCATGCGCGTGCGGATAGCGATGTCCTGTCAACCCGTGATAGACGATCGCCGTTCCGAGCAGGACGATCGATTGCAATCCGATCGGCTCCAGCACGAAACGAAAGCCGAGCGCATGGACGGTCGGGCCGCCGAGCACGGCGGTCAAAGCGACGGCTCCTGAAGGAGGGTGGACGCATCGCAGCGCGAACATCGCGCAAGTGGCCATCGCAATGGCGAGCGCCGCCGCGGCGATCGGATCCGCGAGCCATTGCGACGAGAGCACGCCGAGCGTGGCCGCGACGAGATTGCCGCCGACGAACGACCACGGTTGCGCGAGCGGGCTCGCGGGCACGGCGAACAGCAGCACGGCTGAAGCGCCCATCGGCGCGACGAGAAGCGGGATGCTCGCATGGTCGCCGAGCAGCCAATACATCGATACGCCCGTGGCGCCGATGCCGATCAATGCGCCCAGACAAGCACGAAGACGTTCTCGCCA
>JBCNPL010000159.1:0-5834 GCA_039593375.1 Paraburkholderia sp. | reverse complement strand
GCAGAGAGTGAGGATGGGCAGAGCGTGGCGTGGCAAGCAGACCTTGCCTGGCCGGTTGACCTGAGAGGGCCGGAGCGGGCGCGTGTTGCGCGGATTGTGGCTCGGGCACCCGTGGCCATGAGGCAGGTGGTGATCGACGAATGGCGGGGCCGTATGGCGGCCGGTGGCGTTGATGACCCGTTTGCGATGTTGGCGTACCACGCGAAGCGAGCGAGCGATCCGGACTGGGTGCCGTCGTATGCCAATGCTGTCCGGGAATCGCGGGAGCGGGCGAGGGCGCTGCGGCTGCAGCAGGATGAGGCGTTGGCGCGGTTGCAGGCGCAGGCGGAGCAGGCGGTGGCTGGGCTGCCGTGGCATGCGGGGCGGTTGCGGCCGGCGGGCTTGCAGCGAGGTGCGGCATGACGGCTGAGGAGGCGTTCAACGCGGCGGCGCTGGCGGCGTGCGGCAAAGGTGAGTGGCCGTCGCGGGTGGTGTTCTGGTCGGCGGTGCGGTTTGGGATGCGTGCGATCGAGGCGGCGCGCTGGGCGGATGCGGAGGAGCGATGGTCGTCGCTCTGGCGGGTGGCGGTGGTGGAGCATTTGCCGCCGATTCCGGAGGCGCCGTTGGTTGGGGCGCCGCCATCGGTGGTGCAGGCAGAGCAGCAACTTGCGCGCATGCGCGAAATCGTCGGATCGAGGAGGCAGGATGTATTGCGTTAAGCCGCGTGAGGTGACGAGGCGATCTGCGTTGGTGACGAGCGAGGATCAGGCGCTCGATGATCTGCTGTTCGCGTGGTTCTGCTGGGAGGCACAGTACTCAGGCGAGAAGTGGTATTCGAACCGGGATGCGACGTGCGGCGGGTCTGCGAGCTCGCGGCAGTGGATGTCGACGGATGACATTCACGAGGCAAGTGTGGATGCGTGGCAGATGCAGCAGGTGGCGGCGGCGATGGAGGCGATCCCGGGCGACCATGCGCTGGCGATCCGGGTGGAGTGCCGGAACCGGCGTGGGCCGGGGGTGTGGCGGAACCCGCGTGCGGGGTTGCGGCAGCCGTTGGTGTATGCGGCGGCGAAGGTGGCTATCCGGCCTTGGATTGTTAAATTCGGTGTCGAGTATTGATGGGGTGTGGGTGCGTCGCTTAAAGTTCGGTTCGTGGGGCGACGCTCGCCTGTACGAAATGAAAAAGCCCGAGTGGAAATGCTCGGGCTTTTTTGTTACCTACTACATGAGGGGTTGTCCGCGCGCAGGAGCGTTTATATGCTGCCCGTACCAACTGACGCGTACGCACGCCTACGATGACTTCAACACGTCCCAGCCAACAGCAGTCCTCCTTCGCGCGAGAAATGTTGATGCTTGCCGAGCAAGCCGAATGGGAGTTCTCCGCTATCGGGGATTATGTTTGGAAGGCGCCGCGCCTCATCGACCTAGAGAAGGAACGCGAGAAAAAGAAGCTGGAATGTTTTCCGGAGCACATGGCCGAGGCAAGAGAGTTTCGGCGAAACTTTGAGTTCTATCGCCTCGAAAACACCTTCCCGTACCTCATCGCTATGGGAAACCTGTTCAGCGTGTTCTCAATGTTTGAGACCTATCTCATGCTGCTGGTCGGCAAGGTGCAAGAGAGAACGTCCGTTAGCATCAGCGACGTGTCAGGGAATGGGGTGAACCGCGTTTTCGGTTACCTACGTCGATTAGGGATTCGTCCCGAAGAGTCACCGATCTTCGAGCAGATCAGCGCGGCGATAAAAATCAGAAATTGCATGCATCATGCAAATGGCATGCTGGACTGGTCACGCGACGCTGATGAGCTGGTGAGAATTCAGAAGGCGGCGATCTACCTGACGCGCGAGGATAGGGCCACGCGTAAAGAGGCCGGCGGAGAGTTCGATGAAGTAAAGATCGTCAACTCCGTCTTTGGCAGGAGGCTTGCAGTGAAGAACGACTATTGCCACCTTTTGACCGCCTATTTGCGCTGGTACTTCATCGGCCTTTGCTCAGCCGCCGCAGAAAAACTCACCGAAGCCTAGCTCATTCGAATCGTTCTGTTGGGTGGCAGGCCTTTTTGTCGATTTCGCGGCAACGCGCAACGAGCTTACGAATCCGGGGGTCCTCGCTGTAACTGAGGCTGAAGACGCTCTTCTCGAAAGAGGGAAGCACCCCGGTCGGCCGGCGAAAAATTCGATTCAGCTCGAGCGAGAGCAGCACCAGCGTTTGGAATGAAGCGAATGCGCTGTCGAGAATTTTCCCAAACGCTGCCTGCTCTTTCTCATGCATAGCCTTGATATGGGCTTCATTCGTCGGGTCTGTGAAAGCCTCTTCAGATTTTGTATGGACCAGCCGGTTGCGGGCAGGCACAAGCATTCTTAGTCCGTTCATGGCAGGTCCTTTCGCATCTAGAGACTTGCCGAAGACTAGTCGCGGCACGACCTGCCATTTGGCGATGACGTCAAGCTTGTCCAGCACGCCTCTGGCGTACTCGTCGGACAGGTTGATCGCAGCGAGATCGTAGATGGCAGCTTCGCAGGCCATAGCCGAGAAGACGATCGTCTTGATTGCAGCCTTGAGCAACCCCTCACGGTGGGCAATGTGATCGCTGGGATCTTCCTCGGCCGTCGGGATTGGTACGGGGTGCTCTTGGGAGTCCTGCAGTTTGATAAGTGCCTCCTCAGCTATCTCATAATACGTTGCAGCTAAGTGGTTCGCTCTCGTCCAGTTCGTTCTGAGCTTGAATTCGACTGTGTTGGTGCCGTACCAATCCCATTCGGTCATGTCATCTCGAGAGCTGCTCATCAATTCCTCTGCGCGTGCTGACTTGCAAGTTGTGTCGCCGTGGGGTTGGCCCGCATCTGCGAGCTCGGGGGCCCCTGGGTTCATAGGCTACTGCGGGGGCGGGCACCCGCGATTCTTCGTTAGCGGCCAGTTTTCCAGCTTAGTGAAATTCACCTCCGACGAGGTGAAATGGTGAAATCATGAGTGAAACGACCCTCCTGACGCGCTCTGCGTTCGCGGCGCGCCAGAACTGGTCGCCCAGCTATGTCACCAAGCTCGGCAAAGAAGGGAAGCTGGTCACCACGCCCGACGGCAAGTTGATCGACGTCGATGCCACGCTCGCGAAAATCAAACGCGGCGCCGACCCTGCCAAAGAAGCCGTCCGCGCCCGCCACGAAGCCACACGCATCGACCGCGACGTCTACAGCGCCAGAGACACAACGCCCGACGCCGACCCATCGCTCGGCCACGACTTCCAAGCCGCCCGAGCCGAACGCGAGTACTACCAGGCACAGCTAGCCCGCACCGAATACCAGTGGGTTTCCGGCCTACTGGTCAGCCGCATTGCCGTCGAAGACGCCGCCGAGAAGATCGGCGCCAACCTGCGCGATCGCATCATGGGCCTGCCGCGCCAGATCGCCCCCGAGCTGGCCTCGATGACCGACCCCTGGGCCGTCGAGCGCCACCTAGAAGCCGCCTTGCGCAAGGTGCTCGACGACATGATCGCCCACGGCGCCAACGTATTGAGCGAATCCATCAACGATCCCGACCGCGGCAAGTTGGCCGACCTGTCACGCGCGGGGAAAGAGAGGTACGGCTCCATGGAGCCCATCGACACATCGTGAGCCATCCCGACGGAGCCGCACTGTTCGCCCGCGCCTTCCTGGCCGGCCTCAAGCCTGACCCCGAGCTGTGGGTAGACCAGTGGTCCGAAGAATTCATGGTGATTCCCGACGAGTCGGGCGCCGCCGAAACCGGACCCTACCGCTCCGCGCGAACGCCATACGCCGTCGAGCCCATGCAGTGCCTGTCGCCCGCGCACCCGTGTTTGCGCGTGGTCGCCATGGTTGCATCGCAGTTGTTCAAGACGCAGATCGCGTTGAACTGGATCTCGGCGACGATTCATCGCGCCCCGGCCAACTTCCTCGCGCTGCAACCAACGCTCAGCCTCACGCGCCGGTTCTCCGCCCGTGTGGCAAAGACGCTCGATGCCGTGCCGGTCCTGCGCGAACGCGTCGCCTCGGCCCGTTCGCGTGACGCCGCCAACACCGCCGAGCGCAAAGACTTCCGCAAGGGCACGCTGTTCATCAACACAGCCGGCTCCGCAGCCAACCTGGCCGAAGTCTCCGCGCGCTATGTGTACGGCGACGAGATCGACCGCTGGGTGCGTGACCTCAACAACGAAGGCGACCCCATCGGCATCGCCGAAAAGCGCGCCAGCACGTTCGGCCGCAACGCCAAGTTTTACTACTCGAGTTCGCCCACCATCGACGGCGCCTCGCGCATCGCCGAGCTCTACGCCCAGAGCGACCAGCGCCGCTACTACGTGGCCTGCCCGCACTGCGGCCACGAGCACATCCTCGAGTTCGAGCAACTGCGCGCCAGTGACGATCTGAGCGACGTCTACTGCGAGTGCCCCGCGTGCTTCTACAAGATCCGCGAGCACGAGAAGCCCGCGCTCTACAAGACCGGCCGCTGGATCGCACACGGGCAGGGCGACGGCGAAACAGTGGGCTTCCACCTGTCGGCCATGTACGCGCCGCTCGGCTGGGTGTCCTGGCGAGCGCTCTGCAAAGAGCACCGCGAAGCCAAGCTGGCGATGGAAAAGGGCGATCCCGGCCTGATGCAGGTGTTCTACAACACGCGCCTCGCGCGCCTGTGGGACAACGCCCAGCAGCGCACCAGCGCCGACGAGCTGCGCGACCGCGCTGAGGACTACCGCCTGCGCACCGTGCCCGCCGGCGCGTTGCTCCTGACCGCCGCCGTCGACACACAGGACGACCGCCTCGAACTGCTCATCATGGGCTGGGGCGAAGGCATGGAGCGCTGGACGATCGACCACCAGGTGTTCATGGGCGACCCGTCCGACGCCGCGCTGTGGGCCACGCTGGACGAAGCCCTGCAGGCCACGTTCCTGCACGCCTCCGGCAAAGAAATGCAGATTCGCGCCGTTGGCATCGACTCAGGCGGCAGCCACACGCAAGACGTGTATCACTTCACGCGCCTGCGTCAGTGGCGCCACGTGCTGGCAGTGAAGGGCGCCAGCAAGCCCAATCGGCCCGTGATCGCGCAGCGCCCGTCGCGCGTCGATGTCACATGGCAAGGCACCACGGAAGTCGACGGCGCCGAACTGTGGATCGTGGGCACCGACACCGCCAAGGACTGGATCTACAACCGCTTCAAGCTGACCAGCGGCCCCGGCGCGCTGCACTTCTCGAATGACCTCCCAATGGAGTTCTACAAGCAGCTCACCGCAGAGAAACAGATCGTGCGCTACGTGAAAGGCTTCCCGCGCACCGAATGGGTCAAAGCCCGCGGCGACCGTAACGAGATCCTCGACCTGAACGTCTACAACCTCGCCGCCGCGTATTACCTCGGCGTGCACAAGTATCAGGAACCCGACTGGCGCCGGCTGCGCATGCACTTCGATCAAGGCAGCTTGTTCGCCCCGGCGCCCGTCAACGAAGAAGCAGCGCCCGCCGCACCGCCAGGCGCGGTGCCGTCACCGCACGCCGTACAAACGCGCCGCCGCGTGGCCGCATCGCGCTACCTCAAACGACGATAGAGAACCGCATGGCTTACACACAGCAAGATCTCCAGCGCATCGAGCGTGCGCTGGTGAAGGGCGAGCTCGAGGTTCAGTTTCAGGACCGGCGCGCCCGCTACCGCTCGGTCGACGAAATGCTGCGCATCCGTAGCGAGATCGTCCGCAATCTTGAAGACGCCGCACCGGCATCGCGCGTGATCCGGCTGCGCTCGGCGGGCAAGGGGGTGATATGACCCGTTTCCCTGCGCTGGGCCAGCTTGGTTTCGTCTTGCCGGCGGAGCGGGCGGTTCGGGCGCAGGCGTACGAGGCGGGCGGCACCACC
>JBCNPL010000158.1:0-5842 GCA_039593375.1 Paraburkholderia sp. | reverse complement strand
AACTGGAAACGTCGCGGATGTACCACGTATTCCAGTCGAAGAATTTCCCCAGGAATCCGTAATGGTCGACGTAGACATGCGAATCCATGATGTCCATCGACTCGTTCGACACGAGGTTCTGGAACCCGCCATATCCCATTTGCGTCCCGACTACGAGGACGTCGGGCGCGGCGGATTTCACCGCGTTGCGCATGCGCTCCAGATAAGACTTGTCGAGCGCGGTGAGGAATGCCACGAATCGGTCCTGTACTTCATCGGGTAAGGCGTCTTTCCGCGCAGGCAAACGCTCGATCAAAGGACCGCGACGCCCCGATTCCTTTTGAAAGGCGATCCACTTCGCCGCGAGTTCCTCACGGTAGCGACCTTTCACATCGCGATCGAGGCGGCCGTTCGCCCATTCATAGACAAGCGAACTCTCGTTGCTGATTTCGACGATCGCGACGACGTTCGTCATGCTCGGACCGAGCGCGGCGAAAAGTGCTCGGACGTACTGCGCCTGCAACGACGACATTTTGTCATCGAAGACGTAGAGCGGTTTGGACTCGTCAGGCATGAAGCTGTCGCCCGGGAAAGCGAACGGAACGTTATCGACGGCAGGCCGGAACTGGTAGGCGACGTGAAGATTCAAATCGACGTAGATGCCGGCATCCCTCAGCTTGACGAGAAAGCGCTTCAAGCGACGCAGCGCCTCGGGATTCAGCGTCGGAAACGGCCCGCTGAGCAATATGCCGTCTGTCCCGCCGGCGGCCGAATCGGATACCGTATCGAATCCGTGGAGGCGCACGAGGTTGACGCCGAGCCGGCGCAACCGCGCGATCACGAGGTCTGCCTCGGCGTCGGAAGGAAAGACTGCATCATGTGCAAGCGTCACGCCGAAGAGCCGAACGGGCGCGTGGCCGCTGCTCCCCGCTTCCCCCACTTTGCAGATGCGGTTGCCGCATACGATCAGGCGATCGCGATTTCGAAGGGGACCATCGGAAAGATCGCTGAAATCCACGATCCCCGACAAGCGATCCTGGTCGATCGAGAACGGGTACAGGTCAGGGCCGGCACCAGAGGCGGCGGCGCATGAGCCAGCATTCGCGGCCAGCACGAGCAAAGCGGGCAAGAGTCTTCGTGCGGCATTCGTCGGCACGAGCGAGGCGAGCTTCACGGCGCTGTCCTCCCCTTCGATACGAAGGCTAAGACGCGCCGCGCCGACTCGCTCAACAGGCGCCTTTCCGAATCATCCAGGACAAACCGATGAAACCCGCTTGCAAACAACGGCAGGACCGCCGCCCCATACGCGATTCGCCAGCCGTTGCCACTGACGAACATTGCTCCCGCGAGAATGGCGAGCTGGGCGGCGGCAAGCAAGCCGACGTTCCTGATTGCCCGAGGCGGAACGGCCGCAATCGCTTTGCTCATCCAGAGCAGCAAGCCAAGATCGAGCAACATTCGCAGAGTCCATACCAGCGCGGCCCCGGGGATGCCAGCGTGCCGCAGCATCCACAGCAGCAATGCAATATAAAGGGGCAATTCCACCAGATGAAGCTTGGCCGTGATATCCGATCGACCGTTGGCCTGAAGCAGATTGGACGGCACTTTCGCGAGGCTGTTGATGAGCAGGCCGACGGCCAACAGCTGTAGCACGAGCGAACTCTTCTCCTCGAATTCCGCGCCCACCCACCAGTGAAGAAACGGATGCGCAGCCAGTAGCGCGACGAGCACGACCGGAAATACCGAAGCGGTGATCAGCTTCACGCCGAGGCTCAACATCTGCGGGCCGGCGGAGTGAACGGCACTGCTCGCGATGCGCTTCGCCATCAGCGGAAACAGCACGCCGAGTATGCCCTCGGAGATGACGTTCAGCCGGTAGACCACCTCATAAGGCGTCGTATAAAACGCAACGATCGATGTCCCGAGGATCGAGCCGATGAAGAACCTGTCCATGTAGTCCATTACCGGCGAGAGAACATTCGACAGGCTCGTCCAGCCGCCGTACACGAGCAGCTCCTTCTGGCGAAACGACGGCAGGCGCTCGCGTGTATCGTCGGCAGAGCGCGGCAGCACCCCGCGGACCGCCACGGCGTAGGCAACGGTCGCGGCGAGCCGGCCGGCGACGAGCACGGTCACCATCGCATCGAGGCGAACCGAGAAAGGCAGCACGCAAAGCGGACCGGCAAAGGTCCAGAAACCTTGCAATATGCGAATGGCATTGGTGATATCGAAGCGCTGAAACGCTTCGAGCACGCCACGCTGACCGCTCGTCAGCACCACGAGCGGAATCGAAGCTCCGAGCAGAATGAACGTGTTCCGCGTCTCCTCGAACAATGGCTGCCCGACCTTGAGCAAGTTGGTCATCTCGCCGGCGAGGGCGACGACGAGTAGCGAACCGATCGAACTGAAGGCCGCCATCATGGCGAGCGCGCTTCGCACGAGGTCCGCCACCTCGCCGCGACGTCCGTCGCCCAGGCGGCGTGAGACCTGCCAGGTGAGGGAGCGCCCGAGGCCGAAGTCGAATAGGCTGAAGTAGCCGATGACCGTCCAGGCGATCGTCAGGAGGCCGAACCGAGTCGTTCCGACACCGCGGATCAGAACCGGAATGCAGACCGCCGCCATGAGGAACGGCAATAGCGGGCCGCTCAGGTTGAAGAACAGATTCTTCGATAACGAGGTATCGCGTGACATGTCGTCAGCCTTTCGCGGACGGGCGACAGTCACCCGTCTTCATCCGTTCAAAACCGGTTGAGCAAGATGCCGAGACGCACACAGAGATCCTCCACGGCGGTCTGCATTCTGATCTGCCTCGACGATGCGAGCGTGAGCCGCTTGCGGAGACTACGCTTCGCCGCGAGCGTCCACTCGGCGAATCGGCGCTGCTCCTCCGACAGCTCTTCACCATACAGCTTCAAAAATAGCTCGTTCTGTTCCGAGGGGAAGCGTCCGTGAAGTCCGTGTAGCGTGCGCTCGTATCGGCCGACAATGCGCCCCATCAGCGTGGTCTGTGAACCGACCACGTTATTGCCATGCTGCCGATACTTGATGGTCGGTCGATCGTCATAAAGGATCCGGCCCAACGCCGAGATCGCGAGATAGCACCACCAATCGTGTATCAGAATGTCGCGCGTGATGGATGGGCGCACAATGAGATCGCGTGCGCGGTGGTTCATCACGATCGTGCAACCCGCCACGATATTTTGAAACAGTGCGTTCCTGAAGCTGATTTCACGCAACATGCGACCGAAACGCAGATGCGCCAGTCGCGCATCGACCAGTTCCACTTGCGAGCAGTAAAGCAGCGGCGCACTCGGGTCCCCGACGCTCGTCAGCCTTTCGACGGCATTGGCAAGCTTGCGTCTGTCCCATACATCGTCTTGATCGGCAAATGCAAAGAAATCGCAGTCGGAATCCGCTTCCTTCAATGCGGAAAGGAAACTCTCCGTGACGCCCTTGTTGGCGCCGGCGGTCAAACGCACGTTCGCGTGACGAGACGCGAAATCGCGCACAATCGCGACTGTCGAATCACGGGATCCATCGTCGCGAATCAACAGTTTTACTTCGACATTGTCCTGGCCCACGATGGACTCGAGCTGCTCGGCGAGATATTTCTCGCCGTTGTAGGTCGACAGGACCACTGCTACCCGGCTAGGTATCATGGCGTCCTCGTCCTGTTCTTCGTTTTACGTAGCGTGTTATCCGCTGCATCGCGCGAGGCCAAGCCGAAACATTGAACGGTCAGCCGCCGCGCGTATGAACTGTGACACCGCCGCCCCATCTCCGTTTGTTTGCTTTCGCACGTCAGATGGAAAAATGTCTTGCCGGCCGCGTTACCCATTGCCGAGAATAGTTTCTGGCAACAAACGGCCACGCGCGTCAATTCCTGGATTTCCGTTTAAATTCAGCAGATGTAAGCGTCATTACTGGAAATTCCATTCGATCAGTCAGGTCGTTTTTTGACATGTCGTTGGCTGAAGTCATTCGTCGCACAAAACGGTTCGAATTGTTTTACAGCTCCAATCAACAGACGTTCGTGATCGGCGCAATGGACCACTGACTTCCTGATGGTTCGCTTCGACATATAAGCGGAAGGCTCAACATGAACTTGATCGAACAAACCGCCCCGCCCGAGCATGACCAGGAGTTGGACGATTTCGGTCTCGCTCACCTTTGGTACAACCTCTGCGATCATTGGAGACTCTTTTGCGTGATCGCGACCGCGTTCGTCATCGCGGCAGGCCTCTACGGTGTTTTCTCGAAACCGGTCTACAAGGCCGACGCGTTGATTCAGGTGCAAAAGCAGCAGGCCACGGCGCTCGGTGCCCTCGCGGATGTCGCCGGTGCGCTCATGACCAGCAGCGTCGTCGAGGGCGAGGTCGACGTACTGACGTCCCGCGCCATCGTCAACGCCGCGATCGCGAAGTCTCATGTCGATACCCAAATATCGGTCGACAACTATTTCCCGCTACTCGGCTCCGTCTATGCGCACCGCCATCGCCTTCCGCCGAACACGCTGGCGCGTCCGCTGTTCGGGCTCTCCGACTATCCCTGGGGCGGTGAACAGCTCGAACTCGCGCGTTTCACCGTTCCCGAAGAACTCTATGGCAAGACGTTCACTCTGGCGATAGAACCCGAGAACCGCTGGCGTCTAACCGATGCGCAGGATCGCGTGCTTGCGACCGGCCGCGGCGCCGAGCTCGCGCATTTCATGGCGACAACGGATTTCGGCCCCAAGCCGGGCGAAATCCAGGTCGGTCATTATTTGGCGCGCCCCGGCACGGTGTTCCGGATCGTTCGATTGTCGCCGAACGATGCCTACGAATCCGTCGTCAAAAGTATGAAGGTCGCCGAGACTACGAAGGATTCGTCGATCATCCGCGTGACATACGCGAATGGGAACCCGAACGTCGCGGCGGCGATGGTCAACGACATTGCCGATGCCTACGTCGCATTGAATATCAGCAACCGGTCGAAGCAAGCGCGGATGAGCCTCGACTACTTGAAGCAGAAACTACCCTCGATCAAAGCGGCGCTCGATGACTCCGAACAGCGCTTGAACGAGTTTCGGGTGCGCTCGAACACGATCGACGTCCAACAGCAAACAGAAGCGCTACTTACGCGCGCCGTCGAATTGAAGCGCCAGAGGACGAACCTCGAGCTGAGCCGCGAGGCGTATTCAAAGTCCTACGAACCGTCTCACCCGGTCATTCTCGGGCTGGCGAGCCAAATCGAGGCGCTCGATCACCAGCTCTCGCAGATCGAAACCCAAGTCAAGGCGTTGCCGCCGACTCAGCAAAACTACTTGCGGCTGGCGCGCGATGTCACGGTGAATACTCAGCTTTATACCTCCCTGCTTGCCAATGCGCAGCAATTGGAAGTGGCCGAAGCAGGCACGACAGGCAATGTACTGCTGCTCGATCACGCCTCGGTACCGACCAAGATGGCTTGGCCGAATTTATCGATCGTGGCGCTCGTCGGCCTCGTAGCGGGAATCTTCATTGCGTTCGTCTCCGTGCAGTTCTTGGCGACGCAGCGCAATCTCCTGCAAGATACGAGTCAGATCGAGCGACTCTCGCCGATTCCCCTTTACGCCACGGTACCGTTCAGCAAAGCGCAACGAAAGCTGCTGCAGGCACCCGCTACCGCTCCGACGATGCTGGGCCAAGCCAAGGGAAATGATCCGAGCATCGAGGCTTTGCGCTCGCTCCGTAACGCATTGCAGTTCGCCGCATCCGGAAAAGAACATAACGTCGTACTGTTCACGAGTCCGACGCCAGGCGTCGGCAAGACCTTCATTTCGACGAATTTCGCCTACGTGCTCGCGCTCAGCGGTCGCCGGATCCTCGTCATCGATGCCGATATG
>JBCNPL010000157.1:0-5847 GCA_039593375.1 Paraburkholderia sp. | reverse complement strand
TGACCTTCGTCGACGTATGCACCGAGGCATGCCGCAGCGCCTCGATCAGCGACTTGTAGGACTCGGTCAGCTCGACGTACTTGCCGACCATGCCGATCGTCACCTCGTGCAGCGGGCGCTCGAGCTTTTCGACGATGTCGGCCCACATCGACAGATCGGCCGGATTGGGCGCGAGCTTCAGCTCATCGCAGATGATCTCGTCGAGCCCCTGGTCGTGCAGCATTTGCGGAATCTTGTAGATGCTGTCGACGTCCCACACCGAGATGACGGCGTCCTCCGGCACGTTGGAAAAGAGCGAGATCTTCTTGCTCTCGTCATCGGGGATCGGCCGATCCGCGCGGCAAAGCAGCACGTGCGGCGAAATCCCGATCTCGCGAAGCTTCTGCACGCTGTGCTGCGTGGGCTTCGTCTTCAGTTCGCCGGCCGTCGCGATGAACGGCACGAGCGTCAAGTGAACGAAGCAGGCGCTGTTGCGCCCCAGGCGCAGGCTCATCTGGCGCGCCGCCTCGAGAAATGGCAACGATTCGATGTCGCCCACGGTGCCGCCGATCTCGACGATCGCGACATCGGGTTCACCGCAGGTGGCCGATGCGGCGCCGCGCTCGATGAACGCCTGAATCTCGTTCGTGATGTGCGGAATCACCTGCACCGTCTTGCCGAGATAATCGCCGCGTCGCTCCTTGCGAATCACCGACTCGTAGATCTGTCCCGTCGTGAAATTATTGGCGCGGCGCATCTTCGTGCTGATGAAGCGCTCGTAGTGCCCGAGGTCGAGATCCGTCTCGGCGCCGTCCTCCGTCACGAACACTTCGCCGTGCTGAAACGGGCTCATCGTGCCGGGGTCGACGTTGATGTAGGGATCGAGTTTGAGAAGGGTGACTTTGAGACCGCGCGACTCGAGGATCGCGGCGAGGGAGGCGGCGGCAATGCCCTTGCCGAGGGACGAAACTACACCGCCGGTGACGAAAACATATTTGGTCATCGCTGGATGCTCGCGGGAAAAACGGATTATACCTTAAAGGTCCGCCCGAACCCGTTTCCGAAAGCGCCGAGCCCAGCCCTTTCGAAGGCGCTCCCGACTCATCCGAACGACGCTTCGCAACGAGGGCGACAGGAACCTTCCCGCTGCCGCCGGCCGTTGCTCAGGTGACCAGTTCGGCACTCAGCGCGCGTAGCATTCGTTGCACCGCGCGCGCCGTCTCGATCGGCTTTTCCATCGGAAAGAGATGGCTGCCTTCGAGCCATTCGAAGCTCCCGCCTGTCGCGCGCTTGGTCGCTTCGAGCCCGACCTGCCGAATCTCCTTCGAATGCGTACCGGCGATGAAACCCACCGGAACGGGAACGCCATGCGCGAGCCGCGCGCCGAGCGTGCGCGGCAGCGTTCGGTAGATCAGATATTCGATCTGGCGATCGAACGCGAGTGCGCGCGTGCCGTCGGGCGCCGTCTGCGGGATGCCGAAGTCGATGTAGTCGGACAACACTCGCTCGTCCCAGCGCGCGAACGCGGGCTTGGCGTGGAAATGCCGCCACGCGTCGTCGCGGCTCGGCCAATGCGTGCGGCGCGTTCGCGTCGCGGCGGCCGGCGAGAGCCGCTCGTCGAGCCCCGTCCATTGCGAGACGCGCAGCACGCCTGCGCGCCAGCCCGCCACGACCGGCGAGTCGAGCATCACGACGCCGCGCACCCAATGCGGGCGCTTCAGCGCGGCCATCAGCGAAAGGTAGCCTCCGAGCGAGTGGCCGACGAGCCAGACCGGTTCTTCGTAGCGACTGCCGATATCGTCGATGAGCTCTTCGACGAGATGAGGCCAGTCGCTCGTGACGGGATAGCGCGCATCGTGGCCGATACGTTCGATGTACCGGACCTCGTAGTCGTCGGAGAGCTCGGCGAAGATCGTCCGGTAAGTCGATGCCGGGAATCCGTTCGCGTGCGAAAAGTGAATGATCTCCTTCAAGCTTCGCTGCCTCCTCGTTTTGAAATCCGACAACGTCTTCTCATGAGATGCGACTCACCTATCCATCCAGTATCGACGATGCGTATCGCGATAGCGCTCGAGCGTCAACGCGCCTCCGACGAACTCGACGCGCGCCGCGCCGTCGCGGTCCGTGCGCGTCAGCTCGATGCCGCGCGCGGTGAAGCGCGACCAGACGCTCGAATGAGGATGACCGAAGCGATTGCGATAGCCTACCTGAAATATCGCGGCGCGCGGACGCACGGAGTCGAGGAAAGGCTCGGTCGACGACGTCTTGCTCCCGTGATGAGCGACGACGAGGACATCGGCCGCGAGCGGATCGACGAGGCCCGAGAGATCGGATGCCTCGCGTTGCAGCGTGCCTTCGACCGCCGCGTCGATGTCGCCTGTCAGCAGCGCCGCGAAGCCGTCGGATTCCACCTTCAACACGCAAGAGCCCGCATTCGATTTCGCCGGCAGCGGACCCGGCTTCGGCCACAAAATGGTGAAATCGACGCCGTCCCATCGCCAGCGCTGTCCCGAAGCACAGCGCACCGTCTCGGCGCCTGCCGCGCCGGCCATGCGCCAAAGCGCGTTCGCGGGCGGCAATCCGCCGAGCAATTGGCGCACGCGCACGCCTTCGAGCACCGCCGCCGCGCCGCCCGCATGATCGGCATCGGGATGGCTGACGACTAGCGCGTCGAGTTCCGGCAGGCCATTGGCCAGCAGATAAGGCACGACGATACGTTCGCCGGCACGCGTCGATTCGGGGCCCGGCCCGGCGTCGAAAAGCAACGTGTGCCGAGCCGTCTCGACGACGATGGCCGAGCCCTGCCCCACGTCGAGCGCCGTCAGCCGAAACGCGCCCGGCCCGGGTGACGAAGGCACGGGGAATGCAAGCGGCAGCAACGCGAGCGGCGCGGCGAAGCGCAACGGCCAGCCTTGCGGCATCAGGCACCAGACCACGCCCGCGCACGCGCAGGCAAGCGCCCACGAGGACGGGCGCGGCACCCGCCATTCCGCCCATTCCCCGTCGGAAAGCCACCGCAGCACGCTCATCAGCGGGTCGAGCAACGCATGCGCGAATTCGAAGGCGGTCGCGTCGAACGGCGCCGGCAACGCGACACCGACGAGGACGACCGGCGTGACGAGCACGCTCACCCAAGGGATCGCCAACGCGTTGGCGAATGGTCCGACCAGCGAGACTTGCGAAAACCAGAACGCCGTCAGCGGCGCCAGCCCGATCGTCACCGCGTATTGCGCGCGAATCGCGCTCCCCAGTTGCTCGCGCGCGCGGGCCGCGCCACGCCGCGCGAGAAGCCGCCATGAGCGGCGTGGCGCGCCGCGGCGGCCGGCCCTGGTGTCGAACGGGTCGAGCGGCTCGTCCGCGATTTCGCCTCTATCCAAGCGCGGTTTCCGAGAGCGCCCATGCAGCGCGAACGAGATGAGCGAGACGGCACCGAACGACAGCCAGAACCCGGCGGCCACGACGGCCCACGGATCGACGAGCACGACGAGCGCGGCCGCCCAGGCAAGCACCAGCGACGGTGCGGCGCTGCGGCCGAACGCGAACGCGGCGCTGACGACGACGAGCATCCACAAGGCGCGCTGCGCCGGCACGTTGAAGCCCGCGAGCGCTGCATACCCGGCTGCGCAGACCGCCCCCGCGATGGAGGCGACGATCGGCGTCGGCACGACGAGCGGCCACTCGCGCGCGCCTCCTCGCGCAAGCCTCGTGCCGAGAAAGCACGAGCGCCGCCAGAGCCAGGCGGCGAGCGCGGCGCAAAGGCCGGCGACGAAGCCGATATGCAGCCCCGAGATCGCGACGAGATGGCTTGTGCCGGTACGGCGCAAAATTGCGCGATCCGCCGCCTCGATCGCTTCCTGGGCGCCGATGGCGAGCGCGAAGACGATGCCGCGATGCGGCGCGGCCGCAAGCGTCTCCCCGATGCGCGAGCCGAGCGCAAAACGCCATCGGTCGATCGCCGACGCGAGGCCGCCCGCCGTGCCGGGCAAGCGCTCGGCGGGCGCCGAACCGGCAACGTGGCCGGTCGCCCGAACGCCGCGCGCAAAAAGCGTCGCTTCGAGATCGTGTCCGCCGAAATTGGCATGACCGTGCGGGCGCTTCAAGCGAACCGTCAGTCGCCAGCGCTCGCCGGGCACGATGTCGGGCAGGCGGTCGCCGCCTCGCCGGTACCAGCTCAATTGAACGACGGGCGGAAAACGTGCGATTCCGGTATCGCGGCCTACCGCGTCGGTGTCGACGGAGAACAGGAAGCGCACGCTGCGCGCATCACGCGCGGGCAACCCGCGGACATGGCCCGACAGTACGAGATCGCGCCCCTCCCACTGCGGCGGCAGCGCGTCGCGCAAGCGCAGGTCGGCACGGCCGGCGGCGTAGCCGAAACCCGCGAGCGCCGCCGCGAAAAAGCATGCGCCAACGCGTAATGCCCCTGCCGTTCGCACGCCCAGCGCGCTCGCCCGGCTCACCCGGCACGAGGCGGCAAGCGTCACCGCCAACGCGGTCGCCGCGATGAAGAGCGCCGCGCCGACGCCCCAGCCGAGCGGCCCCGGCAAGGCCGCCCGCTGCTGCAACAGCACGACGCCGAGTACGAACCCGCAAAGGACAAGCCGCATCCCGCCTCCATCGCCACCTGAAGTTCGACCGGCGCCTTGCCGTCGATCGATCGGGCGTGGTCGGTCGGGCGATTATGCGGAAGAAAGCGAAAGCCGCGGCAGCGCGGCGTAAGCGTTAGCCGTTGTGCCTAGGGCCACTTGGTCGACGCCGATGCCGCGGAGCTCGGCCAGCACGGCGCCGATGCGCGCGGTCTGATCGGGCGTGTTGCGCTCCTTGTAGCGCCAGGCGGGGGCGATATCGGGCGCGTCGGTCTCGACGACGATCGCCTCCAGCGGTAAATCGACCGCGAGCCGCCGAATCTGCCGCGCGCGCTCGAACGTCACGTTGCCGCCGAAGCCGAGCCGCATGCCCTGGTCGATAAACGCATGGGCTTGCTGGAAACTGCCGTTGAACGCGTGCGCGATTCCTTTTTTCACGCCGATGCTGCGCAAACCCTTCAGCACCTTGTCCTGCGACTTGCGCACATGGCAAATGACGGGCAAATCGAACTCGCGCGCGAGCTTCAGCTGCCGCTCGTAGAAGAACCATTGGCGATCGTCGTCGAGGCCCGGCACGAAGTAGTCGAGGCCGATCTCACCGATGCCGACAAAGCGCGGATCGGCGAGGCTCGCTTCGATTTCGGCGGAAAGCGCATCGAGATCGCTTTCCTCGGCTCGCGGCGTGAAGAGCGGATGAATGCCGAGTGCATACGCGCCACCCGGCTGACGATGAGCGAGCGCGCGCACCACCGCGAAATTCGCGCGCCCGACGGCGGGAATGACGATTCTCGCGACACCCGCGCACTGCGCCGCACGCGCCACGTCGTCGCGGTCGCCGTCGAATTCGGCGGCGTCGAGATGGCAGTGCGTATCGATCCACATGGCGAAAGTCGCTGAAGGCGCCCTGTCCGCCGGTCTCAGACCGGTACCGGCGGTTCCTCGCGCAATATGCCGTCGCGCAGGCGCAGGACGCGATCGCAGCGCGCGGCGAGATCGGGATCGTGCGTGACGATCACAAAGCTCGTCTCGAGCTTTTCCGAGAGCTCGAGCATGAGGTTGAAAACCGTATCGGCCGTGCCGCCGTCGAGATTGCCCGTCGGCTCGTCGGCGAGCACGCAGGCGGGCTTCGCGACGAGTGCTCGCGCAATGGCGACGCGCTGCCGCTCACCGCCCGACAGCTCCCCGGGCCGATGCTTCGCCCGGTGCTCGAGGCCGACGCGCGCGAGCACCTCGAGCGCGTCGCGGCGTGCCTCCTCAGTCGTGAGACGCCGAATGCGCAGTG
>JBCNPL010000156.1:0-5850 GCA_039593375.1 Paraburkholderia sp. | reverse complement strand
GTGAGCGGACCGCGCACGCCGCAGCGTTCGCAGAACGCGGTCAGGGCGTCGTCGAGCGGCGCATTCATGACAACCCGACCAGTGCCGGCAACGCCAACCAGTCGCGCAGCGTGAGCCATTCTGGTCGCCCAGGGGTGATCCCGTTTGGCGCGAAGTGAATCTTCACGATATGGTCCGGCAGCATCTCGAGAATCTCGGGCAGGTCGTCGACATAGTGCGTGCACCCGAGTTCGACGATCCGCGCAACCTTGTCTTCCTTCGTGAGTTCGAAGAACACCGCGTCCCGCGGCCAGCCCAACCGCCGATGGTCGTGAAAGCCCTGCCGCTCGAGCCACTGTCGCGCGGCTCCGTGCAGATCGCAGGGCTCGCCGCGATATGGCGTTTTCGTCTTGTGACTGACGACGCGCATCGCGACGCCGCCGCGCGTCAGCCGATCGAGCGTCGCGAGCACACCGTCGTACGGCTGGGCATCCAGAATCCGCGAGCCGTATACGATGCCTTGCAGCAGCGTCCAGTCGTCCTCGCGGCCGTCGGCGCGCAGATAATCCCGCACCGCGTTCTTCTCGCGCGCGACGCTCTCCGGTATCCAGTTCCTCTCGCGCGCGACCGTGTGAAACAGCGCGTCATAGCGGATCAACGTGTTGTCGAAGTCGATGCCCAACAGCATGATTCAATCCAGATGGCCGAGCACGCGCGCGACAATCGAGCCAGCGTCGAGGCCGATAGCGGCATGCGCCTCGTGCTGGCTGCCGCAGCCGCTCAGGAACCGGTCCGGTCCGCCGATGCACAACAGCTTGCGCAGATCGAGGCGCCGCACGCTGCCCCACTCGAGCACCGCACTGCCCGCGCCCCCGGCCAGCCCGTGTTCCTCCAGCACCACGACGAGCCTGCGATCCGCGAACAAGTTGGCGAGCAATGCCTCGTCGAGCGGCTTCACGGTGTGCAGGCTGACCACGTCGCACTCGAGGCGATGCGCGGCGAGCAGGTCCGCGACTTCAAGTGCGGTCCCGAGCATGTTGCCTACACTGACGATCGCCACGTCGCGGCCCGCGCGCACGGTGATGCCACGGCCAATCTCGAATGCTGGCGGCGTCACGTGAATCGTCGGCTCGCCCTTCTTGCCGAGCCGGATATAGGTCGGCCGGCCGATGCGCAGCGCGTCCGCCAGCGCAAGCTTCACCTCGACAGGGTCCGCCGGGCAGACGACGTGCATGTTCGGGAGCGTTCGCAAGACCGCGATGTCTTCCATCGAATGATGCGTGGCGCCGAGTTCCGCATACGACAGCCCAGCCCCCGTGCCGACAATGATCACCGGCAGGTTCGGATAGCAAACGTCGAGGCGAATCTGTTCGAGACAGCGCACCGTGTTGAACGGCGTGATCGTGTACGTGATCGGCCGCAGGCCCGACGCGGCAAGACCCGCCGCAACGCCGGTCATGTTCGCTTCCGCGACGCCACAGTTGTAGAAGCGGTCCGGGTGCCGCTCCTTGAAGCGGTCGAACAGGCGATTGCCGATGTCGCCGGCCAGCATCACGAGTTCGGGGTGGTGATCGCCGAGTTCGGTGACCGCCTGGGCAAACGCGTTTCTCATGCAGCTTCCACTCCGAGCTCCGCCCATGCCCGCGCGACTTCGTCGGCGGTCGGGATGCGGTAATGCCAGTTGTTATCGTCTTCCATGAAAGAGACACCGCGCCCCTTCACCGTGTGCGCGACGATCATCGTCGGCTGCTCCAAACCGGCCGACACGTCGGCTGCCGCGCGGCGAATCTGCTCATGATCGTGGCCGTCGATCTCATGGACGTTCCAGCCGAAGCTGCGGAACTTGTCCGCCAGGGGATCGAGCGCGAGCACGTCGCGGCTGCGGCCAGTCGCCTGCCATTTGTTGAAGTCGACGAATGCGCAGAGGTTGCCGAGTTTGTTGGCCGCGGCGAACAGGCTGGCCTCCCACACCGAGCCCTCGTTGCATTCGCCGTCGCTCATCAGCACGAACGTCCGGTGTGCGCGCTGCTGAATGCGAGCGGCCAACGCAAATCCGCAGCCGATCGGCAGGCCGTGCCCGAGGCTGCCGGTTGCCGCCTCGACGCCCGGCAGCTTCGGCGACGGATGCTCTTCGAGCAGCGAACCCGGCTCGCCATAGGTATCAAGGTCGGCGTGCGCAATGAACCCGCGATGCGCGAGCGCAACGTACTGCGCCGCCGCTGCATGGCCCTTGCTCAAGATGAAGCGATCTCGGTTCTCCCAGCGCGGCCGCCGCGGATCGACGTTGAGCACCGATTCGTACAGCACCGCGACGATGTCGATGCACGACAGCGCGGAGGCCAGATGCGCGGCCCCCGCCCGATGCGACATAGCCACGACGCGGGCGCGAAACTGGGCCGCAAGGCGGACGGTATCGCTCATGCCGCCTCGAACGCGGTCAGGCCCAGATGCTTCATCCAGCGCACGGTATAGCACTGGTCGTTCTCGAGGAGCAGACCGTCGCGGTAGGCGTGGATCAGTTCGTCGATGGCGTCGTCGACGGTGCGGCGCGGCTCGAAACCGGTCGCGAGAAGCTTGTCGGAATTCTGCCGGTACGAGCGAGGATCGTTCGACTCGGAAACAACCAACTCCGCCGATACCTTGCGGCATACGCGCTGCGCGATGTCCAGAATCGAAATGTTCTCGAATCCCGCGTTATAGCAGCCGGTCGCGAGGTCCGGGTGCGCGAGGAAATGCCGGTAGACGTCGGAGATATCCCGAACATGAATGTTCGGACGCGTCTGCGTGCCGCCGAACACCGTGATCCGCCCATTGCGCAGCGCCTGCCACGCGAACATGTTGACGCTGACATCGAGCCGCATGCGCGGCGAGTATCCGCACACAGTGGCAGGGCGGATGCAGTGCACCTGCATGTGGTCCGCGTAGCTCAGCACCACGCGCTCAGCCACCATTTTCGTCTTGTTGTATGCGGAGATCGGCACGAGCGAAAGGTCCTCGGTCACTTGCGGCTCGTTTTTCACGCCGTACACACTGCCGGAACTCGCGAACAGGAAGTGGCGCACACCGGCTCGCACCGCGCGGTCTGCCAGTTGCTGCGTCGCGAGCACGTTGACTTCCCACGACAGCGTTGGATTCAGCTCGACGCCCGGATCGTTTGCGATATTCGCCAGGTGGATCACCGTATCGACACCCTCGAGCGGCAGCGCATCGACATCGCGGGTGTCCTGCTTGAACACCGACAAACGCGGATGGGGCGCAAGGTGGTTGCCAAACCATTGAGTATCGACGACGCGCACGTCGTGGCCGTCTTCGAGCAGCAGACCGGTCAGCACCGTGCCGATGTAACCGCACCCGCCCGTCAGCAAGATATTCATAAAAAGCCTTAAGGTTTATGGACGTAGTCCGTGCGCTCGTCGCGCAACGTGGCGAGGTTGGCGTCCACCCACGCCAGTGTTTCGCGCAATCCGTCGGCGAGGGAAACGCGATCCTGCCAGCCGAGCTCCGCGCGAATCTTTCCGCTGTCGAGCAAATACGCTTGGTCCTTGCCGAGCCGGTCGCCGACGACTTCGACCAGGTCGCCGAAACGCACGTCGACCAGTTCGCAGATCATCTCGACGAGTCCGCGGATCGACACCGTTTCTCGCGTCGAAATGTGGTAGCTATCGCCCGGCCGGCCGCCGTTGGCGACGCGCCACGTCGCATCCGCTACGTCGTCGATGTGGATAAATGAGCGGATCGAATGGCCACCGCCGTGCAGCTGAAGCCTGCGTCCAAGGCGCGCGAACAGCAGCGTGCGTGGAACGATCCGATACAGTTGTTGCCCGGGCCCGTAGACGTTCGCCGCACGCGTGAACATCACCGGAAATTGGTAGGCCTTGAAGAAACTCATCAGGTGAAGATCGCAGGCAGCGCGCGACACGGCGTACGGCGTACTCGGCGCGAACTCGAAACGCTCGGCGATCCAGCCATCGGTGCTGCCGTATGCCTCGGGTGTCGATACGTGCACGTAGCGGCGAATGAACGGCAGCTTGCGCAGCCTGTCGTGCAGCCGCACCTGAGCGACCACATTGGTCTGATACCAGTGCTCCGGCGTTTCCCAGCTTTGCGCGACCATGCCTTGCGCGGCAAAGTTGACGACGTACTCGGGCTGAAACTCTTCCGTCAGCAGGAGCAGTTCGTCGAGCTGATGATTGATGTCGATCTGCGCAAAGCGGAAACGCTGCGCGGCATCGAGCTCACGATACGGTAGATAGACGTCGTGTGGCTCGGCGGAACGGCTTACGCCGAGCACCTCGTGCCCGTTCTGCAGCAAGTACTTGACGAACTGCGCACCGGAAAACGAATTGCTTCCGATCACGAGGAAACGCTGACCGATTTGCGCACCCGTCATTCAAGAACCCCGGTGGATACCATGGGCACGATGCTGCTGACCGGATTCGCGTATAGCCACCGCATGCAGATGTGGCCGATCATCAGTTGCAAGTCTTCCGCAATCTGCATGTCGTCGATCTCGAAGTGGATGGGATGCTGCGCGAGCGTCCTGCAGCGCCCTCCGTCGAATGCGAGAATCGCGAACGTCGTCATCCCGAGGCGGTTGCCGGTCTCCAGTGCCTTCACGACATTCGCCGAATTGCCGCTGCCGGACAGCACGATCAGCACGTCGCCGGCCTCAGCCTTTACGCGCAGTTGCTCGCTGTAGATCTGGTCATAGCCGATATCGTTCGCAAGACATGTGAGGACGGCGGTATTGGCGCTCAGCGCTTCGACCTTCAACCCGCCGCGGCGATTGTTCACGCCAACGCCGTACAACATGTCGTTGGCCAGATGGACCGCGTTGCCGGCACTGCCGCCATTGCCGCAAAGGAATACCGTGCGGCCCGTGCTCCATGCTTCGTGCAACGCAGAAGCCAGCACCGGCACCTGTTGCATCGCATCCATCGCCAGCGCCCGCGTGAGGCGGGCAGCATAGTCTTGTATAAGTTCCTGCATACGATCCCGCCTTGTCGACGTTTTCCCCGACTCCGCCCGATGGAGGCGCAGAGCACGTAGTTGGCAGTGTGCGAAGTCCCAGGAAGCACGCCATCGTCGCGCGCTGGACTCGCTTCTATTGACCTTCTATCGAAAGAGCGAGGTCAGTTTACCGATCGACTGCCGGAGCAAAGCGGGGAATACAGGCCGATTTCGGCAGCAATTTAGGGTTGGGGGAGGCACACGCGGCGAGTGGATCCGCTGGATGTTCATCTGACGCGCGACCAGGAACCCCTGGCGGCGGCACTTCGCTGGTAGGTGACTTCGCCAGAAGCGGTTATGCGCTTGGAGAACGTAGCCGTTGTTTGCGTCCCGTATGAGTCCCGTGGAACGCGGTTTGGCGAGGGAGAATGATGCTAAGTGATTGATTCACTTGGCCCGGCTGGGATCGAACCAGCACCCCCTGTCTTCGGAGCTTTACTGAAGCGAACCCCTTTATAAATCAAAGCCTTACGCAACTCGATAGACCGGGTCATAGCTGTCACGCAGCGTCTTTTTCCGTTGGAGCTTCCTCTCGCGGACTACGGTAATAACCTCGACGACGAATTCGCGCGCCGGTTTGGCGGTGCCACTTTGAATCTGCTGGCGCTGTCGAATCCCGAGCTGAAGCCCTATCTGAAATTCACGCCTGCGGACGACTAAGCACGTAGCAACCGGCCACCACTCGAATTTCAGAGAGGACCGCCCTCGAGGTCGTCCTCAATGCGCTCGAAAGCATCAGAACGAACTTGCTCAGAACCTCATCGCTAGCCACAGCAAACCCGGTGTTGAGACGTTTCAACGCCCCGGCGTTCTGGACTCAGGCGGTGAGTTGAGCGGCGCAAATCCGGATGGAGGTGACGA
>JBCNPL010000155.1:0-5852 GCA_039593375.1 Paraburkholderia sp. | reverse complement strand
CAGTGTCGCACGCGACTGGCTCAAGGACGGAGAGGCCCTTGCGCCGTATATCGATCGTCAGATCGCGCTGCTCAAATCGCGGTTGCAGGGACACCGGGTGCTTTCGCGCCAGGCTGAACGGCTTGGGCCTGAAATTGATGGACTGCCCGGGGAGCGCATCGACGCTGCCTATCGGAACGGTCCGAAGACCGTTTTTCAACGGCAAGGTGCATTCATTGTTGCCCCGGGGCGCGTGCTGATCTTTACCGCATCGAGCGCGAAGAGTTTCGGCGAAACGCTCGACGCATTGTGGCGCAACTGGCTCGACGGCTACCGTCCGGCAGAACAAGAGTCGGCATAACAACAGCAAAGGACAACCATCGTGTACGAAGCCGCACGAGTCACTGATCCGATCGATCACACCAGCGCGCTTGCGGGCTTTCTGGTCGGAGCCGTGCTGGGCATTGCCCTGATCGCCGCAGTCGCCTTCGCCACATTCACATGCGGATTCGGCGTGGCGTTGCTGGCGGGGATGATGGCCGGTATCGGAGCGCAGGCTCTCCTATCAATAGGGGAGTCGATCGGCAAGATGTTCAGCTCGCAATCCGGCAACATTATTACTGGTTCACCGGATGTCTACGTCAACTCCATGTCGGCGGCCTACGCGACGCTAAGCGGCGTGGCTTGCAGCAAGCACCCGCCCATTCCGCTTGTCGCGCAGGGCTCGACGAACATCTTTATCAACGGGCTTCCGGCGGCCCGCAAGGACGACAAGATCACCTGTGGCGCGACGATCGCCGACGGTTCGCACGATACGTTCTTTCACGGCGGCACGCAGACCTATCTGCCGGTCGACGACGAAGTACCGCCTTGGCTGCGAACCGCAACGGACTGGGCGTTTGCGCTGGCAGGTCTGGTCGGCGGCCTCGGTGGGCTCCTGAAGGCTGCCGGTGGCATGTCCCGCGCGGTGATGCCATGCGCGGCGAAATTCATCGGTGGCTACGTGCTCGGCGAAGCAGTGAGCCGCTACGTCGCAGGGCCTGCAATCAACAAGGCGATCGGTGGGATGTTCGGCAACCCGGTCGATGTGACGACTGGCCGGAAGATTCTGTTGGCCGAATCGGAAACCGACTACGTGATCCCGAGCCCGATGCCGGTCACGATTCAGCGGTTCTACTCGAGCACTATCGACTACGCGGGCACGCTCGGGCGCGGCTGGGTCGCGCCGTGGGAACTTCGTTTGCAAGCTCGCGAGGGTCGCCTCTGGTACACCGACGCGCAAGGGCGCGAGAGTGGTTTTCCTCTGTTGCGTGCTGGGCAAGCCGCGTTCAGCGAGGCCGAGCAACGGTATCTAACCTGTACGCCGGACGGGCGTTACATCCTGCACGACCTCGGCGAGACGTATTACGACTTTGGTCAATACGATCCAGATTCCGGCCGTATTGCCTGGGTACGTCGCATCGAGGACCAGGCGGGGCAGTGGTGCCAGTTCGAGCGCGATAGCCGAGGCCGCGTCACCGAGATCCTGACGTGCGGCGGGCTGAATGCGGTGCTGGCATACGAACCGGATTACGGGCGCTTGGGTTCAGTCACGCTTGTTCGGGGCGAAGCGCGTCGACTCGTCGTTGCCTACGGGTACGATGAAAACGGGCAACTGGCGTCGGTGACGGACGCGAACGGGGCGGTGGTGCGCCAGTTCACTTATGCCAATGGCCTGATGTCGAGCCACACGAACGCGCTGGGTTTCAGGTCCAGTTACGACTGGAGCCTGATCGAGGGTGAGCAGAGGGTTGTTGCGACGCGCACGAGCGAGGGCGAGCGCGCGACGTTCGAATATAGCGTCGAGGCCCGACAAACCCGCGTAGCGTATGCAGACGGTCGCACGGCGCACTGGCGTTTCGATGCGCAGTTCCAGATTGTTGAATACACCGACTTCGACGGTGGACTTTACCGGATTAAGTACAACGACGCCGGCATGCCAACAATGCTGATGCTGCCCGGCGATCGGACGGCGGTATTTGAGTATGACGACGCTGGCCGGATCGCTGCTGAGACCGATCCGCTGGGCCGCACGACTCGTACACGCTATGCTGGCAACAGCATGCGGCCCGTGGAGGTAGTAGGGGCAGACGGCGGCGCCTGGCGAGCCGAATACGATCGTCAGGGCCGTCTGGTTTCGAGCACCGACCCGCTGGGGCGCGAGGATCGCTATGAGTATCCTAAGGGTTTGACCGCGCTTCCGACCGCTCACATCGACGCACGTGGCGGACGCAAGATCCTGGAGTGGAACAGCCTGGGTGAGTTGATTGCCTATACGGATTGTTCTGGCAAGACCACGCGTACCAGCTTCGATGTGTTTGGCTTGCCTCTCGCGCAGGAGAATGCACTGGGGCAGCGTACCGTGTATGAATTGCGCCCAACTGGAGAGCCGAGTTGCATCACGTATCCCGACGGCAGTTCGGAGAGGTTCGAGTACGATGCGGCTGGGCTGATGGTGCAGCATGTCGGTTTCGGGGGACGTGTCCAGCAATCGTTGCGCAATGCACGAGGTCAGGTCGTTGAGACCATCGATCCCGCCGGGCGACGGATTCACTATCGATACGACGTCGACGGACGGCTTCGCGAACTCCAACAGGACCACGCACGCTATACGTTTAAGTACAGCGCTGGCGGGCGCCTGTTGACGGAAACCCGTCCAGATGGCGTTGAACGGCGATTCGAATATGGGGAAGCCGGGGAATTGCTAGCGCTGGACATCGTCGGCGCACCGGACGATCATGCGACGAAGGATCGTCCGATCCGGACCATTCGACTCGAACGAGATCGGATGGGCAATCTGAAGGTCCAGCATACGCCGACCGAAGTCACGCGCTACGCCTACAACAAGCGCGACCGACTAGTGAAGGCAGAGCGCACTCCGACGGCAGCCGGGATCGCGCTCGGCATCACGCCGGATGTCGTGGAGTTTGAATACGACAAGGCCGGCCGACTGGTTGCCGAGCACGGCGCAAACGGTACCGTCGAGTACATGCTAGACGAACTCGACAACGTTACGGCGCTCGCGCTGCCGCATGATCAGACGCTACAGATGCTGCGTTACGGCTCCGGTCACGTCCACCAGATCCGCGTGGGTGATCAGGTGGTGAGCGATTTCGAGCGAGATGACCTGCATCGCGAGATCATGCGAACGCAAGGGCGACTGACCCAGCGTTCCGCCTACGATCCGCTTGGCCGAAAGGTCTGGCAGTCGGCGGGCTTCCAGCCCGAGGCGCTGGGTCGTGGTCGTGGCCAGGTCTGGCGAAACTACGGATACGACGCCGCCGGCGAGTTGATCGAGGCGACCGACAGCCTGCGCGGCAGCACGCAGTACAGCTACGACCCGGCCGGCCGGCTGACGAGTTGTGCCAACATCATGGATCGGCAGCTCGAGCGGTTCGCATGGGATGCTGCCGGCAACCTGCTTGATGAGGCGCAGCGGAGAAGCCGAGGCTACGTCGAAGGTAATCGTCTGCGTATGTGGCAGGACCTGCGTTTCGACTATGACCCGTTTGGCAACCTGGCGACGAAGTTGCGGGGCTCGAACCAGATACAGCGATTCATGTATGACGGGCAGGACCGGCTGATTACCGTTCGCACTCAGGACGCGCGCGGTGTTGTGGAAACCCGCTTTGAGTACGACTCGCTCGGACGGCGTCTTGCGAAGACCGATACTTCTTTCGATGTGCGTGGCGTGAAACAGCGCACGGAGACGAAACGCTTTGTGTGGGAAGGCTTACGACTCGCGCAGGAGGTCCGTGAGACCGGGGTGAGCAGCTATGTGTACAGCCCGGATGCGCCGTACACCCCCGCGGCACGCGTTGACACAGTCATCGCAGAGGCTCTGGCGGCTGTAGCGATCGACAAGGCGAAAGGCACGGCGCGGATTTACCACTTCCATACTGATCTGGTGGGCACACCGCTGGAGGTCACCGACGAATCCGGTGCGCTGGCGTGGGCAGGCAGATACTCAGCGTGGGGCAAGGTCGAGCCGAACGCACGACAACTGACTGTTGCCCGTACCGATCAGCCGCTGCGCTATGCGGGACAGTACGCCGACGACAGCACGGGTCTTCACTACAATACTTTCCGGTTCTATGATCCGGATATAGGGCGGTTCATCAACCAAGATCCGATCGGGTTGCTGGGCGGTGACAATCTGTACCAGTACGCAGACAACTCAGTTAGTTGGACCGATCCTCTTGGACTCGCGCGGACGCCAGGGCACTTCCTCGAATGGATGTGGCAGCGGCCGTCGACGGGGCAACACATGGAAGGTATCGAGTTTAGCGGATCGGATAACCCCAAGCCAGGGCGATTAACCTTTTCACAGCAGCTTGATGTTCACACTGAAGCAAAAGTTCTTGCCAAAATTGAAGGGGGCGTGCAGCCAGGTGACAAGTTATATTTCCGTGGTACCAAGGACCCATGTAATCCTGGTGGCCGGGGATGCTCTGCACGAATGAGCAAGTTTGCTCAGAAACATGGCGTGGAAATTACGTACGAGAACAAGACAACGGGTAAGGTGCACAAATATGGCTGCTAGGACTATCGCGTGAAAGGTCGAATTGAGATGCTAGGTCAAAATTTTGAATTCGCTGGATATGCTGCGAATGGGTGTCCTAGGTTCGTGCATGTAGCGAGTGGTATCCCGTTTCAGTATGTCCCGGGCGGCAGTTTCATGATGGGTTTTTCCGAGTCAGAGGAGCGTGCGGCCTTAGCAATATCCGATGTTCCCCAACTCACTGTCGAGGAAATGCGACCGGTGCGGCCCCGCGTTGTTCATCCGATGCTCGTTTCCGTGGCCCCTGTTCTCAACGTTCAGTGTTCCGACGAAAAAAATGAATTTTCCTATGGTCCTGCATATCTGAGCCGGGAAGATGCGGAGAAATTTGCCAGTGAAATCGGGTGTCGAATGCCAGGTGAGGCGGAGTGGGAATATATGTACCGCGCCGGAACCCAGACACTGTTTCCGTTTGGCGATAGCTTGCCGTCAGACGATGAGCTGGAGAAATGGTTGTCGTCGGATTTCGCATCGTTGATAGAGTATTTTGACTCGCGTCCGAAGTTTGAGCCCATCCCAAACCTGCAATGTAACGCGTTTGGTCTGTATGGAATGACTAATCCCGAGTGGTGTCTGAACCGCTTTACGACAAGTCTGGCACCCGATGCACCCAAATTAGACGGGAGCTACGTTATTCGAGGCGGTGGCGCATACTTCTGGCCTTGGCAGGACGAGGAATGGGTCTGGTGCGTATCGGCCATGCGTTCACCTTCATCGGGGCTTGAGGAAGGGACGGCCTGTCTCCGGTTGGTGCTCAACGTACGAGCAAGTCAGTTGCGTGCTGAGATTCGGGATGCCGGGTTAGACGTGCCTGCTGATAGTCGCGAGGACGCTAGTAGTCTTAGCGAATCGAATGATGAGCCAAGTTGATCGCTCGTGCGCTTAAGTTCAGTTAGTTGGGTGCTGCCCGTGTGGTCGTAACTGCCCGACAGTAATGGTCGACCGTCCTCACGTAGGCTGGCAAATACATGGCTTGGGGCAAGATCGAGCTCATAGTGTTGATTATGGTGAGGGATATTGAGTGGGAAAACCCGCGAAGCGCCGAGGTAGTCGTCACTCCACCGTCACCGATTTCGCCAGATTCCTCGGCTTGTCGATATCCGCGCCGCGCAAGCACGCCGCGTGATACGCGAGCAACTGTAACGGCACGACGTGCAGGATCGGCGACAACAGCCCATAGTAATCCGGCATCCGCAGCACCGACACGCCTTCGCCGTTGTCGATCCGCGTATCGGCGTCTGCGAATACGTAAAGCTGCCCTCCACGCGCCCGC
>JBCNPL010000154.1:0-5866 GCA_039593375.1 Paraburkholderia sp. | reverse complement strand
CCATCCATGTATTGGGCGCATTGTAGGCGGCGCTGCATGCAGGATTCTTATAATAAATTTGGCTATCGAAAGAACCGAACGGCGGGAAAGGGCCGTCTCGCATGCTTTGCATGATGATCGACATGGGTCTGCTTTCGCTCGCAAAGCCTTATGCGGCGCGCTTCATGCGGGATCGGCAGACGTCTTTCGCCCTGCCTCCAAGGCATTGCACAACGGCAGAAATGCTTTTCACAAAAAAGCGCATAACCATTTGCGCTTATGTTGTTTGGTTCGGTTCTTCCCGACATGGTTACATCGCATCACGTCATCTAATTGCGTGAGATCAACATGTCGATTGAGTCGAAGAAGAAAGCGGGCGGCACATTGCGCCGTTTGATGGGTGCATGGGCGTTGAGCATCGCGACTGTCATGCCGTTGACGCACGCTAGCGCGGCCTATGCAGCGGGCGATGCATACTGGGTCGGCGTCACGGGGCCGCTGAGCGGCCAGGACGCGCAATACGGCGAGCAATGGAAACGCGGCTTCGATCTCGCGCTCGAACAGATCAACGCGAACGGCGGCATCAACGGCCACCCGCTGCAATACGACTTCGAAGACAGCCGCAGCGATCCGCGCCAGGCGGTTGCGATTGCGCAGAAGTTCGTGGACGACAAGCGCATCCTGCTCGAACTCGGCGATCTGTCGAGCGGCGCATCGATGGCGGCCTCGCCCATCTATCAACGCGCTGGTCTCGTACAGTTCGGCTTTACGAATTCGCACCCGGACTTCACGAAGGGTGGCGACTACATGTGGAGCACGGCGATCAGCCAGGCGGAGGAGCAGCCGCTGCTGGCCAGTTACGTGACCAAAGGACTCGGGTTCAAGAAGATCGCCGTGCTCTATCTGAACACCGACTGGGGCCGCACCAGCAAGGACATCTTCGCGAAAGCGGCGTCGTCGTATGGCGCGCAGGTCGTCGCAGCGGAAGGCTACCAGCCGAACGAAAAGGACTTCCGCGCGACGCTGACACGAGTGAAGAGCGCAGCGCCGGATTCGCTCGTGCTGATTTCGTATTACTCCGATGGCGCACAGATCGTGCGCCAGGCGCGTGCATCGGGCGTGCGCGAACCGATCGCGGCAGTGGGCTCCGTCTACTCGCCGAAGTTCCTCGATCTGGGCGGCGAGGCTGTCAACGGCGTGTACACAGAGTCGAATTTCTTCCCCGGCGATCCGCGGCCTGAAGTGCAGGGTTTCGTGCAGCGCTACAAGGCAAAGTACAACGCCGACCCCGATACGTTCGCGGCCCGCGCCTACGATGCAATGATTCTCGCCGCCGAAGTGATCCGCCGCTACGGCGCGACGCGCAGCGCGGTGCACGACGGCTTCGCGAAGATCGACAACGTGCCGAGCGTGATCTTCGGCAAGTTCAGATTCGATCCGCAGACGCGGCGCGTCGCGGGTGCGAAGAACCTCGACCTCGTGGTCAAGGACGGTAAGTTCGCGCTGTGGGATGGCGCGAGCGCACCACGCGCACAATAACCGCTTCGCACGGAACTGAAGCTATGGCTGCGTGGATTGACTACACGGTCGACGGGCTGATCGTCGGCAACATCTATGCGTTGCTCGCGGTCGGGCTGGCGTTGATCTTCGGCGTGTCGCATCTGATCAACTTCGCGCACGGCTCCGTGTATATGGTCGGCGGCTTCATCGGCTGGCTGTGCCTTGCGCGTCTCGGTTTGCCGCTGCCCGTCGCGCTCGTCACGACCATCGGCGGCTGCGCGCTGCTCGGCATCGCCATCGAGCGGATCGGCCTGCGGCCGCTGCAGGGCGCGGCGCGGATCGCACCGCTGCTCGCGACGATCGGCATCAGCTTCGTGCTCGACCAGCTCGCGCAGATCGCGTTCGGGCCTGATCCGCGCCCTGTGCCGGGCTCGCAGCCACAATGGACGATTGCCATCGGCGGCGCGTCGCTCAGTTCGCTCGACGTGCTGATTGCGGCAATCGGCGTCGGAGTGGCGACTGTTCTGTATGCGTTTCTATGCTTCACGCGCCTCGGCTGGGCCGTGCGCGCGACCGCACAGGACCGCGACGCCGCGCAGCAGATGGGCGTGAACGTGAACGCCGTGAACCGCGCGGTGTTCGCGATCGCATGCGGACTCGGCGGATTGAGCGGACTGCTCGTCGGCATGTACTACAACAGCATTGATCCCGCGATGGGCTTTCAGGCGACGCTCAAGGGCGTGGTCGCGCTGCTCATCGGCGGCCTGGGCAACGTGCCCGGCGCGATTGCGGGCAGCCTGTTGCTGGGACTCGTCGAAAGCTATGGCGTCGCGCTGTTCGGGACCAGCTATCGCGATCTGTTCGCGTTCGTGCTGCTTCTGCTGTTTCTCGTGCTGCGCCCGAACGGGCTTTTCTCTTCGAATCGCCGCTTGCCGCCCGAACCGCTGACGGGCACTTTTCTGTCGAACGGCAAGGCAGTTCGCTTGTCGCCGCGTGTGGTCGCCGGTCTGCTCGGGGCCGCTTTCGCATTGCCGCTCGTCGCGCCGTCGCCGTACCTGCTGCAGACGCTGACGAACGGCTGGATCTTCGGTCTGCTCGCGTTGAGCCTCACGCTCGTCGCGGGCACGGTCGGACAGATATCGCTCGGACATGCGGCGCTGCTGCTGATCGGCGCTTACGTGTCCGCGCTGCTGTCGGCGGATACGGGCTGGTCGCCGGGCTTGACCATTCCGCTCGCGGGCCTCTTGACGGCCGCCATCGGCACATTGCTGATCTATCCGTCGTTCCGTTTGCGCGGTCACTACGTGTCGATCGCGACGCTCGGTATCGGCGAAATCGTTGGACTCGTTGTGCTGAACTGGGACAGCGTGACGCGCGGCCCGATCGGCGTGACGGGCATTGCGCCGCTCTCGCTGTTCGGCTGGCAACTGTCGGGCGCGCGCGCGACGTATTGGTTCGCGCTCGCGGTGCTGACCGTGCTCGCCGCGCTTCAGCTTAGGCTGCTGCGCTCACATCTTGGCCGCACGTGGCGCGCGATCCGCGAAGACGACGTTGCCGCGCGCGCCTACGGCGTGCGCCCGAACCGCTACAAGGCGATCGCGTTCGCGTGCGGCGGATTCGCGGCGGGCATCGGCGGCGGAATTGCCGCGCATCTGTACAGCTACATCAATTACCAAACCTTCGATTCTCAGGTGTCGATACTCGGCCTGACGATGGTAATACTCGGCGGCCTCGGCAACGTGCCTGGCGCGATCCTGGGGGCCGTCACGCTGGTCGGCCTGCCGGAAGTGTTCCGCTTTGCCGCGGACTACCGGATGCTCATTTACGGCGCAGTGTTGCTGCTGCTGGTGCGGTTCCGGCCACAGGGTCTATTTGGCGCCGTGTAAGGAGATCACGATGACGACATCCAGCAGTCCGGCGCGCGCCATCCTGTTCGACGTGCGCCGCGTGACACGGCGCTTCGAGGGGTTGACGGCTGTCGATCAGGTGAGTCTATCTGTGGCGGCAAACGAGTGCGTCAGCGTGATCGGCCCGAACGGAGCGGGGAAGTCGACGCTCTTCAATCTTCTTGCAGGCACCGACAGGCCCGACGACGGTATCGTGCGATTCGACGGTGAAGACGTCACCGGCTATGCGCCCGAGGAGCTCGCAAGGCGCGGCGTTGCCCGGACGTTCCAGCATGGGCGCGTGTTCGGCAATCTGAGTGTGCTCGACAATGTGCTGATCGGCGCGCATTCCAGGCTTGCGGCCGCGAAACGCGGCTGGCCTCTGTTTGGCGCGCTCGCCGAACTGGCACGCGCACTGGTGCCCGGCGCGGAGCTTCGTCGCGAAGACGAGAGGCTGCGTGAAGAAGCGAGGGACGTGCTTGCGCGTTTCGGCACGCGCCTCTTGCCGCGCATCGACGAGCCCGCATACAGCCTTTCGTATGCGAACCGCCGCCGCGTGGAGATCGCGCGCGCGTTGATGCTGCGTCCGCGCATCCTGTTGCTCGACGAGCCGACCGCAGGCATGAACGAATCTGAAACGGAGGAGATGCTCGAACTCATTCAGCAATTGAGGCACGAGCAGCTCGCGGTTCTGCTGATCGAGCACAAGCTCGATCTCGTGATGCGTCTCTCGAACCGCGTGATCGTGCTCGATGACGGCAAGAAGATAGCGTCCGGCCTGCCGGAAGAAGTGCGCTACAACCCACTGGTCGTCAAAGCTTATCTGGGTCATCGGTACGTCGGGCAACGTACCGGCCACGGCGTGCCGGCCGCCGCATAGCGCCATCCTTGCGAGTCATCCAATGACCGATATTCTGCTGAAGCTGGACAGCATCGACACATTCTATGGGCAGAGCCAGGTGCACTTCGGCGTGAACGCCGCAGTGCCGCGCGGCGAGATCGTTTGCCTGCTGGGCGGCAATGCGAGCGGCAAATCGACGACGATGAAAGTCATCCTGGGCTTGCACAAGCCGCGTTCCGGCGATGTCATCTTCGACGGTCGATCATTGAAAGCGCTGTCGACCGCGCAGATCATCCGGCGCGGCATCGCATCGGTGCCTGAAGCGCGCAGGCTGTTCGGCGACATGACGGTGCGCGAGAACCTGTTGATGGGCGCATTCTCGCGTCGCGATCGCGAGGGCATCACAGAAGACTATGAACGCATGCTCGAACTCTTTCCGCGCGTCAAGGAACGGCTGGCGCAACGCGCGCGCACGTTGTCGGGCGGCGAGCAGCAGATGCTGGCGATGGCGCGCGCGCTGATGAGCCGCCCGTCGCTCGTGTGCATGGACGAGCCGACGATGGGCCTCTCGCCGCTTTACGTCGACAAGGTGCTCGAACTGATACGCACGATCAACGAACAGGGCGTGACGTTTTTCATGGTCGAGCAGAACGCGAGCCTCGCATTGCAGATCGCGCACCGCGGCTATGTATTGCAGACGGGGCGCGTCGTGCTGTCGGGCGAGGCGCACGCGTTGCTAGGCGATCAGCGCATCCGCGATGCTTACCTCGGCGGTGCGCTGGCATCCGCCAGGGCGAGCGTGATCGCCCCATCTCCCCCGACCGTGACTGGCGCGCGCCAGTCCTCGGGACCACCCTGATGAACGTCCCACTCGACGCATTTCCGCACGGCCGCCCGCGAGCAGCGCGAGCAGGAGGCGCGCCGGCACGAGCAGCAGGTCCAGCAACTGCAGGCGGAACTGCGCCAAGCCAACCAGACGGCGATTGTGAAGCAGAACGAGATCACGCAGTTGAACAAGGACAACGCGCGGCTCGTCGCCGAGGCGGGCGCCGCGGCCAAACAGCTGCGCGAGCAGCAGGCACTCGGCGAGCGGCAGCAGACGGCGCTCCATCAGGCGGTGGCCGACGCCGCATGCGGCGAGGCTGAGCGCGAAACGATCCGCATGACCCTCAGCACTCAGGCCGAGGAACTCGCGCGCATCAGCGAGGTGCTCGCGTCGCTGACGGCCGAGCGCGCGCACCTGGCGGTACAGCTCGACGCCCAACAGCTGCTGCTCGGCTGGAGCAACGACCGCGCGGACGGCTGTAAGCCATTTCGTGGCAGCGGTTCTGCGGCGCCGGTACGGCGACTCAAAGCTCTTCGCTCAGGTCGGCGATATCTAGCCGGAACTGCCATCCTTCCATGCTCATCAGCATTCGCCCCAGATCGATCCACGAGACTTCTTTGCCGTCGACGACCACGAGTGGCACGTGTCCATCCTGCGACTCGTCCCATTCGATGCGCCCGCGCACAGTGCTGTCGATGATTTGGCGCTCGCGAAAGTCGATGTGCCTAACCGCTAACGCGCGGCGAATCTTTTCGACGAGGCGTCCGAGCAGTACGAGCACATCGTCGTCGCATCCGCCGATCAACTGGAACCGGTAGCCGGCGGGAAGATCGC
>JBCNPL010000153.1:0-5882 GCA_039593375.1 Paraburkholderia sp. | reverse complement strand
CAAGGCAATCCTCGATCAGCTCGCTACCGTGATCGCGAAGATGCCGAGCAACTCGTTCGAGATCATCGGCCATACCGACAACTCAGGGAGTCGCGCATCGAACATCGCGCTGAGCCAGGCGCGCGCCGATGCGGTGAAGGGGTATCTCGTGACGAAGGGCATCGCGCCGCAGTCGATGACGACGATGGGTGTCGGGCCCGATCAGCCGATCGCGTCGAACGATACCGACGAAGGGCGCGCGCGCAATCGGCGCATCGAGTTTCGCGTCGGGAAGTAGCCGCTCGCGCGGATCGATGTGCGCCGCCGCGCAACGCGTGCAGGCGGCGCGGCCCGATGCCGATGAGCGCTAGGCCTGGCCTCAGCGAGGTTCCGGTTTTACCCCCAGCAACTCGCGCAAGTGCGCGAGTTGCCCGTCGTCCTTGACTACCGACGCGAGCCACTGGTGCAGCGGCATATCGGCCCACTCGGCCGCCTTGTCGGCGAGATACGCGGCTGGACTATGAGGCTCCGCGGCGCGCAGGAACTGGGCCACGGCGCGCAATTGCGCGATGGCGTCGGCGCGACTCCGGATGACGCCCGGATCGCGCGGCTCGGAATTCGATGGCATGGTCGCGGTTTGTGGAAGCGGCGTCTTGAAGGTGGGTTCGGCGCGCAAGGCCTCGCGCGGCTGTTGCGAATCGGCCGAGGCAGCATTCGGCGCGGGCTCCGGACTCACGCCGACATCGCGTGCGAATCGCTCCGCGAGCCCGTGGACGAATGCGTAGGACTCCTTTGTTTGCCGGAAGCTCGGCGCCGCTTCGCCGGCGTATTCGTCCAATCGTGCCTCGAGCGTCAGCATCGCCGTCTCGAACGCTTTCAGTTCATCGAGCAAGGTCCGATAGAACGAAGTGGGCGTAATACGCTTCGCGGCGTCTATCTGCTCGATCGACGGTTTGCCGCGCGCGAGTTCATCGGCACGCTCGGGCTCTCGCCTGGCGGCCTGCGCGACATGCGTCGCGACATCCCAGTCAGCCGCCGTGAAGAAGCTGCCCGTCGATGTTTCCGCAATACGCGTATCACGCAGCAGTTCCGCCGTGCGCCGGACGAGCCAGGCGACATTGCCAAGCCGATACTCGGCATCGTCCCCGTCGGGTAGCGGATGGACGGTTTCCCAATACCGCTCGCAAAGACCGGCCAGCAGCGAATAGCCCTGCTTCAGCCCCGCCAAGCCCTGCTTGATCGCAAGCGCTTCGGTCAGCCACGCCGCGAGCCGCAAGTCCTTCGTTTGCGTACCGAGCAAGGCGCTGCAACGGTCGATGACGAAATCCCAGTCGGCCTCCTTGATCTCGGTCACCCATTCGCCCTGATCGAGCGACGGATCGTCGAAGCGCCGCGCGTGCTGGATCGCATCGAAATCGTTCGAAAACAGCAAGTCCCGGCCGCAGGGCGATGTGCCCTCGAGCGGCGTCAAAAGCAGGGCGAGGTCGGTCGCCATATCAAGTCACCTCGTATTCCAGACTACGTCTCTCGGGGACGGCATCGCGCGCTTCCCGCTCCTCGATCACGTGCACTTCATAGCGGGCATCGTCGCGGTCGCGCTCGGATTCGCGCGTGCAGACGAACGCATCCCAGCCAAGCCGCGCCCCGCCACCGAGACGGGCCGGTCCGACTTCGGCGCGCGCGAGAACAAGCGAGACCTCGTAATCGAACACGACGCCGCCTATGAGCGACAACATTCTCTCGAGCGCGACCGCACGCGGCGCGGCCGGCAAGAGGGCCTCGTAATCGCGCTTCGAGAGCGGTCCCAAGACGAGGCGCAGACGCATGTCGCGCTGCCAGACGCGCTCGCCCGCCAGCGCGGTGGCGCCGAGCGTCGCATTCGCGAGGCCCAGCCGCGATAGATGCGAGGGCGGCACGTCGTACCACTTGCCGACGAACTGCTCCACGCGCACTTGCACGCGGAAATAATCGGCGAGCACTTGCTGGAGATACGCGGCGGACATCGGCCGCTGCCGGATCGGCAGCGCGTATCCGGCCAGCGCTTCGTCGATCAGCGGGCCGGCCCCCTGCTGCAAAGCACCGCGCGTCGGCCTGTGAGCCAGGCCCGCGACCGCGAGCAGCAGCGGCAGATAGCGCTCGTCCTTGTCGAGCTCGTAGTGAAACGGCAACCGGTACTTCTTCCAGGCCTCGTAGAAGAGCGCCGTTGCCCGGTGCGAGAACACGTCGAGATACTCGCGCGCGGCACGGTCACGCTGCACGTGCTCGCGCGCGATCAGATCCTCGGTGTAGTGCAGCGGCAGCGCGCCCTGCCCGCCCAACAACCCGAAGAACGCCGGCACGAGCTCGATACGCGCGAGCGCACGTGTCTCGACCGCTGCATGGCGCTCTTCGCCGCTTCCGAGCGGCGCGCCGTCGCGGTCGTACGGCGTGGCGCGCTCGAGTTCGCTGGGCGCGAACGTCAGCGAGAGCGTATTGCGAAACACGACGCGCTCGCCCGCGTACCGCGCGACATCCTGCGCGAACCACATCTCGAGCATGCGCACCGCTTGAAAGAACCCGAAGCGATACGGCTCATCGAGGAGCCGCTGGACTACACCAGCGTCGACTCTGCGCTGCGTGGCTTGCATCGCATGATCTCCTCGCCGGTGCGCTTCGACACGGCAATCAGTTGTATGAATCGATTGAGATTGACGTAGAGCCCCAAAAACGCGTCGAGCACTTTCACGAACGCCGCGAGACTCGCCCCGACAAAATGCGCTTCGTCGATCGTGATGCGAATCTCGACCCCTCGCACGAACGTCGCGAACGGCTTGCCGGGCAGCCATTGGACCGCCGAGCGCCGCTCGACGCCGACGAGCCCTTCGATATGGCGTGTCGATACCGCCGTATGCCGCAGATCGTACAGGGCGAGCAGTTCCTTCAGCGAGGCAAGATCGCCGTCGACGAGCGGGGCGTGACCGAGCGCGAGATGCGAAACGAGCCGCGACTGTATCGAAGCGCCACGCTCGAGGCGCACAGTCGGCGTGGGTCGAGAGAGCATGAAAACGGGACCGTCTTCGAAGACACCTTCGGCTTCGTCGATGGTGCTCGCATCGTCGATAAACAGGTCGCCGCCTTCGAGCCCGATGGCGAGCCGCGCCGGCAGATCGCGATTCGTACAGGTCAATTCGACGCTGAGCGTGTCGGTTTGCGCGCTCGACGGTTCGAACGCGCTGTCAACGAGCGAAATCTCCGTCTCGTAACCTGGGCTCATTTCGGCGACAGAGGCATTGCGGCGAGCGAACCAATATCGGCCGGCCTTGCCCGCCTCGTCGTGATGCAGCGCGTAGAACGGACGAAACTCGGTGATCGTCTGCTCGTTCAAACCGTCTCTGACAAGATGGACCGCGTCGATCGAGTAGACCTCATAGGCCGGCGCGCTGGCCGCATCGGCGACAATGGGATAGGAGACAGCCTCGTGGCTCACGTGAATTGGTTCGCCGCGCTTCTCGAAAAGATTCACGACCGGCGTGCAAAAGAGCCGCAGGTGATGAGCCGCCAGGGATTCGATGAGCCGCGGCCACTGTGCCTCCCCTCGTACGCGCCCGAGCACGACATGCAGCGTCAGCCGGCGGCAGCGTCGGCTCGCGCGCAGCATGGCGGAAAGGTCGAAATCGATGAAACCGAACTTGTCGGGAAACGCGAAGTATTCAGTCAGCAGACGGTAGGCGGGGTGCGATTTCGCCGGGTAGTCGATGAGCGATTGCGCATCGCCGAATCCGGCCTGCTCGAGCGGAAGAGCCGGAAGGCGACGCCAATCGCTCGGCTCATCGGCTTCGACATAGGCCGCTATCGCCTTCATGAAGAGGCTGTCGGCCAACGTCGCGACGAACGACTGCTCGCCATGCAGGTAGGCGCGCACGGCATCGAGCCCGAGCGCGGCGAGATCGCGCGCGGGCGACGTGCTTTCGAATGTAAACGATACGACCGCCGATGCATCGCCGGGCAGCACGGGCGTATGGGCCGGCAGCGCGGCGAGCGCCCGGAACCGCGCATGAGCAAGCCTGATCGGCGCAAGGGCGATGTCGTAGGCCGTGCGAAAGCAGCAACTCACCCCGTTGATTTCGCGACTCCGGAGCCGCGTGCCGCGCGGAATCGTTATCGGCTGTTCGAGCCGCTCCGCGCCGTCGGCGGCGAACTGCGCGATCGAACATGACGGGAACGGCCGAAGGTAGTGCGGATAGAGCACTTCGAGCAATGCCTCGGCCAACTCGGGGTAGTCGTCGTCGAGCTTTCGGTTGATGCGCGCACCGAGCAACGCGAGCGCATCGATCATCCGCTCGACATGCGGATCGTCCGACTGCCTGTGCGCAACGGCGAGACGTGGGGCGATCTTCGGATATCGGTTGGCAAACTCGGGCGAATACCGCCGCAAAAACGCCAGCTCACGGTCGTAGTAAGGCAGCAACGCGTCCATCGTTTTCCCCGAGCGTCGGCCCTCTTCGCTATGACCGTGGTGGTAGTTGCCTATGCCTCGTACAGACGGCTTCGCGCGGCGTCGGCGGCTCGGCGCGAGCGAGTGACCGAGTACTGCAGCGTCGAGGCCTGCAGCATCGCGTCGAAGCTGACCGGTTCTTCGGCCGGATGGACCACGAGCTTCGCGCGAATGACGAAATAGAGCGCATTCGTCGATTGCGGGTTCGATTCGAGCGATACGGTCGCGCCGCGCAGACGCGGCTCATGCTGCTCGATCGCATGGCGGATCGAATCGCAGATGCGAACGCGATCGTCGTGCCTCACGAGGCTCAACCCCGCGAAGTCGTTCAATCCATACGTCAACACCGAGCGCAGGCATTCGCTCCCTTCCGGCAATGGCTCCCGCGGAGCAATGCGCGTGTTCAACAGCGCCTCGACGTCACGCGCCACGCGGCTTTTCAACTCCTCGAGCGAAAGCTGCCGCATCGCGGCCGGCGCCGGCATTCGCGGGTCGTCGTCGAAAAGCTTGTCGAGCAAGCTGGGTTCGAATCGCTTCATCGGTGCGCGTACTTAGGCTGAACCTGCAAGAGTGGCGGCGCCCATCGGCGCCGTCACCCGTACACCTGCTCGCACGCGCCCGCACCGTACAGCAGCGAACGCGGCGCGCCGGCCGCAGATCAGACCGCGTAGGTCTTGTCGTTCTTCGTGAGGCTCCACGCGCCCTGGGCATTGCCGCCCTGGTTGCCGCCGATCTTCTGCTGCGTGTACTTCCATTGCACGGCGGCATACTTGAGCGAGAACTCCTCGACCGGCAGTCCTTCGCCGACCACGCTCGGCGCAACGCTCGAGATGATGACGTATTTGAGCTTGATCTCGAGGTACTTCACGCGATTGCCGTCACCGTCCGAACGCATGAAGTCGATCGTGACTTCGTCGAACGTGGTACCGCCCGAGGCATGCTGATAAAGCAGCGGGCTCACGACGTCGATGTCCTTCGTGAACGTCATGTCCGAGTGCTCGCAGCGTTCGGCCGTATGGCCGCCGGCCGTCGAGGCCGTCGCCGAGCGCGGCTGCGTGATCGAGTGATTCCAGGAGCTGATCTCGATCCAGTTCGAATGGTCCTTATCCTGCGATTCGCCTTGGATAGCAGGATTGCCGAACTTCATGTAAATGTCTTTCATCTCTCGCGACTCCCGAATAAGAAGTTGAGCAGTGGGCCGGCGATTCGCATCGCCCCCTTCGATTCACGTTGCTTAGGATCCCGCCGGCTTCGGCAGGTCAGCGACGAGCCGCAGCGAAATCGACAGCTCGTCCAGTTGGAAATGAGGACGCAAAAATGCGACCGAGCGATACGAGCCCGGCTTGCCGGGAATCTCCGAGACCTGAACCGACGCTTCGCGCAGCGGGAACTGCGCCTTCTGCTCCTGCGTCGCGTTATCGTCGAGCAG